>DCAL01000063.1:12413-16248 GCA_002311975.1 Fidelibacterota bacterium UBA1134 | reverse complement strand
GCTTCCTGCTGCCACCCTTTGCAGCTCAGATGAGTACCAGTCGGTGCGTGGACTATGCGCGGTTCGGTCATAATGTTCCTGAGAATTTAGACGGCACCATCAATACAATCAACATGGAGCATCAAATTGATCTCTGCCAAGACTGTGTATATTCACTCTTCCCCATTACCCATCATCTCTTCCACGATTGGCAGATAGTAGCTCAGGTCGTCTTTGCGACTATCGTAGGAAAAAAGCGAAATCCCCCGGAACCCTGTAATCCGCGAATAATGTATTTTGTCTCTCGAATCGAGTGAACTCTGATTGAAAATGCTGATGCCCATAATGATCCCGGGCCAATATTTGTTCGGCACAACATCATATATTTCATCAATCACACCGGCAAATCCACGGATATCACTCGCATAATTCATCGGCAAGACGTAATCCACCAATCCTTCAGTCAGCCACTTGTCCCACTCCTGGAAATAGCGATTCCTCGCCTGTTTCGGATTCGGCTTCACGGCGACAGTCAGAAGACATTCCGGATTCATCTCCAAAATGATGACGCTGCATCGCCTGACAAAGTCGGTCACCATCTCCCGCCGGAACAGGTTCCACTTCTGCATCAGTTTCTGTGTTTCCTCATCCCAGACGGGGTTCATACCGTAGCCGGACGAGGTAAAGAGCCTCAAAGGATCAACGCCGTTCCTGCGCTCAAACTCAATTCTGGCCGCAATATTGTAGCCGAAATCGCTGTCTCCATAACGCATGTAGTCGAGATGGAGACCATCAATATCGTAACTGCTCAACATCTCCCTTATCACCTTCACCAGATGGTTAGTGACACCGGGATGAGCGGGAGAAAGAAACTGCATCGGATTGCTATTGCCGTTGGGAGCATCGGCTGCAGATGTGGACTTGCCCAGCGAAGTCTTATCAATCCATTCAGGGAACTGGTTGAATACGTGCTGCTCATCTTCCGGCAGACGATCTGATGACCAGATTAGATAGACGTTGAGCCAGGCATGAATCTTGAGACCGAGATCATGACCTCGCCGTACAGCATACTCAAGAGGGTCGAACTGTGAATCTTTCACCAGCTCAGATTTCTTCACTACCCGGCTGTCGTAAAAGGCGTCGCCTCTCCCCCTCATCTGAACAAAGACGTTGTTGAACTGGTGAGCTTTGGCAAAGCGGAGTGCCCGCTCGATATCCTCTTGAGACGTTAACGAACCGCGGACAACCCAGATTCCTCTGAATTCGAACTGGCTCATCGGCTGAGTCTGGAGGATCTGGAGTCCTGTAATACAAAAAAAGGCAACCTTGCGGGCTGCCTTGGAGAAATCTCTCATATTCAATTCAAAAATCGTCCGCTATTCCTCGTTGTCGGCCCCGGTTTTTGCCTTCTCCGCGGCTCTGATTTTCTTCTTCGATTTTCCTTTCTTCTTCTCCGAAGAATCTTCCGATCCGGTCATCATTTCCGCATAATCCACTAATTCTAACAGTGAAACAGAAGCACAGTCGTTATTTCTGAAGCCAAGCTTCACAATCCGCGTATAGCCGCCCGGCCGATCAGTGTACTTGGGTGCGATCTCGTCAAACAGAATCTTCACAATATCAGGTCTCCGGATATGCCTGAGCACTTGCCGTCGGTCGTGCAGAGTTCCCCGCTTGGCTTTCGTAATGAGCGGTTCAATAAACCTGCGGGTTTCCTTTGCCTTTGCATCAGTAGTCTTGATCCGCTTATGTTCGATGAGGGACGAAGCGAGGTTCGACAAGGTCGCCTTCCTGTGGCTCGCCGTCCGTCCCAGTTTCCTGCCGCGTTTCTGATGCCGCATCGTCTTCGATCTAGTGGTCGGTTTCTAACATATATCGCTTAACATCCATATCGAAAGAGAGTCCCACTTCGCCGAGTTTCTCCACGAGCTCCGAAAGCGATTTCCTGCCAAAGTTCTTATACTTCAGCATTACGCTCTCTTCCTTGGAGACAAGATCAAGAATCCGTTCAATCCCGGCTGCCTCAAGACAATTGTGACTTCTCACAGAGAGTTCCATCTCATCAATACTGCTGTCGAGGAGATCACGGATTCGGAGAACATCTTCATCAATCTCCTCCACAATCTTCAGCACAGGCTCTGCATCTTCAGAAACGAATTGACTGAAATGGTCAATGAGAACATTTGCGGCATGATTCAGGGCATTCTCAGGAGTAATGGTCCCATCGGTATGAACTTCAATAACCAGCCGATCAAGACTGCCTTTTGCTGATGACACAGGTTCGACATCGTAAGTCACCCGCGTGACGGGATTGAAAATAGAATCGATAAAGACGGTCCCGATGGGTGAGTCTATTCTTCGATGGCCATCGGCATCTACATACCCTTTGCCAACTCCGATCTGGAACTCCATGGTGAAATTGGCATCATCATTCAGCGTTGCAATTTGGAGAGCCGGATTCATCACTCTGAACTGCTTGGAAGCTTCATTGATATCTTTTGCGGTAAAGTTACCCGCTCCGGTAAAACTGAGCTGTACCTTGTCTGGCCTATTGTCTTTTAGTCTGAACCGCACCTGCTTAAGATTCTGGATGATGTCCAATACATCTTCCACAACACCGTCAATCGTTGAAAATTCGTGAAGAACTCCATCAATTCGCACACTGATGATGGCAGCTCCCGGAATGCTGGTCATCAAGATTCTTCTGAGGGAGTTCCCCACAGTGATTCCGTTGCCGCGCTCAAGAGGCTCTAATTCAAAACGACCGTAAGAAGCTGTTGTCGTTTTATCATCTATATGAAACTTCAATTCGCCATTGGTTGTCATATTTACTTTCCCCTTTAAGCTACTTTGAAAAGAGTTCTACTACTAACTGTACCTTGAATATCGGATCAAGATTATCTTTATCAGGTGTTTTCAAAACTGTTCCGGACAGTGACGCCTTGTCAAGCGCAAGCCAGGGAGAATCAAGATCTCCCTTAATCTGCTTGACAGAGTCGTGGATAACTTGCAGTTTCCTGCTCTTCTCTCTTACCTTGATTTCATCACCTGCCGCAACGGTATAAGAAGGAACATCTGCTTTCTTGTCATTCACCAGGAAATGGCCATGG
Organism: Fidelibacterota bacterium UBA1134; assembly: GCA_002311975.1. GTDB lineage: Bacteria > Fidelibacterota > Marinisomatia > Marinisomatales > S15-B10 > UBA2146. The sequence continues at coordinate 13,159 of DCAL01000063.1, read as the reverse complement.
TTTACCAGTTGTCGGGCAGCCCCACGGGTAGAAGCAAGACCAAGACGGTAAACAACATTATCGAGGCGCCTCTCAAGGAGTTGAAGGAGATTGACACCTGTTTCACCTTGCATTTTTTCAGCCCTCTTGAAATAGCGCCGGAACTGACGTTCCAGAAGTCCGTAAGCGTACTTTATCTTCTGTTTTTCACGGAGTTGTACGCCATAATTTGACAGTCTGCGTCGTCTTGACTGACCGTGCTGCCCAGGTCGATAATTCTTCCTTTCAAGAATTTTCCCAATCTTTGGATTGCCGAAGATGTTCTCGCCGAATTTCCGGGCGATTTTTGCTTTAGGGCCGATATAACGTGCCATTGATGTACTCCTTTACTAAACCCGTCGCTTCTTCGGTGGACGACACCCATCATGCGGAATTGGCGTCACATCACGAATAGCAGTCACTTCCATGCCGACAACTCCCAGAGAGCGGATTGCCGATTCTCTGCCGGACCCAGGGCCTTTGACCTGAACCTCAACTTTCTTCATCCCAAGTTCCATAGCTTGGGAGGCTGCCTTCTGCGCCGCCTGCTGTGCCGCGAAAGGCGTACTCTTACGCGATCCCTTGAATCCGGTTGTCCCCGCGCTGGCCCACGAAACGACATTGCCGCTAACATCAGTCATCGTAATGATAGTGTTATTGAATGTTGCTTTGATATGGGCAATCCCTTCCTCGGGCACTTGACCCTTCTTCTTTTTCTTCTTTCTCTT
>DCAL01000063.1:11802-12377 GCA_002311975.1 Fidelibacterota bacterium UBA1134 | reverse complement strand
CCATAGTTAAGTCCTAACCTGAATTATTGACGGTTGTTTGAATGGTCATCTACTAAATGCTGAATAATCAAATTCTTTACTGACTAACCAACCTGATCAAGCTTTCTTTCCGACAGCCGTTTTTCTCCCGAGACCGACTGTCTTTTTCCTGCCTTTTCTTGTTCTGGCATTCGTCTTGGTTCTCTGTCCATTAACGGGCAGTCCCCGGCGGTGACGTATTCCACGGTAACATGCGATATCCATCAGACGTTTTACATTCATCGTGAATTCTGTCCGGCATGCACCTTCCACCTTGACGGTGCCAACACTGTCCCGGATTGCCGTTACCTGCTCTTCTGAAAGATCGTTGACCCGGATATCGCCATCCACTTTTGCTTCTTCGAGAATTTCCTTCGAAGTCGAGTGCCCAATGCCGTAGATGTAACGGAGGGCGAATTCGACCTTCTTATCTTTCGGTAAATCTACACCTGCTATACGTGCCATTCTTTTATCCCTGCCTCTGTTTGTGCCGCGGGTTCACGCAGATTACCCGCACGACACCCTTTCTGCGGATGATTTTACATTTATCACAAATC
>DCAL01000063.1:8192-11733 GCA_002311975.1 Fidelibacterota bacterium UBA1134 | reverse complement strand
CTGATTAATTCCCCGAAAGAATCGGGATTTCCAACATCAGCTTTTATTGATTCAACACTAATCATTGTTCATTTATTCACTTAATGAAAAACATTGCCCAAATTATTCGTATGGATTAATCAGGTTGTTCTTTTTTTGTTAAGAACTTGATTACTCTCCATCTAAGTTTCCAGCCTGATAGTCATGAATAATTCAGGCTACTTGTGCCGATATACGATTCTCCCCCTCGTCAGATCGTAGGGTGAAATCTCGAGTGTTACCACATCGCCCGGCAAAATCTTAATGAAAAATTTTCGCATCTTCCCGGATACGTGTGCCAGTACTTCGTGCGCCTTGCCGCCGATTTCAACTTCAACCCGGAACATGGCACTCGGAAGCGCTTTCTTAATGGTACCGTCAATGGTAATCGGCTGTTCTTTAGTCATCAAAAAAACCGTTGCTCAGGATTCTTCCACCTTCTTCGCCCACCACGATCGTATGCTCAAAATGCGCCGAAGGCTTGCCGTCGCGAGTACATATCGTCCAGCCATCTTGTTCTGTATAGACTTCCTTTCCACCGAGATTCACCATGGGCTCAATGGCTAAACACATACCAGCTTTAAGTTCCACACCCTGTCCCGCATCGCCGTAATTGGGAATCTGAGGATCTTCGTGAAGTTGTGTTCCAATTCCGTGGCCAACCAACTCCCGCACGATGGAAAAACCAAAGCTCTCCACATACTCTTGAATCTTGTAACCGATATCTGAAACATGGTTGCCGCTTTTCGCCTGTTCGATGCCGACGTAGAGTGATCGTTCCGTGACATCAAGGAGTTTCTGAACATCCTCTCCAATGGAAGACCCCACCGTATAGGTCTTGGCACTGTCCCCGTAGTAGCCGTCCTTAATAGCACCGCAGTCAATGGATACAATGTCTCCGTCATCCAATGTTCTCCCATCAGGAATTCCATGTACCACCTTTTCGTTTTTCGAAAAACAGATGGTGGACGGATAGCCCAGATATCCTTTGAATGCTGGCTCGGCTCCCTGAGAACGAATATGCTCTTCAGCCAGGGAATCAATTTCTTTCCCCGTGACGCCCGGCACAATTTTATCCTCAAGAAAATCGAGTATCTGATAAACGATTCCGGAGCTTTCCCGAATCTTGGCAATCTCTCTCTTACTTCTGATAGTCACCATGATGATTTTCTCAGGCTCTCCTCCGCCCTCTGATCTTCCCCTGCTTGAGGAATCCGTCATAATGCCGCATCAGCAGGTGAGACTCAATCTGCGACAGCGTGTCCAGTGCCACGCCAACGATGATCAGGAGACTGGTCCCGCCGAAGAAGGATGCAAGCTCATAGTTCACATCCATAGTATTCATTAGGAGATAAGGGAAGACAGCAACGAATGCGAGAAAGAACGATCCCGGGAGTGTTACTCTCGTCAAGATATTGTCAATGAATTCGGAAGTCTTTTTACCCGGTCTCACACCGGGAATAAAACCGCCGTGCTTCTTCATATTGTCCGCCACTTCCACGGGATTGAAGGCGATGGCAGTGTAGAAATATGTAAAGAACACAATCAACGATCCGAATACAAGCCAGTAAAACCAGTGCTCGAACGAAAAGACTCTCAAGACTCCCTGCATGAAGTCGCTGTCCTGAAAAAAGGTCGCCACGGTGCTGGGCAAGAACATGATTGACTGAGCAAAGATGATGGGCATGACGCCCGCTGTGTTGACTCTCATGGGAATGTGAGTCGATTGACCACCATATACTTTCCGACCCACGATTCGTTTTGCATACTGAACGGGAATTTTTCTTGTGCCCTGAGTCAACAGAACGACAAAAGCTACGATGACGAACATGATTCCGATGAGAACAAACTCCGTAAGAGGTCCACGAACTTCTTCCTGAATTAGTGAGATTTCACTGATGACCACATTAGGCAGCATCGCCACAATGCCGACCATGATAATCAGTGATATACCGTTTCCGATGCCTCGTTCCGTTATCTGTTCGCCAAGCCACATGATGAACACCGTTCCCGTCACGAGAGAAACCATCGTGGTAAACTTGAACATGAACCCCGGATCCGGAACCACCATCACTCCCAATCCTCCCACAGTAGACTCCATATTCTCGAGAAAAATGGCAACACCGTAGGACTGAAGGAAAGAGATCAGAACAGTACCGTAGCGAGTCAATTGGGTAATCTTTTTGCGACCCTCTTCACCTTCCTTCTGCAGTCGCTGAAAGTAGGGCACCACCACACCCATCAATTGAATAATAATGGATGCTGAAATGTAAGGCATGATCCCGAGCGCAAACAGCGTCGCTTTCTGAAATGCACCCCCGGCAAACAGATCATAGAGACCAAACAGTGTGTTCTGAAAATTCTGGATTGCTGCCCCTAACGCTTCTCCGTCTATGCCGGGAACGGGCACGTGAGCCCCAACACGAACGACAAAAAGGATGGTAAGAGTAAAGAGTATCCTCTTACGAAGCTCAGGTATGTTAAAAATATTTCTGAACTTATCAATCATACAATAATTGCCTTACTGCCGGCTTTTTCTATTTTTTCAGCGGCACCTTTGCTGAAAGCGTGGGCTGTCACTTCAACGCCTGAACCGATCTCACCATTAGCCAGAACCTTAACGGGATCCATCACAGTCTGAATCAATCCACACTCCCACATAGTTGCAACATCAACCTTCTTCTCACCAAGTTTCTCAATACTGGCAAGGCTCACAATCTGATGGATGGTTTTGAAACGTGCGTTGGAGAATCCCCGCTTGGGAACACGTCTTTGCAACGGCATCTGCCCACCCTCGAACCATGAGCGTCGCTTACTGCCGGAGCGGGAATGATATCCATTATGACCCCGTCCGGCTTGCTTCCCTGTGCCCGAACCTTCGCCCCGCCCAAGACGCTTGCGGTTCTTCTGGACTCCGGGTACCGCTTGCAATTCTCCGAGTTTCATTCTTCTTCCACCTTCACAAGAAACCCGACAGCTTGAATCATACCTCTTATCTCAGGTGTGTCAACGTGTGTCACGGTCTGATGCATCTTCTTCAGCCCCAAAGCTGTAATCGTTCGCTTGGCCTTTTTTCTATGACCGATCACACTTTTTGTCTGGGTAATTTTCAGAGTTTTCTGTTTCTTTTTTTCCATCGGTTCGATCTACTTAAAAACTTCGCTTAACGTGATTCCTCTGCGATTTGCTACCGATACTGGGTCTTGAAGATTTCTCAAGGCAACCTCGGTTGCCCTCACGATATTATTAGGATTTGTCGAACCATACCGCTTTGTCAGGATATCGGTGATACCGGCCTGTGAAACCAGACCCCGCACCACGCTTCCGGCAATAATTCCTGTACCGGGCGCTGCTGGTTTCAGCATTACACGACTTGCACCAAATTTCCCGATAATCTTGTGCGGAATCGTACCGTTGATAAGCGGAATACGAAAAAGATTTTTCTTGGCGTTTTCCTTGGATTTCGAGATGGCAGAAATTACTTCATTTGCCTTGCCGTAACCGAGCCCCACATGTCCTTTCC
>DCAL01000063.1:884-8071 GCA_002311975.1 Fidelibacterota bacterium UBA1134 | reverse complement strand
CTCCTGCCGCCCGACACAACCTTCGCCACGCGGTTTATGCGGATTACTATTTCTTCCTGAAGTTCAAGTTCTGTCGGATCAATCGTGCTCAAAACTTCAATCCCCCATTTCGCGCACCGTCGGCCAGCGCCTTAATCCTGCCGTGATAAAGAAAACCATTTCTATCAAACACAACTTCCCCTATCTTTCCTGTTTTTGCTCTTTCAGCCAGAATACGCCCAACGATCTCGCTTCTCTCAACCTTTGACTTAGCACTCTTCAACTCTGGCTGCGTACCCTTCTCCACGGATGAGGCCGAAACCAAAGTTTCACCCTTTTGATCATCCACGATTTGACCGTAAATCTGATTCAAGCTGCGATAGACTACCAGCCGCGGATTACTGCTGGTCCCCAGCATCCGTTTGCTGCGCCGGCGCCTTCTGCCTCTTCTGATCTGTTTCTCAAGTTTCCGCTTCACAATAGCTCCTTATTCCCCTACTGTCTTGCCTTTTTTAATAGTTACATGCTCGTCTGCGTACCGGATCCCTTTGCCCTTATAGGGCTCAGGCGGTTTGAAAGATCTGATCTTAGCTGAAACTTGTCCAACTAATTGTCTATCAATTCCTGAAACATTCAGTTTGTTCTTTCCCGCCTTAATCTCAATCCCTTCCGGCAGTTCAAAAAAGATGTCGTGAGAGTATCCCAAGACCAGTTTGAGGCGCTTCCCTTCCATCACAGCTCTGAATCCGATACCTATTATTTCGAGATCCTTTGAAAAACCTTCTGACACGCCGTGAACCATGTTAGACAGAAGAGCCCTCGTTGTACCATGTAAAGAGCGGTGAGTCTTGCTGTCGGATGGTCTCTGAACGACCAGATGTCCATTCTCCTGTTTGATCAACATATCGGTATTAAACTGAAATGCCAGCACCCCTTTGGGGCCTTCAACAACAGCTCTGTTTCCTTCGAGAGAAACCTCCACCCCTTCCGGGATAGCAATAGACTGTTTTCCAATTCTAGACATCGAACACTACCAGACGTTGCAGAGTATCTCTCCGCCAATGTTCAATCTTTTGGCAACTTTGTTCGATACCACGCCCATTGATGTGGTTAAGATTGATATTCCAAGACCATCAAGAACTCGCGGCACTTCACCGGCCTTTGAGTAGATCCGTCTGCCGGGTTTACTGATCCGCTCAAGATGCATAATAACAGGATTTCCCGAGCGATCATATTTCAAGAATACTCTGATCATTTTTCCTACCGGATTATTGATGATCATAAAATCTTGAACGTAGTGCTCTTCTTTAAGAATATACAAGATTCGAAGCTTAAGGTTCGAAGCCGGAACATCTATCCATCGGCTCACTGCACTCTGACCGTTACGGATTCTGGTCAGCAAATCAGCAACTGGATCTGTCATACTCACTTAATCTTCTCCTGTTTCTACCCTACCAGCTCGCTTTGGTAACACCGGGAATTTCACCTTTCAGTGCGAGCTCCCGGAAACAGAGACGGCAAAGACCAAATTTCCTCAAGAATCCCCGCGGGCGGCCGCACTTTGAACATCTGTGATATCGCCTTACTGAAAACTTCGGGGTCTTCTTCGATTTAGCAATTAGTGACTTTTTTGCCATTATGCAACCTCTTCAACATTCTGAACTTCCCTCTTGAAAGGATCTTTTTCTCTGAAGGGAAATCCGAGAGCTTTCAGCAATTCATAGCCGCCTTCATCATCATTAGCGGTAGTAACCAGAGTAATATCCAAGCCGCGAATCCGGTCTATCTTGTCGTAATCTATCTCGGGGAAGACGATCTGCTCTTCAATTCCAAAGTTGAAGCTTCCCCGACCGTCAAATGATTTGACAGAAAATCCGCTGAAATCGCGCACGCGGGGTAGCGCTATGGAGACCAGCCTTTCCAGAAACTCGTACATCATCCAATGTCTAAGAGTAACGCGGCATCCAACGGGATCACCGATTCGAAGCTTGAAATTCGAAATAGCTTTCTTGGCTCGCGTGATGACAGCCTTCTGACCGGATATGGTCGTCAGATCATCTACAGCGTGTTCCAAAGCTGCTTTCTCATCTTTCGCATTTCCCATACCAATGTTCAAAGATATTTTCTCCACGCGCGGGACTTCAAAGTTGTTTTTCAGATGCAGTTTCATTCTCAAAGAGGAGACAATATCGTCCTGATATTCCTTGAAGAGATTAGGTACATACCCATTTGTTGAAAGAGCTGCCGGCTTCTTTTTCTTCGAAACAACTTTTTTTGGCGCCGCTTTCTTCTTAGCACCAGCCGCTTTCTTCACCTGCACACTGCTCTTTTTCTTCTCTTCTGACAAATTGCCCCCTAAGAATCTATATCATCGCCAGTTTTAAGAGAGTATCTGACTTTGCGACCCGTCTCTAGAAATCGGTGTCCTACGCGGGCCCTCTGACCTCCAGTCACAAGCATAACGTTTGAGACATGCATTGGCGCCTCCCGTTCAACGATTCCGCCTTGAGGATTGTTTTGTGATGGACGGGTATGTCGCTTGATGAAATTAACGCCTTCGACGACAATTCTATCGCTTCTGGGATAGGATCGCAGAACTTTCCCCTTTTTCCCCCGGTCATCACCGGAGATTACCTCCACTGTATCTCCTTTTCTTATCCTCATGCTATATTATCTCAGGAGCCATCGAAACGATTTTCATGAAGCCTTTTTCTCTCAATTCGCGGGCTACAGGACCGAAAATGCGTGTTCCGCGAGGTTCTCCAGTATCGGTAAGCAGAACCGCGGCATTGTCATCGAACCTCACATAAGATCCGTCTTTCCTTCTCACCTCTTTCCGCGTCCGGACGATGACGGCTCGCGACGTTTCACCCTTTTTCACCATACCTCCGGGAATAGCTTGCTTAACCGTCACTACCACGATATCTCCCACGCTGGCATAGCGTCGTCTTGTCCCGCCCAGAACTTTAAAGCAGAGTACTTCTCTTGCACCCGAATTATCCGCAACTTTTAGCCTTGTTTCTGATTGAATCATGATCTGCTTTTGTACTTCTTAGGATTACTCTATTCTCCAGTTCCTTTGCGCACAATCTCAGACACTCGCCAATGTTTCGTCTTACTCAATGGTCTTGAGGACATGATTCTCACTTGATCACCAACCCGGCACTCTCTATTCTCAACGTGAGCGCTGATTCTCTTCTTTTTCGTGATGTATTTCTTGTAGACCGGATGTTGAACCCGCCTTGCTACTTCAACGACCACTGTCTTCTGCATCTTGTCACTGACCACAGTACCCACCAAAACCTGTCTTTTTCCTCTGTCGGACATTTTTCTCTTCTATCCCTCAGCTCTTCTAATACCCAGTTTATTTTCCGTCAGCGCCGTCTTGATCTGAGCTATTTCCCTTCTCAGATGGCGCAGTCTGAGAGGATTTTCAAGTTGTTGCAGCGCTTTCTGGAATCTCAGATTCTCCAGTTCATCGTAGTCATCTGAGAGCCTCGATTCAAGCTCCCGCGTAGTCATTTCTCTCAATTCTTCACGCCTCACTTCTTCTACCTTCGATTGTTTCTAAGTCGTCGCTTCACGGCGTTCAGCCAATCTAGTTTTCACAGGGAGTTTGAATCCTGCCAAGCGAAACGCCTCTGCCGCAAGTTCCTTGTCCACGCCTCCCACTTCGAAAAGAATTCTGCCCGGTTTCACAACGGCAACCCAATGATCGGGGGCACCCTTTCCTTTTCCCATACGCACTTCAAGCGGCTTCTGGGTGACAGATTTGTCAGGAAAAATTCTGATCCACATTCTTCCGTGCTTCCGGATTTTCCTCACAATCGCAACACGGGCCGCCTCTAGCTGCCGAGCCGTAATCCAGCCCGGCTCCAGAGCCTTGAGTCCATAGTTCCCGAAAGCAACGTGGCTGCCTCGCTGGGCAAGTCCCCGCCTGTTTCCGCGATGCACCTTACGCCATTTAACTTTGCGTGGCTCCAACATCAGGTAGCAATTTCCCCATTACATATCCACACCTTGACTCCAATTATTCCGTAAGTAGTACGAGCTTCCGTCACCGCAAAATCGATATCCGCACGAAGAGTCTGAAGAGGAACACTCCCCTGATGAAATGTCTCATTACGGGCGATTTCGGAACCGCCCAGTCTGCCGGCAACCCGGATCCGGATACCGTCTGCCCCCATTCTCATGGTAGACTGAAGAGCCTTCTTGACGGCTCGCCGGTAATTTATCTTTCTCACCAACTGCTGGGCGATATTTTCACCTACCAGTCTGGCATTCATCTCCGGCCTCTTGATTTCTGATACATTTACCTGCGTCTCATTACCTGTCAACGTTTTGATTTCTTCTTTCAGTTTGTCTACCTGTTCACCCCCCTTGCCGATGACAATCCCCGGCCGGGAAGTATAGACTGTCACCGCCAGCCTTTTCGACGTCCGACTAATATCAACTCTCGAAATTCCGGCATTTGGCAACCGCTTTTCAATATATCCCCGCAACCTGAAGTCCTCTTCCAGGAACTTCGCGAAATCCTTGCCGGCAAACCAGTTTGAAGACCACGGCTTGTTAATGCCAAGCCTGAAACCTGTTGGATGCGTTTTCTGTCCCACTTTTCTCCTTTACGATTTTTTTGTACTCAGAACAATGGTAAGATGACTCGACCTTTTAATCAGCCGTGACGCCCGCCCCATCGAAGCCGGACGAAACCGCTTCATCGAAGGCGCCGGATCTACAAAAGCTTCCTTAATTACCAGATCATCCAGATCTGCTTTCTTTCCTTCTTCTGTCTGAAGAAAATTTGAGACTGCTGATCGGACCGTTTTCTCTATGACTACCGATGCCTTCTGAGGAGAGAAATGCAGATTATTCAGGGCCCAGTCCACATTTTTGCCTCTCACCGTCTCGAGCATTCGGCGCACTTTTCTAGGAGATTGACGAACAAAACGGGCTTTTGCTTTCGATTCCATCCGTTACTTCTTCCTATCTCCTGAATGAACTCTGAAGAGTCGCGTGGGAGCAAACTCACCGAGTCGGTGACCCACCATGTTTTCCGAGATGAAAATCGGAATGAACCGATTGCCATTATGAACGGCCAGCGTATGTCCCACAAATTCAGGCGTGATCAGACTGTTTCGGGCCCAAGTCCTGATAACCTTCTTTTTTTTTCCCTTGCTCATCTCTTTAATTTTTTTGAGGAGTTTTTCGTCTACGTAGGGACCTTTCTTAATGGAGCGAGCCATAACTACTTTCTCCTCTTCACAATGTATCTATCTGAGGACTTGTTCTTCTTGCGCGTTTTGTAGCCTTTGGTCGGCTTGCCCCACGGTGTCGTAGGATGACGACCGCCCGAAGATTTTCCTTCACCTCCGCCCATAGGATGGTCAACGGGATTCATAGCCACACCCCTCACCTTCGGACGTTTCCCCAGCCAGCGGTTTCTTCCGGCCTTGCCGATTCTAATAGTCTCGTGACTTTTGTTCCCCACTTCTCCAATTGTTGCCATGCAAACATCATGTAACATCCTGAATTCACCGGAAGGAAGTTTCAGCGTAACCATCCCGCTATCCTTCGCCATGATCTGAGCGCCCGTACCCGCACTCCTCACTAACTGCCCTCCTTTTCCGGCAACAAGTTCAACGTTGTGCACCATAAGTCCAGACGCAATAGCTTTCAGCGGCAGACTGTTTCCGATTCTCAGGGGAGCTCTCTCCCTTGACGAGATGATGGAATCACCAACTTTCAGACCGTAAGGCGCAACGATGTAGCGCTTCTCACCATCAGCATAGTGGAGCAGTGCAATCCTGCCGGAACGATTGGGATCGTATTCAATCGTTGCTACCTTTGCGGGGATGTCAAATTTGTCCCGCTTGAAGTCTATTACTCTATAACGCCTCTTGTGTCCGCCACCTCTTCGGCGTGCTGTGATACGACCGGCGTTATTTCTTCCGCCGCTCTTCTTGATCGGCCTGACAAGACTCTTCTCGGGTTTCGAGCGTGTAACTTCCTCAAAAGTTGAGACAGACTTGAATCTCTGTCCGGGCGTTACTGGTTTCGTTTTCTTAACAGGCATCTATCAACTCTCCGCTCCCATACCGTAAAGATCGATGGAGAACCCTTCATGAAGGGTGATGATCGCCTTCTTCCAGTCTGAGCGCTTTCCTCTGGTTCGGATAGTATGACCGCCGCTGCGAACGGTCATTTCTTTCCGCTTTCCCTTAATAATTTGTGTTCTCACAGCGGAAACTTTTACGTTGAATTTTTTCTCAACGGCTCTCTTTATGCTAATCTTGTTGGCGTCACGACTTACTCTGAACGCATATTTGTTCTGGCTCTCCTCAAGATGACTCATCTTCTCAGTCAATATGGGGCTCACAATGATTTGACTTTCAGCGCTCATTTCAGTTGACCGCCAGCTGATCACTCAGTTTCTTGATACCGGCTTTGTCGAATAGAACCGCTTCGCAGTCCAGGAGGTCATAGGTGGACGCATCGGCGGCTGGAATCAGAAAAACGTTTGGCATATTCCTAGCCGAAAGAGAAAGATTTGTTTCCATCTCTCCCACAAGTACAGTAACCTTCTTCTCATCTATTCCGAGACCTTGCAACAGCTTTCGGAAATCTTTGGTCTTCGGATCACCAATTATCATTTCATCGATTACATAGACAGCTTGCTCCTTAACCCTTTGAGAGAGAGCACTCCTCCGGGCAAGTTGTTTCATCCTCTTGGGAAGTCTATTCTTATAATCACGAGGCTTCGGCCCAAAAACCACTCCGCCGCCGCGCCAGATGGGAGATCGGATGGTTCCTGCACGCGCTTTACCGCTTCCCTTCTGCCGCCATGGCTTGCGCCCGCCGCCGCGTACTTCTGAGCGTGTCTTCGTGGAGTGAGTTCCCTGTCGGGAATTGGTCATCTCGGCCAATACCGCACGATAAACAACATCTTCGTTCGGCTCAATCTTGAATACCGAGTCATCCACTTTGACCCTAGACGTCTTTTCACCTTTTGCGTTATAGACAGGAATATTCATCTTATTTAGTTACTACAACAATTCCATTTCGACCACCGGGAACCGCACCTTTAATAAAAAGGTTGTTGTTATCACTATCCACCTTGACCACTTCAAGGTTGTCTACCGGAGTAGTTTTGTTCCCTTGGCGGCCGGGCATCTTTGTTCCGGGCCAGACACGCGAAGGATCCGACGCCT
>DCAL01000063.1:516-843 GCA_002311975.1 Fidelibacterota bacterium UBA1134 | reverse complement strand
CGACGCCTGCCCGATCGAACCGGGAGCCCGCAGACGATTCGACTGCCCGTGCGTTTTGGGACCGCCGCGAAACCCGTACCGTTTCACAACACCTGTGAATCCTTTACCCTTCGAGACGCCTCTAATTTGAACGCGGTCGCCTTCCTTGAATATCCTTACACTATATTCATCGCCTGTTTTGGGATTGCGCCCACGATCAATAGAAAATTCAATCAGGTGACGTTTAGGCGATACACCGGCCTTCTTAAAATGTCCCATTTGGGGTCGTTTCGTTTTAGCCTCCTTTTCGTCTTCGAAGCCAAGCTGAACAGCGGCATAGCCGTCCGA
>DCAL01000063.1:0-468 GCA_002311975.1 Fidelibacterota bacterium UBA1134 | reverse complement strand
TCCTCAGTCCTTACCTGTGTAACCACGCACGGACCAGCCTCGATAACGGTTACAGGAATGCTCTGTCCATTGTTGTCGAATAGTTGGGTCATCCCAATTTTTTTTCCGATAAGACCTGCCATCACTATGCCTTTATCTCAATATCAACACCGGCTGAAAGATCGAGTTTCATCAGTGCATCCACAGTCTTGGGAGAAGCATTCAGAATCTCGATGAGACGTTTGTGAATCTTCGTCTGAAACTGTTCACGGGACTTCTTATTGACGTGCGGAGAGCGAAGCACTGTATAGATGGTGCGTTTCGTCGGCAGAGGGATAGGTCCTGACACGACAGCGCCCGTAGATTTCACCGTCATTACGATCTTCTTAGTCGATTTATCGAGGAGATTATGATCGTATGCCTTAAGCCTGATCCGTATGGACTGTGTAGCCAACTTAGTTCTCCTTACTCAACAATTTCCGTTACAAC
>DCAL01000018.1:4824-4961 GCA_002311975.1 Fidelibacterota bacterium UBA1134 | reverse complement strand
TGAGAGCCGGCGTTGAAATCGACTATAAGGACAGTTTTCATCTCAGAGTGGGAAGGAATCCTGTTTCACGATACTCTATCGGCTTGGGACTCGGTCTTCCTTTTGGCCGTCTCGATTACGCCTTCACTCCGTCCCCT
>DCAL01000018.1:397-4771 GCA_002311975.1 Fidelibacterota bacterium UBA1134 | reverse complement strand
TATTACGCCTTCACTCCGTCCCCTCTCGGCAGTATCCTTGGCACCAGTCACTATCTGTCTTTGAATGTAAGACTCGGATACATAGATTCCCTGAGAGAGAGAAGTGCGAATTGAATGTGGATAACTTCTTAATTATCTGAATGTTATATGTGGCGTTTGATCTTGTGTAGAACAAATTCCACTGCTAATTTTATTAGCTTTATTCAGGACTATCCGCATGATTAAGAGTATGACAGGGTTCGGTTCCGCTTCAGTTACCATCGGAAGCACAGTCTTAGCAACAGAAGTGAGGGCGGTGAACAGCCGTTTTCTGGATTTCAAGGCCAGTTTACCAAAGGAGCTGAACTACCTCCAGGATGAAATCCGCCGCACCGTGCAGGATGTATGCATTCGGGGGTGGGTGACAGTGACTGTTAATCTGGAAGAGGCAGAAGCATCCAGCAACGGCAGCATTAGTTTTGATCGCCGGCGGTTTGAGCAATATGCTTCAATCCTCGACATTATCGAGAAGGAATATGAATGCAGGATTGACTTGGAGAAAATTATTGACCTGAAAGAACTGATCACAACTGAGCCGGCTGATCAGATCGATAAAGATACAGTCCNNAGTCATGAAGAGTGTGAGGGAGGCTCTCGGAATATTGGTAGCGATGAGAGTTTCGGAGGGGGAGATTCTGACGCGCGATATGAAGAAAAGGGTCGGCCTGCTGATCAGTACTCTGGATGAGATCAAGTCTCTCGCGCAGCAGTCGATAGAGAAAGTGAAAGAGGGATACAAAACCAGACTTTCGGAGTTGGTTCAGGATATTGAACTCGACGATTCACGCCTGCTTCAGGAGGCAGTCGTTCTTGCGGAGAAAGCTGATGTCTCTGAAGAGTGCGTTCGTCTGGATAGCCATCTTGTTCAGTTGAAAGAGCTTGTAGAGACTGATGGATCCGCTGGAAAGAGGATGAACTTTCTTCTGCAGGAGATCAACAGGGAGATCAACACAATAGGAGCTAAGACGAGTGAGATCGAAATCACCCGGCGTGTCATTGATATGAAGGAGAAGGCGGAGCAGATCAAAGAGCAGGTACAGAATGTCCTATGAACGGCAGTCTCGTAGTAATCTCGGCGCCGTCAGGTGCAGGAAAAACAACCATCTGTCGCGAACTGCAGAAAGAGAGACCCAATTGGATTTTCTCCGTATCGTGCACCACACGCCCGAAAAGAGAGTATGAGAAAGATGGATTTGACTATCAGTTTGCTTCGCAGGAAGAATTTGATCAGATGGTGAAGGCGGGTGATCTGGTAGAGTTTGAGGAAGTTCACGGCTACATGTACGGTACAGTACGCAACAATGTAGAGAAAGCAATTGCCAACGGCGATGTTCTTCTGCTGGAGGTTGATGTGAAAGGGGGAGTGGCTATTAAGGAAGCCTATCCCGGACATGCGACCACAATCTTTGTCAGGCCGCCCAGTAAGGAAGTACTCAAGAAAAGGCTCAGAACAAGAGGAGCAGATTCTGAGGCAAGGATTACCAAGAGACTCGAAAGGATGAAGATGGAGATGGCATTCGAGGATCAGTATGATTTTTCTGTAGTGAACGATGACATTACCGAAACAGTAAGCACGATTCTGGATAGATTACAGGATCGAGAAAATGGAGGAACGAAGAATGGCAATTAAGACAATCCCGTTCAGAGAAATTGAAGAAAGAACTGAAGACATGTACGAAGCAACGCTTGTGATGGCGAAGCGTGCGCGTCAGATTGTTGACGATCGGGCGGCGGAGGAAAAGATGGAAGTTTACGAAGAAGAGCTGCCTCTGCTTGGAGAACCTCAGGTGTCAGAGAACTATGAGGAACAGGAAAAGGCCACCACAGTCGCGGTGGAGGAGTTTCTCAATGATGAACTTGAATGGAAGTACCCTGAACTCGATGAGGAAGAAGAGTCTGAATCTTAATGTCTTAACTGTTGATCTGGTGTGTCGGTATCTAACACAGATGCGGGAGATGTATGGTGATAGAGTGTATTCCGCTCACAGTTTGTCGGCTGATTCTCTCGAGACATATGAGTCGCTGGGCGGATTTGAACTTGCGATCAATCAGTGTCAGCGGTGCGCACTGGGAGGGACACGGACAGAATTTGTCTTCGGTGTAGGTGACCCTCATTCAGATCTTGTCTTTGTAGGAGAGGCGCCGGGACGGGAGGAGGATCTGAAGGGTGAACCGTTTGTTGGCAGGGCCGGCAAGTTGCTGGACAAGATTCTGGCAGCTATCCATCTGACCCGTGATCAGGTTTACATCTGCAATGTTCTCAAATGCCGTCCGCCCGACAACCGGACCCCCTCCGCCGATGAGATTGAGACATGTATGCCTTATCTTGAGCAACAGTTGAGTATCATTAATCCAAAACTGATCGTAGCCCTGGGTGCCACCGCGGCACATTCACTGCTCTCTGTGAAAACATCACTGGCTCAGTTGCGGTCGAAGATCTGGAACTGGAACGGATATGATGTAGTGGTCACCTATCATCCCGCGGCGCTGCTTCGAAATCCGACTTACAAACGTCCGGCCTGGGAAGATTTCCAGTGGATACAGAAAATCATGCAGGACTGATCATGGCGAGGGAGACATCTGAACTGGAGCTTCGAGTACCACCGCAGGCGATAGAGGCTGAACAGGCGGTTCTTGGTGCCATGCTTTCCTCCAAGGAGGCCGTAAGCCGAGCCATGGAAATTCTAACGCCGGATAGTTTTTATAAGGAAGCTCACGGGAAGATATTCAGGTGTATGCTTGATCTGTTCAATGCCGGCGATCCTGTTGATGCCGTCTCGGTTGTTGATAATCTGAAGAAAGGCAAAAACTTGGATGCAGTCGGGGGCGCCTATTATATCACCGGGCTTTCAGAAAGTGTACCAACCACGGCAAACATTGATCATTACGCTAAAATCGTTCTTGAGAAAGCGAGCCTCCGCAGTCTAATAGATGCGGCTGCCGAACTTTCACAGCGCGCTTACAACGATCGAGAAAATATTGAGGAGTTGCTGGACACAGCCGAACAGAAGATATTTGCCATTTCTCAGAACCGTTTGCGAGGCGGATTTGAGCAGTTGAATCCTGTCCTTCAGCAAGCGTTTGAAGAACTTGATCGTATCCACCAGAAACCCGGATCAGTGACGGGCATTCCTTCAGGTCTCGTGGATCTGGATGAAATGACATCAGGATTTCAGGATTCTGAGCTAATCGTTGTGGCGGGACGTCCGGGGATGGGGAAGACCTCTCTGGCGCTGACCATAGGCAGGAATGCTGCAGTAGACCATGGCATCCCAGTGGGCATTTTCAGTCTTGAGATGTCCAACAATCAGCTTGCCCTGAGGCTTCTGTGTGCGGAAGCTCGCGTGGACAGTCATCTTGTGCGGACAGGGAAGCTCCCCAAGCAGCAGTGGAAAAATCTTTCTCTCTCTGTCGGAACGCTGGCGGAGGCGCCCATCTATCTTGATGATACTCCGGCCATAGGGATAACAGAAGTACGGGCGAAATCACGCCGCTTGAAGGCTGAGAAAGATGTGAAACTGATCATCATCGACTATCTTCAGCTGATGAGCGGCCCGTACGGCGCTGAGAGCCGGCAACAGGAGATTTCTACCATTTCCCGCTCCCTTAAGTCGCTCGCCAAAGAGATCGCCGTTCCTATCATTGCCTTATCCCAGCTGTCGCGAGCGCCAGAAAGCCGCAGCGATCACCGGCCGCAACTTTCAGATCTCCGCGAAAGCGGCGCCATTGAACAGGATGCGGATGTTGTCATGTTTCTCTATCGGCAATGGATGTACACTCGAGATGAAGAGGATCGTCGCAAAGCTCAAATCCTCCTGGCGAAACAGCGCAACGGTCCAACGGGTACCGTGGAGACTATTTTCATTGATCGCTATGCTAAGTTTGAGAGTGCCACCATCTTTGAAGAAGGGGGCGCAGAAGTACCTTTTTAGTGAAGATCGCCGATTTAATCCCCATAGTCACCGGTTCCTATCCCAAAGAATTCCTCGATCTGGTTGACCTCCTGAACCGGAACAGCAAGGCACCGGAGAAAGAGGGCGCTGATCAGCTCTGGCACGCCTACCAGTTCAGCAAAGAGAGACATACCGGCCAGTTAAGACAGTCCGGCAGACCCTTTTTCGAACACTGCTATTCAGTGGCTCATTCACTTGCTGAATGGCATATGGATCACGCCACGGTCATGGGAGGAATCCTGCACGATTGCCTCGAGGATACGGATGCGAGCTATGAAGATATCGTGGAGGAATTTGGTCAGGAAGTTGGTGACTTGGTGGATGGAGTAACCAAACTTGGCGACGTCAAGTTCAGCAGCCGCAAAGAGAAACAGGCAGAAAA
>DCAL01000018.1:0-197 GCA_002311975.1 Fidelibacterota bacterium UBA1134 | reverse complement strand
CCCTGATCAAGCAGAGACGAATCGCAGTGGAGACAAGAGACGTCTATTCACCTTTAGCTCACCGCCTCGGTATGTTTGCTGTCAAGAGCGAACTGGATGATCTTGTGTTGAAGACGCTTGAGCCTGATACGCACAGGAAGATCGGCAAAACGTTAAAATCCACGGGCGGATACAGAAAAAAATTCATTAGAGAGATA
>DCAL01000057.1:25296-27436 GCA_002311975.1 Fidelibacterota bacterium UBA1134 | reverse complement strand
TTGCACTTACGACTTGATTCCAGCTCTCATGATTAAATAGGTTCACAAAACTCAATTCTTTACGCATAACGAACCAACTGCTATTATTCTTCAGATCAATCAGTTATTCTGTCCACAAAAGCGGACGGAATTTTAAGAAAGATTAGGGAGACAGGAAATAAAAATGTTACTTGACGGTGAGTGACGCGGCCGGGAAGGAATCAAGTTCGCGCTGCAAGAGATGACGGAACCCAAGGTGGTCTGCTTTAATCTGTAGAAGATATTGCCCGCCTCAAGAGTCTTCCGGCTGACATTGCAATAGACGAATCCTGCCGTAAATTATAGCATGCCGCTGGTTCCCAAGAATATCAAAGAGTTGGCCCCGTATACGCCGGGCAAGCCCATTGAAGATGATCGATACATTTAAACGCCTAATGGTAGCTGATACATGCCGAGATATCGATGACCGCGATTATCCATACTCGTGGCTTTAGTCTTCTGAGTTCATCAGGTACCAGTATTCCGCATCACTGACTGAAAATATGATAATCGACCCCAAAGATCACTTCTTCGGTGACATTCACAAGATCATGGTTGGCTCAATCGTGCCCCGGCCCATCGCTTTTATCTCCAGTATCTCAAAGGACGGCGTCCCAAACTTGGCTCCTTTTTCGTACTTTAACGGCGTATGCTCCAATCCTCCCACCATCATGTTCGCGCCCGGCCGAAGGGGTTATGACGGAATAAGCAAAGACACCCTTAATAACATCCGCGCCACCGAACAATTCGTGGTCAACATCGTGTCCGAGGATATTGCTGACCAGATGGTAGCCTGCTCTACGGATTACGAACCTGAAGTTGATGAATTCAAGATTTCCAGTCTCAAGGCTGTTCCCAGTCAGAAAGTTTCACCCCCGCGAGTTGGCGAATCGAAAGTCAGCTTTGAGTGCAAACTGAATCAGATCGTTAAGATAGGCGGGGACGGTCCGGGGAGCGGATTTGTTGTCATCGGCACTATTGTGCTGTTCCATATCAACGACGAGGTCTACTCAGACGGTCGCATCCTTTTGGATGAACTTCGGCCCTTGGGCAGACTCGCCGGCAATTGGTACACCCGCATCACTGATACACTCAAGATTGTCCGTCAAGTCAAACCTGACAGCTCAACGCCCCTCGCTTCCGACCGTGAAAAAGATTGAATCTCGACGCATCCTCCAAAGATAACCGTTTCCTCGTGCACCGCGTCAAGGGAATCCCCTTTTCGGAGATCATGATTCCCTACCCCAGCATCCGCTCCCTTCTGGACTCTCAGTTGAGACGATATGGGGACAGGCGATTCATCAGTTTGACCGATGAGGATGGCAGCACAGCAGAGCTGTCCTACAGTCAATTCTGTGCCAGAGTGTGTCAGACCGCCAACTTCCTCGAATCTGAGGGAGGCGATTTTGGGCGGCATATTCTAATCCCGTTGGCCGACAATCTGGACATTCTGACCCAACTGTTTTCCGCATGGATGATCGGGGCAGTGGCAGTTCTGCCCGCAACATCAGACGCACCGCACGTATCCGTTGCGCAAGAGCTGCCGGATGCCGACATGCTATTCCCGGAACCGGGCAACCTGACTGACGCCATCACCGGTCAAAGCAAAGAATTTCAGATCGGGGTAAAATCAAAGTTGTCCGATGACAGCCTCATCTATCCGACAACCAACACCAACGGAGCGGTACGAAGTGTCGTCTTTTCCCACTACAACCTTCTGGTGAACGCCATGGCCGTCACCAACTCTCTCAATCTCCCAGATGATCAGGCGGTGGCATGTTGCCTCCCGCTTCACGACATTTCGGCCCTGGCCGGCTGTATCATGACCGCACTGTACGCGGGCTCTCCTCTGATACTCAGCACTCACGGCGAAAGTGTGAACTTGCTTCGAGCAATGCGGGAAGAGGAGGCAGTCTGCCTGTTTGCTGATGTGCGGAGATCAGAGAGCATTCTTGATGAGTGCCACAATCCTGACTATTTGATAGCGCCCCACACAGGCCTTAGCTCGAAAATAGTGAAACAGCACTATGAGAAAACTGGAATCCCCGTCATCACGGGACTTTCACTACCGGAGATCACCGGCTTCGGCACGCTTTTACCTCTCTCGCAATTTCCATCAGAC
>DCAL01000057.1:808-25260 GCA_002311975.1 Fidelibacterota bacterium UBA1134 | reverse complement strand
GGATTGTTTTCGGAAGAAGACGGACTGCCGTTGGGTCTTCCGCTTCAGCCGGTGGAGATAACTGCCATGGACGAAGATGGCAACGAATTGCCGCGGGGAAAAACAGGCTGGCTCGCCATTAGAGGTCACAGCGTCATGAAGGGGTATCTGAACGACGAAGCGGGTACCGACGAAGCCTTCAGATTCGGCTGGCTGAAGACGGAAGAGAGAGGGTTCTACGAACTTCTGCCGGATGACAAGAGATTCTTCATCCTCATCACCTGAACAAACCCGCTAAATCTTTAGCGGATAAGCCCGAAGATGTGCAATGCGTTTTTCGATGGAAGGGTGGCTGTGGAACAACAATTCCACCACCGGATGGGGATTCCGGTCGGCTAAGTTCTGATCGGCCAATTTCTCCAGAGCCCTGACCATCGCTGAGCTGTCCCGCCTCATTTCTACTGAGAACCGGTCCGCCTGCCTTTCATGGCGGCGACTGATGGCATTCTGCAAAGGACCGCTCATAAAACCGTAGATTCCGAACAGAAGTGTAAGAAGCGGCAGGGCTGCCAGTTGAGTGATGTCCTCAAACCCCAGCTTCTCTATCCAAAACGAGTAAGCGACGGACACGAGGTAAAGTCCAACAAAGGTGAAGACAGTGCCGACAGCCATCATCTTCCACAGATGTTTCATCTCGAAATGACCGAGTTCATGAGCGAGGACGGCATCGATCTCATCGTGATCGAACTCCTCAAGCAGAGTATCACCCAAGATTACCCGCTTCGATCTTCCGATACCCGCAAAGGCGGCGTTGGCTTTTTTCGTCGTCTTGCTCATGTCGAACTGGAAGATACCTTCCACTTTCATTCCTGCGTCTCCACATCTCTCCCGTATCATGGCAGCGAGTGTCTCATCCTCAATCGGTTTGAACTTATAAAAAAGAGGGAAGATCAACGTGGGTGCAAGTCTTCCCAGTACTATCGAAACCAGGAACATGAAAACGCCCACATACAGCCACCAAATCTCGGGGAACGTTCTGAGAAGATAGTAGAAGACGAGGAGAACGGGAAGGCCGATGACAAGTCCCACGCCGAACGCCTTGAACTTTTCCCAGAAATAGGAGCGAAACGTATGATTGGACAGCCCGTATTTGTGCTCAAGGATGTAGCCGCCATAGAAGGAAAGAGGAAAAAACAGTGTAGTCTCGACAGTGCCGATGATTACGGCAAAAGTAAGAAAGGCAAGATAAGGCGAAGATACAACTGAAAACGCTATCACTTCCACCCAGCTCGAAAATCCGAGTAGAACGATTGCGAACATAAAGAGCCATCCCAAAAGTGTGCCCCCCAAATCGAGGGCAAGTCTGATATTGTTATAACGTTTTGCCTTGTCCATGCCGTACCTATTAGGGATCCATTTCCTCCCCCCGATTGAAATCGGCGGGATACGATGGATGAGTAGCTGGTTACTGGTTACCGCTTCGCTTCACTTGCATCAGTATTTCATTACGAGTGATGAATTCATTCAGTGATCCGAAATCCGCGCTCTGCGCCTCGTTTGTCCAAGACGACTTTTGCTTAAATAATTTCCCGGCAACATTTGGTTAACTGACTTTGAATTCAAAAGCTGACCTTGGATATCGATCTTGATGCGCGATTTCTCCCAACTGCCACCCCCTCTTGTTGTTCTCCCCCCTCAAGGGGGAGAAGGTTAAATGCCAACTCCTTGAATCTCCGGTTCTCAAAGAATGTCATCGCAGCATGTTTTATCGCAATCCGATCAACTAAGAAATCCTCTCCCTTGGTGGGAGAGGATTCAAGGTGAGGGGGATCCTTTTGCAGTTCACAGTTCAATCTGTCAAATGGCCATGAGAACCAACTAGAGATCGCAAACATTTCGTAGTGTCTTGGACAGCCGTGGTTCCGCACTTATGCCTCGCAATACCAGCAGAGAGGTATTCTGAATTCCACATTCCGCAATCCACATTACATCGCCCCGGCTTACTCATCGATCTTTACCGCCGACCACTTCAGCCGGTCGTCCCCGGAAAGAAGCATGCCATTCAAAGCTGAGATGGCTTCCTTCTGCTTGCTCCACGTCAACAGTTCCAGTACGGACTGGAAGTTTACCCACTGGTATTCCGTGTGTTCCTCTGATAGAATCACCTCCTCCGAATCGACTTCAACGCCGAAGACAGGCACCAGATGCATGCGATCCTTGTAGCTTTGGTAGAAGGAGCTGACATGATCCACCACGAACAGTTTGGCGGGCTCCAAACCTGTCTCCTCCTTCAACTCCCGGATGACAGTTTCAACTGCCGTCTCGCCATCTTCTAACTGACCCGCCACCCCCTGCCAGAGATGGCCGTAAATCTTCGCCTCATGCCGTTTCAGCAAAAGGTATTTCAGATCGCTTTCATCCCAGCGGTAAACATAACTGTCCACATGCGTCACCACAACTTCTGTCACGATGCACCTCCATATCTTTCCATAAAATCACGGCTCCAGCTATCAAATGTGCTGGCCCGAATCTCCGCTCGGATTTTCTCCATGAGCGCTAGATAAAATGTAATATTGTGAAGCGTCGCCATACGCAGCCCCAGCATTTCGTTAAGATTGAACAGGTGGTGCAGATAAGCACGGCTGAAGGTGTGACAGGCATAGCAGGTGCACGATTCATCCAGTGGTGCGAGATCTTCCTTGAACCTCTGGTTGCGAAGATTTATGCGCCCGTTCCAAGTGAAGGTCTGCCCGTTTCTCGCGTTGCGTGTGGGGATTACACAATCGAACATATCCATGCCGCTCGCTACGGCGCGGACAAGATCAGCCGGCTTGCCGACACCCATAAGATATCGTGCCTTGTCCTCAGGGAGAAGTCCATCCATCAGGCCGAGAGTGTCGAACATGGCTTCCTTCTCCTCTCCCACAGCCAGTCCCCCTACCGCCACACCAGACTTCACGAAAGGGATCAGCTCTTCCGTGCTGCGCTTCCGCAGACTTTCATTTACACCTCCCTGTATGATTGGGAAGAAATGGCGTCTTTCAGGATCGAAGTGTTCATCTCCCTTCAGGAATCTGGCGCACTGTTCGGCCCACCGGGATGTCCTCTCCACCGCCTTTTCTACCTCGCTCACCGAAGCATCGCCGGGAGGGCATTCGTCAAACGCCATCATGATATCGCTGCCGAGAATCAATTGGATTTCCATAGCTCGCTCGGGCGTCATTTCGTGCTCGCTGCCGTCCAGCCCTGAAGTGAAGACAACCCCCTCACAGGAGATTCTCCTCAGTTTAGCAAGCGAGAACACCTGAAATCCGCCGCTGTCGGTCAGGATCGGCCCGTCCCACGCCATGAAATCGTGAAGTCCGCTGGCAGCTCTAATGACCTCCAGTCCCGGTCTGAGATAGAGGTGATAAGTGTTGCCGAGGATAACGGACGCACCAGCAGTCTTGAGTTCAGCGGGAGAGAGCGTCTTCACAGCACCGTATGTGCCGATAGGCATGAACACAGGGGTCTCGATCTGACCGCGTCCGGTGGTCAGAATGCCCGTGCGGGCAGAAGTTATCTTATCCGAAATCTCTAGGGAGAAACTCATGGCATCGCGGGGCAAGAGAAAAGTCTGCGTGACTCAACAAGCTCACTTGAAGAGATGAGTAAAAGCTTCATCCACCGACCGTACGCCGTGGATAACAATCTTGGAGGCTCTTTTACCGCTCTTGTTCACACTGGACATTGGCGCTAAAACAGTCTTGAAACCTAACTGTCTCGCTTCCTGAATTCGCTTGTCCAGATGGGAGATTGATCGGAGTTCACCGGCCAGGCCGATCTCTCCGATGAGTACCCCATTGGCCGGGAGTGGTTCATCCTTCAGGCTGGAGGCGATGGCAGCAATGACCGCCAGATCGGCGGCGGGCTCATCGATACGCATCCCTCCCACACAGTTGACGAACACGTCTTTTGTCCCCACGAGAAAGCCGAGCCGCTTCTCCAGTACAGCCAGCAGCATCGAAAGCCGCCGGATGTCGAACCCGGTAACATTGCGCTGCGGCGTGCCGAAGTTGGCGTTGGAGACCAGCGCCTGCACCTCAACCAGAATCGGACGGCTCCCTTCCATGCTCGGGAAGACGGCGGATCCTGTGATACCTTCTTTCCTTTCGGAAAGAAAGAGATGCGATGGATTCTTCACCTCCAAGAGTCCTTCAGAAGACATTTCGAAGACACCCACCTCGTTGGTAGGACCGAATCGATTTTTCACCGCCCTCAGAATCCGATAGTCGTGGTGAGAGTCGCCCTCCAGATAGAGGACGGTATCTGCCATATGCTCCAGCATGCGCGGGCCGGCGATGATCCCCTCTTTCGTCACGTGTCCGATGACGATAGCGGTAACGCCATGGGACTTGCACAATTCCAGCACCTTCTGCCCGCATTCACGCACCTGCCCGATGGCGCCCGGCAAGCTCTCGCTCCCTTCAGCGTAGATCGTCTGAATGGAGTCAATGACGAAGAACTTCGCCTTGAGAAAAAAGAGCTGTTCCCGCATCGCCTCCCACCTGTTCTCCCCAGAGAGAGAAAGGTTCGCCGAGCCTATCTCCAGCCGCCTTGCACGAAGCGCAATCTGTTCCTCGTTCTCCTCCGCCGATACATAGAGGACGGGCGCACCGAGCGAGGCAACCGCCTGAAGCGCAAGGGTCGATTTTCCGATGCCGGGCGTTCCCCCCAAGAGGATCATGGAGCCGGAAAGGAAGCCGCCGCCCAAAACTCTGTCCAACTCGGGAATACCTGACAGCGTTCGACATGCTTCGTCAAAGATGATGTCGCTCAGCGGGGTGAATCCTCTCGCCTCACGTGTCTCCTTTGGCCTTCCGTCCTTGGGGACAGTGTACTCCTTCAGTGTTCCCCATTCGTTGCAGGCGGGGCACTTACCGTGCCACTTGGGAAAATCTTCGCCACATTCGGCGCAAAGGAAAACAGTTTTTGTTGAATATTTAGCCATAACGACAGGAATCGAAGTTGACGATGGAGTTCAGGAAAATCAAGGGAATTTCGCTGAGGCTGAGACTAAGGCTAAGGCCTCCATCAACGAGGCGCCGAGCGGGGAGAGCGAGGAATTCGCCAAGTACGGGCTCCCAACGGAAGAACAGATAGCTTATGCTTTGGAAGAGGGGCTGGCGTCCAGTGAATCTGATTGATACTAATGTGATCCTCCGATACCTGCTCGGTGAAATCACTGACTACCCTGGTATCCGCGAACTATTCGAAAGGCTTAAGAAGGACGCGGAACTAGTAGAGTGTTTAATCATAGTTTTCTTCCAAGTTATCTTTGTGATGAGGAGTTTCTACAAAATAGGCAGAGAAAAGATAATCGCTATCGTGGAAAAGCTACTGCGCTGTCCCGGATTCTATGCCCGACACAAGCCCATTATACTGCTCACGCTGGACATCTGGCGGCGATGTGGTAGATGCGCATCTGGCTGCCCTTGCCGAATCTGGCGAAAATCGAAAGATCTACAGTCTCGATCGTGGAATAGACAGGATGACTCGGCATCGGATAAAGCCATAGAGGTCGTCCTCACCTATTCAGCTTCTCTTAGCCTAGAAATCAGTTCCCAGCGACAGATAGTACTGAGGACGTGAAGAGCCTCGAGGCGTGTAGTCCCACGCCGTATCCAGACGCAAAATCGTAAAACCGATATTCAGCCGGATACCCATCCCATAGCCCATAATGAAATCGTCGAACTTCTTTACGCCCGTTACCGGATTTGTCTTCGTGAACTGGAGTTTGTCATTCCAAGAAGCGCCGGCGTCCACAAAAAGTACACCTTGAATATTGCCGAAGATTATTTTTAACGGAAATCCCAGCGCGAGGTAGTTGACGAAGGGAAAGCGGAATTCGAAATTGGTGAGAAAGACTTTTGAGCCGTACTTCTCGATAAGACGGGCACCCCGTACCGGAAGCACAAAGATAGAGAAATAAATATCCTTAAGATAATCATCTCCTTCGCTGTCAAAGATATTTGAATCTTCCCTGTTGAACCTGTCTTCATCTTTGATTCCATCAGTTTCACCGCGGCCCAGGATCCAGTTTTCCGTCCCTCCCAAGAAGAACTTCTGCGGGTTGCTCCCAAAACTGAAGCCACCCATGAATCTTAGAGCAAAGCTGTAGAGCTGAGACAGGCGGAAGTAACGTCGCCCATCATACAAGACCGTTTTGAAATCGAGTTTATTCCCGATGAAAGGCAAGCTCTGAACGAACTGAAGGTTCATGCGCCAGCCATCAGCGGGGCCTGTATAGCCCCATGCGCTGTTATCAAATATCCAGCCAGCGCGATAGCTAAGAAGATTGAGGCTCTCATCCGCCGAGACGATGTAATCGCTGTAGTTCACCAGTTGGAACTGTTTCAGATTAACAAAGTTGTTCGTGATCCCAAACTCGGCGCGCTGAAACTTGCTGAACGGTCGGGACATGGCAAAATCGAGATTATAGTACCGCAGTCTGACGTAATTCCACTGGGGACCAAAGAAATTCGCCGTATGGAAAAGGGAGAATGAGAAATCAGTTCGATGCTTCAGATAATCATACTGGGCGAAGTAATCACTGTTCTCCAAGTTGACAACAAGTTCAGTACCGAGAAATATGCGGTGATCGCCGAGAATATCACTGAATGCGAAAATAGTCGTACCGATGTAGCCGAAAACATTACTGTACATAGCCTGACCGTTTACCAGATCGAGAGTAAAGCGCGTCTTGTAGGAGTGGATCATGTGGCTTCCATCTGGGTTCTTGAACTCACCGATAGCCAGCGGCTTCTCGACGGTATCAGTGGTATCTGTAATTCCCGTGTTATAGTGACTGTATTCAGGGGCAAAGATATGTCTGGAAAAGGCGTTCTTATCATACTCAGATTCCGGCATGACCGGCTCTTCAACGGCAGCGGCTACAGGTTCTTCCGCCTCATCGTCATCACCCGTCAAGACGAAATTGGAGGGAGAAACATCTCTCGCCGGCAAATCAAGAGGATTACTTACAGAATAGATATCCCAGCCAACATGGGAATATCCTGAGAAGATTAACTCCTGATCATCCCGCGACCAACTCAACTGGAAGACGCCCGTCAGCACATTACTAACCGCCCTCGATTCTCCACTATCCATATCACGCATATACAGATTCCAGACGCCTAACTTGTCAGAGGTATAGGCGAGAAAATTTGAGGTGTGTGACCAGACCGGGAAGTCTTCCTGGTGAGGAGTATCTGTAATACGGGAGATTTTGCCCGTTTCAATTTCTAATGTGTAGATATCCGTCTGCCGGTAGTCATGGTTCCACATCTTGAAGTCGTCCCCGCTTTCAAGTGAGCTGCCCCGGTCAGAAACGAATGCGAGAAACTCCCCATCGGGGGACCAAGACGGTTCAGAGTCGGAGAAAATATCAGCCGTCAGAGCAACTAACTTCCTCTCATTGAGATCATATAGATAGAGATCGCTGGCACTGCCTTTATTCCCCACAAAAGCGATACTTTCCCCGTCCGGGCTCCAAGCCGCCGTAAAGATGCCGTCGAAATCGAGCAGCACTTTCTCTTGCTCACCTGATTCAACATTTACCATGAACAGAGCGTCGCGCTCTCCCGCTTTAGCCGCCAAAACGATCCGCTTCCCATCGGGCGACCACGAAAGTCCCGGCTGAAGAAGTTTGAGCTCCTCAAAATCCGGCGTTCTGTTACCTTTGATGAGTTTCTTGATCGTCTTTCCGTCCCTTGCCGAAATCAGATAGATGTCAGAATAACCGCGCCTGTCGCTGATCAGTGCAATCTTGCTGCCGTCAGGAGAGATAGCCGGCGAAATATTGAAGTAGTTTCTCAGTTCCTCATGATCAGTAATCCGATTGGCAAAATCTTCGATCTCGTCACGACCGACCACATCCGGCCAGTATTCTTTCTTCAGCCACTTCTGCCACTGCTTGGACATCTCCTTGAAATCAAGACCGAGCGATTTCTGGAAAGCTTTCGCTACATCCTGTTGCCTCTTCGCCTGAGTAAAGATTTCTCCCACCTTTTCCCAACCGTATTTATCGGTGATGAATCTCCATACAGCCTGACCGCCTTTGTAGGCCATATAATAATTCAGTTCCCTGATGTCCGGGATTCTGTCATGGACTGCCACATCACGCATGATCATATCAGCCTGCGTATCCCATTTTGTGGAGAGATACTCCGCCAAGCCCTCATTCATCCAGAGAGGAATGCTGACTTGAACTCTGTTCTGAACCATACTTTGCGCCGAACCCCCATAAATCATATCATTGATCATGGCATGCACAAGTTCATGGTGGATGACGTGGCGGAACTGCTCATAGGAACCTTCGAAGGGGATGACAACCCTGTTCTTGAAAAGTTCTGTCACTCCGCCAACTCCCTCGGGCATATACTCATAGGTTACGTTTGTCTGCTGGAAATCGTTATGTGAGTTGTAGATGATGATTGAGACGCGCTTCCTCAAATCCCAGCTGAGATGCCTGGAAATTTGTCTGTAGGCGGTTTCCGCCACATCGGAGGTGAACTCAGCCAAGGACATTCCGCCGCTGTAAAAGTAGACATCAAAATGTGGCGACTGAAGGAACTCCCAGTCAAAAGCGCGATACTGGACTTTGTTCTTGCCGAACTGGCTATTACCAGAATCCGGAAAAAACAGAAAAAGAAGTGCCAATATGTAAACTAAACGTCTCACGATACTTCTGCTACTTCATTACAATAACATGGTTCCTTGGAATGCTGCACCTGTCGTTCCGCTGAAAAGATAGTCATGAAAATGGGCGATGTCAACCACGTTATCGTATCAATATGGAGTGCTTGTCATCTATTGATTTCTACATTTTTGATTGCCAGTAGAAACCTCCTGAAGTAAGTTTCCCTGCTTTGAAGCTCCCCCTATTCTTCATCTCCGATATCCATTTGAGGCTCACGGTTTCCGATGACGAGTCCGAAAAGAGAAAACATCTCATCAATTTTATCAGTCATGTAGCGGATGAGCAAGGCACTCTCTTTGTCGTGGGCGATCTTTTTGATTTCTGGTTTGAGTACAAGTACGTCATACCGCACGCCTATTTTGATGTTTTGACCTCACTTCATCAGGCAAGGTTAAACGGCGTCGATATCTTTTTTATACCCGGAAATCACGATTTCTGGACAAGAGACTTTACTCAAGAAACTATCTTCTCAGAAATTTATCCCGACGGTGTCAGTCTTGAGGAAAGCAGCGGGAAGTTTCTCATCATCCACGGTGACGGACTCCTATCGTGGGATTTCGGCTATCGAACATTCAGAAAAATCATCAGATCCTCGCTTTTCACCTGGCTCTATCGTTGGATCCATCCCGACATAGGATATGCAATCGGGCGATGGATTTCCCGGACTGGCAGACATCCTGCGCATACAAAAGAATACGACGACCGGGTTATCGCTGATCTGACGGAATACGCCGTTGAAAAGTTCAGGGATGGTATGGACTACATTATCATGGGACACTATCATCAGGTAAAGAAGATCAAGATTAACGGCGGTACACTCGTTATCCTCGGAGACTGGCTTACACACAGATCATTCGGATATTTTGATGGAAAAGAATTTTCCCTAAATTACTGGCGATAGACCGATGATGATGAACCCTCTCCCCAGCATTAACGTGCGGCGTTTCGCCATTCTGACTCTTTCGGTGGTGATTGTTCTGAACCTCACCTCATGTTCCAGGATCAAGTCGCTCTTTAAGAGAGGCGGGGATGAAGTTTCGCCGCAAACGGTGGAGGAGTTGCGCGTGGCCTATATCCGGGGCGATATTGACGCGCTGGAGGAATTGGTCGCCATCTACGAGGATGAGAATCTGACCCTCGACATTCGCACCGCAGCCGTCAAAGCCATGGGGGAGAGCCGCCATCCGACAGCCCTCAACTCCCTCTCCAAGGCGGTGGAAGAGGCGGAAGCTCTCGACGTCAATCTGATGCTGACGAGCATCGAAGTCTTGGGGAAATTTGAGGATGATCCGCGGGCGGCCGAGGCTCTGCTTTCCTCAATCCTTACCATTGACGAAAAACTGAGAAACGTACAGGCAACTGTTTTCAAGAGCTTGGCTAAGGTAAAGAAGCAGGATCGCGTCCTCGCATTGCTTGATATCTACGAGAGGAGCCACGCCGCCTATCAGAAGTCCGTTCAGATGGTGATGAATACCATGGCCAAGATGGGCAAGGACGACGTCATCCCGATCCTGGTGTTTATTGCCAACGATGACAATCTCGATCTGAAAGTGCGAAACAGAGCCATCGCTCTCCTCAGCGAACACAAAGATGATCCCAAGGTGGTGGAACTGTTTGTTGAAATGTTGACAGAACCCACGACGCAAGTGCAGATTCGAGATTTCGCTTTGCGAACTATGAAGGATGTCAAGGAAGAGCAGTTGATCCTCGCCCTTCTCGAAACCTATAACCTTGGCAGAGATTCATATTATTCTCTCTTGAGTACGCTTCTCGACGCTCTCGGTAATTTCGACGATCCGCGAGTCAAGCCTACTCTCATCGAAATTGCTCTGAATCCAGATATGCAGCGCGCCCTCCGCGCAAAAGCGATCACGAACCTCGCCAATTTCCGCGACCCCTCTGTGTTTGAAAATGTGCTGCCGCTGTTGGAAGATCGGGAGAACTACAAGTTCTATCCCCAGATTATCGAACTGGCTCACAGATTAGGCGTGGCTCAAAAATACAAAGTGGAACTGAGGCGTGCGGCTCTCGTAGCACAGGAAAAAGCGCTGGAAGAAGAACAGGCTAAGATCAACTGACCATCATGCGATTTTCAACATTCTTAATCCAACTTTTTATCATGGCAATGTACCTCACTTCCGGCGTCATTGCTCAGGAGGAGGCTGAATCTCCTGCGCCGCCCGATACGGCTAAACCGGAACCCGATCCAGTAGCCATATTCAAAGGCCAGATCGAAGACCTCACAAAGCAGTTCGACGACTTGAAAAAGAGTGTGCAGGAGAGTCAGGAGAAACAGAAGAAAGTAGAAAGTGAGCTTAAAACAATCCGCGGTGAAATTTCCGGTGTGGCTGAACTCGCCAAGGAAGAAGCCGCCAAGGTAGACAAAAAAATTGAAGGCAGCCTTGACGAGGTGGGTGGTGAAATAGAGAGAATCTCAGGGGATATGGATGAGGCGGAAAAAAGCATCAACCTGTTCAAAGGTCAGATAGACACCCTCAAGGACGTGGCTCAATACTACTACCTGACGCAGCGCAAGATTCCTGAAATCGACGAAGAAATCCTCCACGTTCTCGAACTGCCCGAACTACGCTACAAAGTTGAGCTCAAGAACGGAACCATTGTTGTCGGAGACATCATTTCAGAAAACCTCGATCTCATCGTAATGCAGACAACCGTCGGCAAGCTGGTGATCGAGAGAGATTTTATTCTGAGGTATGAAGAACGATTCTTTACAGGTCCGCGCGTTGAGTTCGCCGGCGATTACGAAACGAGGCAGTTTCCCGATCGGGAAGAGTTTATCGGCAGGGTCAAGAACATCGGTGAGAAGAGGGCCGATTTCGTGGAAGTCACGTTCTTTCTGTGGAGTTCCACAACGGAATCAGTCGGTTCAGCCACGACCCTTATTGACGGTGTTACCACGCGCTTCAGGACGGGCGTCATCAGCGACGCTTCCATCGAGCCAGGAGGGACCGGACGTTTTCACGCCATGGTGCCAAAAGTGCCTGGGATGAAAGTCGTCTACAGAACAAAAGAAATCAAGTGGCGCCGCTACGAATAACAAACCTGAGCCACGAAAATCCTATCCTGATAGAGTTACCATAATCGCCTTCTGGACGTGGAGGCGGTTCTCAGCCTCATCGAACACGATGGACTGAGGCCCGTCAATGACCTCATCGGTCACCTCATCGCCACGGTGGGCCGGAAGACAGTGCATGAAAAACGCCTGATCTCCGGCGGATTTCATGAGGTCGCTATTCACCTGAAACGGCTGAAAGATTCTCTTTCGTTCTTCCACCTCTTCCTCCTGTCCCATGCTGGTCCAGACATCGGTGTAAACAACATCGGCACCTCTCACAGCTTCACGAGCATCGTGCGAAATGTTGACTTGACTGACGCCTTCAGCACGTGTCGCTTCAACCAGCTCTTCATCCGGCTCGTACCCTTCGGGACAGGCCAGAACAATCTCCATCGGCAGGCGCTGAGCCAGAAACAGCCATGAGTGAAACACGTTGTTGCCATCACCGACAAAGGTGATCTTCAGATCATCAAGATGTCCGCGATGTTCCAGCACCGTAAAGATATCGGCCATCACCTGGCACGGATGGTTGAAATCGGTGAGGCCGTTGATGACGGAGACGGTGGCATGCTGCGCAAGTTCGAGGATATGCTCATGATCAAATACTCTCGCCATGATCAGATCGTTGTAGCAGGACAAGAGACGAGCAATATCCTTTACCGCTTCGCGCTTCCCCAGACCGATATCAGCTGGTCCGAGATATAGGGCGTGACCGCCTAACTGGTACATCCCCGCCTCGAAGGAGACCCTCGTCCGGGCCGACGGCTTCTGAAAGATCATCGCCAGCGTCTTACCCTGTAGCAGCAGATGAGGACTCCCCTTCTGTACTTCCTTTTTAAGGCGTGCTGATAATTCCAAGACTTCATGAATCTCGTCTCGGGTAAGATCGGTGATATGTAGAAAATCGCGTTTCATTTCAGAACCCTTTCATTGGTGAAGAAATTTACGAAACTCGCTTTGAATGGCAAGACACGTAAAGCAGATGCCAAAACAAAACCTGACAGGCAGTCTCGTTCCTGTCAGGTTGAAAAATCTTTTGTTGTCAAGAGACGCCGTCAACCTGCTCGACTAGTCAATTCAGGCGGGTGGACCACCTGACGTTGGATCATGCACAGCGCACAGCGTGGTATGGACATCCTGAGCTATGACGACTGAGATTGAAGTCATTGACATACTTACTGATCCTAACCATCAAATCAATTTGCGCAGTGCGGGAAAACAAAGGAATTTGTCATCTCAAGTACAGAATTGGTTTACAGAAAACGGTTGGGAGAAAGAAAAATCCAGTTTTTCGATTCCAGAGATGAAATATTATTTAGTTAAAGAAACCATTCCCATTGAAATTGAGTTGGGACATCAAAGGTTAGTATTCCCATATTTTTTTGAATTCTTAGCAGACTATTCTAAAGAACAGATCCCAGCAGCAATTATGATAGTTACTGGTAACCCAGATTCATTTGGTCATAACTGGCATTGTTCTTTACAAAGCACAAAAAGAAAGATCGATGCAATCAGAGAAGCATTTTTAGTTCCCTTATTGCTGATTGCCATTAATCCATAATGATTGTTTGGCGTGGCAACCTAACCCTCACTCCACCCCCGCCGATTGCGGGACAGGCGGACGGCTTAATCTGGCAGCGTCAACCTACTCCTGAAGCTTCGGGATACGATTGATAAATGACTGAAGGATTGTAGTAAAATGAAGATTTCCGAAGCCCCTCTTCGTTCCTACGACGGGCAAGTAACATCGAGACCCTCACGTTCTATAATATATACCGGCTCAAGTCGTGATCCTTCACTATCTCACGCAACTTACTGTTCACCATCTCCTTGGTGATGCTTATCTTTTCCGGCTCCTCGCCTGACTTCTCGAAAAGGATGTCCTCCAGAAGCGTCGTCATGACAGTGTGCAGCCGGCGGGCGCCGATGTTTTCCGTGGCGTCGTTCACCTCAGTAGCAATCTCAGCAACTGCACGAACGGCACTCTTGGTGAATTTGAGTTTGACGCCTTCGGTCTCCAGCAGTGCCGCGTATTGCTTGATTAGAGCCGTTTTAGGATGCGTAAGAATCTGGATGAAATCGTCGGTCGTCAGGGTATCCATCTCCACCCGGATCGGGAACCTCCCCTGCAGTTCCGGAATCATATCAGACGGTTTTGATACATGGAATGCGCCCGCGGCAATGAACAGCACATGATCCGTCTTGACGATGCCATACTTTGTAATCACATTACTTCCCTCCACGATGGGTAGAATATCACGCTGGACGCCCTCGCGGGAGACGTCCGGACCGGTACCTGAAGAATTTCCCACTATCTTGTCAATCTCATCCAGAAAAACAATTCCCGAATTTTCTATCCTGGACTTCGCGTCGCGCAGAACTTCCTCGTGATCAATCAGTTTAGACGCCTCTTCTACCGCCAGAATCCTTCTTGCTTCAGATACCGTCGTCCGGCGTCGGCTCCGTTTCTTGGGGATGGAGCTGCCAAAAATATCCTGGAGATTCATGCCCATCTCCTCCAGCCCGATGGGGCCGAAAACCTGCATCATGGGCATCGTCTCATCGGCAACATCCACTTCTACCACCCTGTCTTCAAACTTACCGTCCAGAAGCTTTACCCTCAGCTTCTCCCGGGTTCTCTTCTGACGCTCTGCCAGATCACTCTTCCCTTCATGAGAATCCCCCGACCCGTTTCCCGGAAATAGAATATCGAGCAATCGTTCGTTAGCCAAATCTTCGGCCTCGAGCGCCACTTCCCCTTCCTTTTTCCGCTCCACGATAGAGACGGAGATATCCATCAGGTCTCTGATGATCGATTCCACATCGCGACCCACATAACCAACTTCGGTGAATTTAGACGCCTCCACTTTGATAAAAGGAGCATTGGCGAGGTTCGCCAGACGCCGCGCTATTTCAGTCTTGCCGACGCCCGTAGTTCCAATGAGAATAATGTTATTGGGAACAATTTCTTCCCGCATCTCATCAGACAATTGCTGGCGGCGCCATCGGTTTCTCATGGCGATGGCAACAGATTTCTTGGCGCTCTCCTGACCGACAATATAGCGGTCCAGTTCGGCAACAACTTCCTTAGGTGTCAAATCCTTCACTTCAGTTCCAGTATTGTGATCTGGTGATTCGTATAGATACAGATATCCGCAGTGATTTCCAGCGAACGCTGCACGATCTCCTTAGGGGAAGTCACCTTGCAGCTCAAAAAAGCGCTAGCCGCTGCCTGAGCATAGCCCGCACCTGATCCGACGGCAATAACTGGGCCGTCAGGCTCCACAACGTTCCCGTCACCCGACACTAAGTAGCTTTGCCTTCTGTCCATCAGCGCCAGAAGAGCATCGAGATTCCTGAGATATTTATCGGTACGCCACTCCTTGGCCAGCTCCACCACAGATCGCTGAAGCTGACCGTTGTACTCCTGCAGTTTCTCTTCGAACTTGCTAAAGAGTGTCAAGGCGTCGGCGGCAGCGCCTGCGAATCCACCCAGAATTTCATTCTTTTCCGAATCAAATTTCCTCACCTTAACGGCTTTCTGTTTCAGCACCATATCACCAAAAGTGATCTGCCCGTCGCCCCCGAGCGCAATCTTCTTTTTCAGGCGCACCCCCAGTATGGTTGTCGATCTGACGTTCATTACTTCCCTTTCAACAGTCTGAGAAGCTTGGAATCTGTCGATAGAATCAATGTGGTCTTCTCATCGATCACCTTCTGATAGGCTTCCAGTGTCCGAATGAATTCATAGAACTTCGGATCGGACTGAAAGGCTTTGGCATAGATCTCTACCGCTTTGGCGTCTCCTTCTCCGCGGAGTTTCTGGGACTGCCTGTACGCTTCAGCCAGAATGATGGTTCTCTCCTTATCTGTTTCCGCCATGATCTTCAGCGCCTCTTCATCGCCCTCCGAGCGATACTGCTTTGCCTTTCTTTCTCTTTCCGCTCTCATCCGATCGAAAACAGCCTTCTCATTCTCTACTGAGAGATCAGCTCGTTTTATGCGCACATCGATGATCTCTATTCCGTACTCCAGAAGCTTCTCACGGCTGGATGCGGAAACTTTCTCCATGATCTTTTCGCGGCGCTTGTCCACGATTTCACTCAGATCGTGTTTGCCCAGTTCAACGCGCAGCTCGGAGTAAATAACAGGATCGATCCTGTTGAGAGCACCATTGATCGTTCTCACAGCGCGGTAAAACGTGAGCGGATCATCGATTCTCCAGCGGGCGTAGTTGTCCACCTCCAGACGTTTCTTATCAAGCGTAATAATCGCCTTCGGTTCAACATCGTATTCAAGGATTCGTTTCTCGAAGCTCACCAGTTGTCTCCACGGGAGTTTGAAATACAAACCGGCTTTCTTAATAGGATCGCCCTCCGGTCTTCCGAACTCCACAATAATCGCCTGCTCCGTCTCATCAATCGTGAATGCTGACGCATAGAGAAAGAACGCTGCAGCTACGAGAATAACTATCAACCATATACTCTTCATTTCTTACCTCCTTTTCTTATTGCGCCTTCCAAGTTTCCCAAAGGCAGAATGTTCAGCAGGTTTCCGGTCTTTTCATCCACGATAAACTTCTCAACCCTGGGAAGCACATCTTCCATCGTCTCCAGATAAAGGCGCGTTTCCGTAACATTTTTCGCCTTCTTGTACTCCCTGAGAACGGAAAGGAACTTCTCAGCATCACCCTCAGCTCTGTTGATGCGCTCCTCTCTGTAGCCTTCCGCTTCCCGGATCAGCTTTACTGCTCCGCCTCGCGCCTTCGGGATCACGTCACTCCGATAGCCGAGGGCTTGATTGATGCGCTTCTCCTTGTCCTCCTTTGCACTCTGAACATCCTTGAACGCATGGTCAACTTCCTTAGGGGGACTCACATCTTGCAACTGAACCTGCAGGATATTGATGCCTGTTTTGTAGCCGTCGAGCATATTCTGCAGTAGAGTTTGGATTTCGTCCATAACCTCAGCTTTCTTCTCCGTGAGAGGATCATCGATGGGGCGACTGCCGACCACTTGCCGAAGAGCTGACTCGGTGGCATCATGAATTGTCTCCTCCACATCCCTCACATTGAAGAGGTACGCCGCGGCATCTTTGATCTTGTACTGAACCTTCACTTCCACCAGCAATATGTTCTCGTCGCCGGTCAGCATCTTGGCCTCTCTCAACACACGGCCCACCGAAATCTCTTTCACTTGCGTCACTTTCGGCAGATCCACTTGTTCGATGGGAAAAGGCCACTTCAGATGCAGACCGCTTTCTTCCGTTCGCACCCATTTACCGAAACGCCGTACTACCCCTTCTTCATCTGGTTCGACGACGTAGAATGCCGTCAGTACCATCCAGACAACCGCGACTACAACAACGATGGCTAAGCCACCAATATTGAATTGGGGAATATTGATTTCTCTATCTCCTACCATCACTTTTGCCATTATTTATCTCCTCTATTTAGGTTAAGTACAGTTTAGAACTCCCGCCTTAATCTCGCCACAGGAATTTTCATCTGCTCCCGATATTTGGCCACCGTACGGCGAGCAACCGGGAATCCTTTTGCCTTCATCAGTTCTGCGAGCTTGTCATCAGAGAATGGTTTTCGTCTCTCTTCTCCCTCTATGACTCGCTTTAACTGTTTCTTTACGATCTTCGTCGATACTTCTTCCCCGCTATCCATTGTCAAGCCTTCAGAAAAAAAGTGTTTTAATTCATAGATTCCG
This sequence comes from Fidelibacterota bacterium UBA1134, assembly GCA_002311975.1. GTDB lineage: Bacteria > Fidelibacterota > Marinisomatia > Marinisomatales > S15-B10 > UBA2146. Next base: position 7,748 of record DCAL01000057.1, on the reverse strand, counting down.
TAGGGCGTTTCTACATACTTGCCGCGGGTTACCCTGCTTATGGTGGAAATGTCCATCCCGATATCATCGGCAACATCTTTAAGTATCAAGGGCTTTAAAACTGAAGGATCTCCATTGAAGAAATCGCTCTGTCTTCCTATTATCGCCTTCATCACCTTCATCATGGTCACCTGACGCTGCTGCACAGCCTGCAGAAACCATCGCGCCGCTTCTGCTTTTTGTCTGACAAACTTCCTGACCTCGGCATCTTCGCTGTTTCCGCTCTCCAGCATCCTCATATAGACGGGCGAAAGCTGCAACTCGGGGAGATTTCCATCGTTGACATCCACAACGATTTCACCATCGATTTCTTCCACGACGATGTCAGGAACAATTAAATCTGCCGCCGATGTTGGTGAACCTTCACCGGGCTTCGGATTCAGACCCGAGATAATCTCCATGGCTTCATAAAGTTCTTCCTTAGAACAGTGCATTTCACCCTGTAGTTTCTCAAATCGCCTGTTCGCAAAATCCATAAAATAATCAGTTATTATGCGCAATGCCAAGTCGTTATTGCCGGCAATTTCCAGCTGAACCTTCAGACACTCCATCAAATCCCGACATCCGATTCCGGGAGGGTCAAGCCGCTGTACAATCTGCAGTATCTGTTCTACCTTCTCCTCCGGGGCGCCAGTTCTATCAGCAATGATGCTGATGTCAGTTGCAAGATATCCTCTCTCATCGATATTCCAGGCTATCTCCTCAGCGATTTTCTTTTCTTCCTCACTGATTTCGAGAAGCCGGATTTGATCAAGAAGTTGTTCGATGAGGTCGGGCTTGTCCTCAAGCGGCATCTCTCGCCGTTCCTGACTTTTGTCATATTTTGTCCTGATACGGAAATCTTCGGGACTGTTCAGATATTCGTCCCAGGTAAGTTCTTCTCCATTTTCATTGCGCGATTCAGATTCCTGTTCGGCCGGTTCAGCCTCAGGGAGTTCAAGAACAGGGTTCTCTTCAAGCTCTTCGGCAATCCGACTCTCGAGATCCAGCGTATTCAACTGCAGAAGAACAGTCTGAAGAATCTGCTGTGGAGTCAGTTTCTGCCGCTGTTCTAATGTCTGTTTGAGTTCAACCATTTAGCCTGATTAGTTCATCAGCTTTTATGTGGTGACCTAATGATCGTCGAAACATGGAAGATCTTTCAAGAAAACAAGTTGTATTGAAATGAAAAACAAATGTTTATGGGTGTAATACATTTTGTGGGAAGCGACGCTCATGAATAATTCAGGTTAGTTCAGTCGGAATCTTGAACCGAGGTACAGTTTCCTCGTCTCCTCATCATCTGCCAGAAATTCGGATGTGCCCGACTTCAGGATCTGACCATCATACAGCAGGTATGCACGATCGGTGATAGAGAGCGTTTCCCTCACGTTATGGTCTGTGATGAGGATGCCGATGTCTTTGTCTCTCAGTGATTTGATGATACCTTGGATGTCCTCGACGGCAATGGGATCAATTCCCGAGAACGGTTCATCAAGAAGAATGAAATCCGGATCCGTTACAAGAGCCCTGCTGATCTCTGTCCGCCTTCTCTCTCCTCCAGACAGGTGCATCCCCTTGTTTTTCCTGACTGCGGCGATAGACAGATCATCTAACAGAGTCTCCAGCTTCTCTTCCTGTTCCTCATGAGAGAGTTCTGTCATTTCCAGAACAAGTCTGATGTTGTCTTCCACCGTCAGTTTCGTAAAAATTGAAGGTTCCTGCGCGAGGTAGCCGATTCCTTTTCTCGCGCGCTTGTACATGGGAAGCTGGGTGATTTCCTCATCTCCGAGATAGACAGCGCCGGCGGTGGGACGGATCATCCCGGTGATCATATAGAAAGTGGTCGTTTTTCCAGCCCCGTTGGGTCCCAGAAGTCCCACAATTTCTCCCGAATTCAGCTCAAGCTCCACGCCACGAACGACCGTCCGCTGACCGTAATCCTTCTTCAAATCTATCGCCCTGAGAAACTTGCCGTTAGTTTGATTACTCATCTTCTACCTGCTGGTGACACCCCACGGTTTGAGGATTTTCCAATGAGTCAGATCGACATTTGATTCGAATCCTACGCCATAAAGCGTATCATTCATTTCAGTTGTAATCATGACTGAATCATCGGTGGAAATCCTCTCAGCCTTGTTGTCCCAAAAGAGAGAATCGGTGAAAAGCGTCATTCCGATATCGGAGACTACGACCACATTTCCGATTGCCAGGAGATTGTCATTTGCCTCGTAAACAAGGGCTTTTTCTGATTTCATATTTGACATATGTTCTTCTTCAGCGGAATAAAAATCGGCATCCACTTTTCTGTCCAGAACAACCTCCTTCACCTCGTTGTACTTTGCCAGATGGCCCGCCCTGATCACAGCCCTTTTTTTGCCTTCCCTCGTCAGAATGATGGTCGATTTCCAACTCTCCTGATCCGGGAAATCCTCCCTGGTAAGGATAGGGCCCGAATCTTCCCTAGTGCCACAGCCAATCATCAATGCGACAGCTATCCACCCGCAACGGATCATCACATCACGCCTGACTTAAGAATATCGTGAATATGCAGTATCCCGTCGGGGACGTCATCGGTCTTCTTACCATTGTAAACAAAGAGACTCGTAATAGAATGCTTCTCCATAATTTCCAGCGCGTTGATGGCAAGTGTATCTTCGGCTATCCACCTGGGCTTTCTTGTCATAATGAGAGCTTCAGCCGTCTTCTCCAAAATGTCTTCATCTTTCTCAAATATCCGGCGCAGATCCCCATCCGTAATGATCCCTTTCATCTTGCCGTCATCGCCCACAACAACTCCTATTCCCAGTCGTTTTTCGCTTATGGTCAGAAGGGTCGATTTAACATCCATATCAGCATCCACGATGGGCAACTCATCGCCTTCGTGCATAATCTCTCTAGCGGTAAGAAGAAGTTTTTTCCCAAGCGTACCGGCAGGATGGAGGAGGGCAAAATCTTCCCGCTGGAAGCCCCGCTTCTCCAACAGGGCAATCGCCAGCGCATCTCCCAGTGCGAGGGTAGCGGTTGTACTCGCGGTGGGCGCCAAGTCCAAGGTGCACGCTTCCCTCTCGACACTGACATCAATCACCGCGTCCGACATGGCTGCAACCTTCCCGTCTACTCGTCCCACAAAAGCGATAACCTTTACTCCAAGTCTTTGAAAAGCCGGCATCAGCTGGATTATTTCGTGTGTCTCACCGCTGTTGGAGATGGCGAGTACCACATCGTTTCCGGTAACCATCCCAAGATCTCCATGGACCGCCTCACTGGGATGAACGAATTGCGCCGGCGTTCCAGTACTGGCCAGTGTCGATGCAATCTTTTGCGATATAAGCCCCGATTTTCCCATACCTGTTACCACTACGCGTCCGCTGCACTCGAAAATGAGTTCAACAGCGGTGTCGAAACTATCACCAATCTTACGCCGCAGATTAGAGACAGCCTCTGCTTCGATTCGGAGAACTTCCCGGCCTATCCGAATGTTCTTACTCTTCGCCATTCCCGACTTCTTCCTCTGTCAAGACGCTCTTGCGGAGACTCTCCAGCGTCGCCTCATAAATTCCCTGACTCTTCAAAATGAGTTCCACCGCTTCCCTGAAAGCACCCTCACCGCCGCTGGCGACAGTCGTCAGTTTGGCTGTCTCTTTCACCAGTGAATGGGCATTGGCTACTGCAATCGGCAGTGCCACAGTCTCCATTACCGACAGATCAATGAGATCATCTCCGATAAAGGCTGCCTCCTCATCAGCGAAACCATATTTCTCCTTCAGATCCAGATAGACGTTCATTTTGTTCAACTCACCCTGATAGCAGTCGTTCTCCAGCCCCAACTCTTTGGCGCGAGACTCTGTAGCCGGTGAATATCTGCCGGAGACTATAATCACTTTCATCTCAGCCACTCGGGCCATGGCGACAGCTGCCCCGTCAAGAACACTGAATCGTTTGAATTCCAAATCGTCATTGCCCTTATAGATTGTGCCGTCCGTCAGTACACCATCAACATCGGTAAGGACGACTCTGATTTCTCTTATTACCCTCTCCAGCTCACCGTTCATGCAAGACTGCCTTTCAAGATAACTTTACGGATTTCCCTCAACTCCCGCAGCAGCTTTTCAGCCCGTCGAAGAGGCCACTGTGTCGCGGCATCGCTTCTAGCGTTATCAACATCATCGTGGATCTCCATGAAGATCGCATCGCATCCGGCCGCTACGGCAGCCCTTGCGAGAACAGGAATTATTTCCCGGTCGCCTCCCGTTTGTCCGTTGAGGGCGTTCGGTTTCTGGGCACTGTGCGTCGCATCAAACACCACGGGATAGCCGTTCGCCTTCAGGATGGGGATGGCACGCATATCCGCCACAAGGTTGTTGTAGCCGAATGAGGCACCCCGTTCCGTAATGAGGATATTCCTGTTGCCGGTGGCTTCAATTTTTTTCACAATATTGACCACATCTCCCGGGGCGATAAATTGACCCTTCTTTACATTGACGCACTTGCCCGTTTTCCCTGCCGCAACGAGCAGGTCGGTCTGCCGGCATAAAAAAGCCGGAATTTGAATCACATCCGCAACTTCGGCCACGGCTGCCGCCTGTTCCGGACTGTGTATATCTGTCAGCACTGGAATGCCGACCTCACTCTTCACATCCGCCAGAATCTTCAATCCGTCTGCAAGACCTGGCCCACGGTAAGATTTGATAGAGGTCCGGTTCGCCTTATCAAATGATGACTTGTAGATGAAAGACATACCCAGATCGGCGGTGATCAATTTGAGTGACGCCGCCATGCTCAAGGCGTGATCTCTCGACTCAATCACGCAAGGACCGGCAATAATGGGCAGCCCATCGCCGCCGAATTCTATATTAGCTACTGTAACAGTCATGGCGAATTCTGGCCTTTAATTGCCGCTTTCACGAAGTCGCGGAACAGAGGATGAGCCCGGTTGACCCGGCTTTTAAGCTCAGGATGGAATTGACTGGCCACGAACCACGGATGATCAGGAAGTTCGATTATTTCAACGAGGTTTAGTTCGGGATTGATGCCGCTGAAGAGTAGTCCGTGCTTCTGCAGCGTCTTGCGGTATCTGTTGTTCACCTCGTACCTGTGTCTGTGCCGCTCCGATATTCGCTTTTTTCTGTATGCTTTGTACGTCTTTGTCCTCGGCTGCAGCTCACAGTTGTACGCACCCAAACGCATTGTGGCACCCTTGCGTTTCACCTTCCTCTGAGCATCCATCAGATCAATCACGGGATGAGGCGTCCTCTTGTTGAACTCCGTGCTGCTGGCTTTTTCAAGACCACAGACATTTCTGGCAAAATCTACGACGGCAGTCTGAAGACCGAGGCATATACCGAGATAGGGCACTTTCTTTTCACGAGCATATTTCGCCGCCGATATCTTCCCTTCCGTTCCCCTGTTGCCAAATCCCGGCAGCACTAGGATTCCGTCAACTCCTCCCAGTTGCTCTTCAAGAACATCGTCTGTCTTCAACTCCTCTGAATTGATCCACTGGATCTTTACTCTTGCATCATTTTCGACGCCGGCGTGTACAAAAGCCTCCAGAACACTCTTGTAGGCATCAGGCAGCTCCGTGTACTTGCCGCAGAGGGCAATGGTCACTTTATGGTTAGGATTCTTGAAACGATGAATGAACCCCTCAAGCTCCTCAATCTCGGGATGCACTCCATCCATCTGGAATTGATCAGCTATGATATCGCCCACACCCTGCTGATGGAAAACCAGAGGTACTTCATAAATACTCTTGACTTCCCGCGCTTCAATCACGTGACTGGACGGTACATTGCAAAAGAGAGAGATTTTCTCTTTCGCAGATTTTGGGATGTGGCGGGAGGTCCGGCAAAGAATCAAGTTGGGCTCCAGACCGATCTCGCGAAGCTTCATGACACTGTGCTGGGTCGGTTTTGTTTTCAGCTCCTCACTGGCATCCACGTAAGGCAGCAGTGTCAGCAGGGCGATGAAGCAGTTTTCGCGGCCCACTTCATGTCTAATCTGACGGATCGTCTCCAGGAACGGCTGACTCTCGATGTCTCCCACTGTCCCCCCAACTTCCGAAATCACAACATCGAAGCGCCTCGGCTTGTTTGTTTCAACAATCCTGCGCTTCAGTTCATCGGTTATGTGAGGGATGACTTGAATCGTCTGCCCCAGATAGTCACCGCGGCGCTCCTTGTCAAGGACAGCCTGATAGACTTGACCGGCAGTAGCGTTATTTGCCTTACTCATATTTACGTCGATGAACCGTTCGTAATGACCGAGGTCAAGGTCCGTCTCCGAACCGTCATCCAGCACGAACACCTCGCCATGCTGATAGGGATTCATGGTGCCGGGATCGACATTCAGGTATGGGTCAAGTTTCAGGATGGTGACCGCCAGTCCGCGCTTCTTTAAGAGATAACCGATAGATGCCGAGGCGATCCCTTTCCCAAGGCCGGACATGACGCCGCCCAGGACGAAAATGAATTTCGTCTCACGTTTAGCCAACGATCATCGCCCCTTCTATTCGTGCCAAATCTTCGGGTGTATCTATGCTGATGGAGTTGTAGTCCGTGAGAACCACACTGATGGAAATGCCGTTGTCCAAAGCTCTCATCTGTTCCAGACTCCTTTCTGTCTCCCGCGGGGAAGGCTCCATTTGTGCCAACCTGATTAGCGTATCCCTATCGTAAGCATAGAGACCAAGATGTTTGTAACAGCGTTCCCTGTCTGTTCCGTGCGCTTGGCGGAAGAAGTCCTCTGCAACCCCTGCTTCGGAGATTTTCACCTTCACCACATGGGGATTAGTCCAGTCCTCGTCGGACAATTCTGTGCTGGCAACCGTGCTCATGCAAGGGGGAGCATCACCCAGAAAAGGTGCCAGTGCCTCATCAATCAGATTCGGATCGATGAACGGCTCATCACCCTGAATATT
>DCAL01000057.1:172-745 GCA_002311975.1 Fidelibacterota bacterium UBA1134 | reverse complement strand
GAACGGCTCATCACCCTGAATATTCACATACACATCCGCATCTCCAGACTGAGCCACCTCCGCCACACGCTCTGATCCGCTGCCGTGATCAGAAGACGTCATAGTAACGGGAATCCCCAGAGTCTCCATCTCCTCCCGCACTTGATTATCATCGGTGGCGACGGTAACAAAGTCGAGACGAGACGATTTCGTAGACTGCTCATAGACGCGCGCGACCATGGGTGTTCCATCAATCGGGACGAGAACTTTTCCGGGAAACCGCGAAGAATTAAAGCGGGCGGGAATAACCCCCTCAATTTTCATGCTGACCTGCTAATGACCTTCGGAACAATGAAAAACTCACCGTCCGTTTCGGGAGCGTTCTTCAGCGCCTCGTGTCTGTGGAGAGAGGTTTTCTCATCATCTTTCCGCACCACGTTTGTAAGATCCAGAACGTGGCTCAGAGGTTTCACATCTTCTGTATCCAGTTCATTCAACTGTTCTACGTAGCCAAGAATATCGTTCATCTGATGGGTAAATCGCTCTACTTCAGCCTCGCTGAGATTTAGTTTGGCGAGAGCGGCAATTTTTAGC
>DCAL01000057.1:0-145 GCA_002311975.1 Fidelibacterota bacterium UBA1134 | reverse complement strand
CGGCTGACCTTCTCTTTTTCAGGCATAGTTTGAACTCATATAACAATTATCGTGCCAGAGCAAATTTAGGCGTACCTGTTGCGCCAATCAAGGAAAAGGGCGTCCCCCGGCAGCACCCGACTGTCCGTGGATGAGAAATGAGGGG
>DCAL01000115.1 GCA_002311975.1 Fidelibacterota bacterium UBA1134 | reverse complement strand
CTTTCAGATGATCTACTGCTACAAAGGGTGGGTAAAGGTCGCTTATGAAGATCAGGGCCCGCCCATCACCATGCTGGCCGGAGATTGCGTCCTCCAGCCGCCGCTGATCAGACACCGGGCTCTGGAGAGCTCATCAGGACTTCAGGTGATCGAGGTTTCCTGCCCGGCACTGCACGAAACCTTTGCCGATCACGACCTTGAATTACCAACGCCGACCATTAAGAAAGACCGCGACTTCGGCGGACAGCGCTTCGTCTTTCATCAAGCGGCAGATGCTGAGTGGCGGCCGTGGCGCATCGAAGGCTTCGAGTTCCGCGATACCGGTATCGCGTCAGCCACTGACGGTCTCGCCGGCGTCCGCGTCGCCCGGCCATCGGGAGAGGTGCAACCAGAAGTAGTCAGCCACAGCGGCAAGTTCCTCTTTATCTTTGTGCTGGCGGGCAAGACGACGCTCCTCAGCGATGAACATGGGGCGCAACAGATGGCGGCAGGTGATTCCTGTGTGGTGCCGTCCGGGACGCATCACGCCCTCACCGACTGCTCGGATGACCTGGAGATGCTGGAGGTGACGTTACCGGCTTCTCTGGAAACAACACACGACTCCGTCTCGTTTCAGATGCTATTGGAGTAAGCAAGCAGCAACTTCGAAGCTGCTTCTTAGCGTCTGGTACGGGGCCGCACCCAAACCTCACTGCGGATAATCCACGCCGTCGCGTACCCCATCTTCTGCAGGCGAAGCTGAGCCACCTCGGCATCGAAACGGGAACGGAAATTTCCCACTCTCACTTTATAGTTCGGAGGATCAAATATCACATAAACTTCATCATCAAATTGAGGGTGAAGTTTAGTTCGCAAATCGGCGGCGGACTCGTGATCCAGAGTGGACAGCACCTGAACCCGATATCCCTCTTCAGTTGTGTTGGCCGGTGTCTTCTTCAGTTCTTCGGGAAGCTCGTCGCCGGGACGCAGGATGACAGGCCATTTAACCTCAGGCTCATTCAAGGTGTTGGGATCAAAGCTCTCATCCATCTTCACCCCCCTGTCCTGACCGTTGGCTGCGGCGAGGAAAACAACGATTACTAAGACAGATCTCACGTTAAAGCGCCCTCATCCTATCTGAATGCACCCAACCTTTCTTACCATCGATGAGTTCTATCTCCATCCACGGAAACTGCTGGCTGGATATCCTCGCTTTCGTCCCTTCATGCACCACAAACAACAGGTTGCCGATATCAGTCGGTGCTGAATACGCTTTTGCTTCCGTGGCAACGATTACACCTTCCTCTTTGTCCAGAAGATCAAAGTAGAGATCTGCGAAGATTATGCTTGAGAGAATAGTGACTGCAAGAGATCCCATCACCAGATTATTCAGAATCCTCGGCGGCGCCCACTGAAACAGAAAGCCGCTAAGAGAGAGTAATCCGGAAATCAAAAAGAAGCTGCTTACGATGAGGAGCCACTGCGACGGCGAAAATCCACGTTTCAGCATGCCGTACCATTCCAGAATAAAGAGAGTCTCGGGCGCTTCTACCCGGTCAACGATTCTGGCATTGGCCACGCTCAGATTGAATCTTAAATCACCATCTTTCGGGTTAAACTTGAGTCCCTTCTCGTAGGCCCAGATGGCATCGCCCAAGCGACCCATTTGATAATTTGCATTGCCGAGATTATAGTAAAGATTCGTATGCGAGAAGCCTTGATTCAACACCTGATTATAAAGATTGACTGCCTCCGTATAGCTGTTCTGTTCATACATTCGGTTGCCTGCCCTGAACAGTGAATCGGGATAAGACTGCTCAGCCTCCGCTGAAGTGCTGAACAGAATTATCACAGCGAGGATTAACGAGGCTCCGCTCATAAAACAGTGTCGATCTCTTTCAATAAGACAGTCGCCTGCTGTGCCACTGTCACAGCGTCCTTTTCCCCATCCTCCAGATCAGAAGGCGCGTAGCGGGCACGATCACATAAGACGAGAATTTCTGTTAAGTCTTGAATGGTGCCGGTATCCAATCTGCCATTCAAAAGCTTCTTCAATGAAGCGCTATCCATTTCGGTGCGGGAGAGGCCGAGTTTGTCGCCGAAGTAACCGAAAACAGCATCCGACACCAGATAAAAATATGCCGGATCTCTCACTTTACGCAGATTCTTCCTGACCCTGCGAATGGCATTCCGCGACTTGCTGAGAGCACCTCTCTCTTCCTTGCTCTCCACGAAGGATGTTACGACTCTGGGAGCCGCAAAGAGTGCCAGTGCCAGCGCTGTAAACCACCAGAAAAGCTTCGGAATCATCCTTTCGCTGAGAGGTTTCAATCGTACCGCTTTGGTGCGAATGTAGCGTATATCCTGACCCAGAAGTGCAATCTCTTCTTTCGTCAGTCCCATACCCTGCCCTATGACGCTCCTGCCCGGCATTACATCCAGAACTGCCATCCCGGTGGCCGTTTTTTTCCACTCAGATGCCTCGGGATTGAAATAGGCAAGTTCAGATTTCGGTATGAAGAATCTGCCTTCTTTGCGCGGAATGACAATGTACTCCCACCGCTTCTTGCCGGAGATCTGATCTCGAAACGGATCGTTCTCGAATGAAGTTTTCGGCTTGAACACCTCCAGTCCATCAGGAAACTCCGGCTCCTTCAGCTGAAAAAGATTCAGGTTTCCCGTTCCCGTCAGTTCCACGACATAAGAGACCGCTTCATTGACTTCCGTAGATGTGGTGTCGAGAGAGGAACTGAGAGTGAATTCGCCCACCGCACCGGTGAAATCGGACGGTCGGCTCTCAGCCGGAACGGGCTTCACCGCCAGCGTAAGTCCCTCAGATCTCACAATCTTCTGCTTCGTCCGCTTAAAGAAGGAATCAGAAAAGAAATCATCCAACAGGGAAGGCACTCTCGATTTCGACGGCACCTCAATGGTACAATTCAAAATCATGGGGTCCAGTGTCAAGTCTCCCGTGGTGGTGGGAAAGAGGGCAATTTTGTAGAGCGTCGCCACTTTATAACGCACCCCCTCCAATTGAGCGTCCCTTAAAGCAGGCTGTTTTGGGGCATACAGTTCCTCAAGCCAGAAGCCGACGCCCTGCGGCCGCTTCTCCACAGAATATTGACGAAGATTCACCCTCGTGTACAGTTTGTAGCTGACGGTAATTTGCTCGCCGAGGTACGCTTCTCCCTTATCACTCTCAGCCCTCAGAAGGATGAGGGGTGTGGCGGGCTCGGATTCCTGCTGCGACTGTCTGTTCCTCTGCGTTGAACGCCGCTGCGCCTGCTGCGTGACCTGAACAGTAATGGCTCCTGTGCGGAAACGTTTTCCATCCACTTTAGCATCCATCGCTGGAATTGTCAGCGTACCCGGATGATTAGGAATCAGCGTCCATGAGAGAGTCTTCGAGCTGGACATCTTGCCGTTTATCCACTGGAAACTGCTGCTTTGCGCGGGACCCGAGATCAGAGAGAAGTCTTTGATCTGCGAGATATCTAACTGGACAAATCCTTCGCTCCCCTCCACAGTCACCTTGAAATTGATCGTCTGATTCAGTCCTATCTGATTAGCATCGACCGTGGCGAGGACAGATACATCACCCCTGAGAGCGGAGAGAACGATGAAAGCGAGAGCAAACGGACGGATCGGCAGCATTACCAGTCTTTCTCTCTCTTTTTGGACTTAGCCTGACTCAACAACCGTTTCATCAGGTTTTCTTCGTCCGCCTTGAGGGCGTCGAGGATGGTTTCAGCATCGGGCTTTTGCCGTTTTTGCGCCTCCCCTTCTGCCTCTTTCGGCTGGCTTTGCGGCGGCTGATTCTGCAGCCGTTCTTTCTCAGCTTGAGACTGATCTTGCGGCTGCTTTTGCTGTTGTTCCTGATCTTCTCCGGAATCGTCCTCTTGCTCTTGCTTAGACTGATCCGGTTGCTGCTGCATCTGCTCCATCAGCCGTTTGGTGAATTCGTAGTTGTACTTGGCGTCAAGATCATTCGGGCTCAGTTTCAATGCCTGCCGGAAAGCCGCGAGACTCTCTTCCATCTGCCCCTGCTGATGAAGCGTATTGCCGAGATTATAGTAGCTCTCGGATTTCAGATCTGTCTCACCCGTTTCAGTAACAGATTTGAATTCCGACGAAGCTCTTTCATAGTCCTCCGCCTCGTAGGCTGCGTGACCTGCGCCAAATTTCGCCTCGGGCATGCCGGGGTACTTCTTCAGGATGGATTCGTAGTAAGCCAGCGATTTGGATCCGCCCGTCCCCATCGAGTCAACCGTTGCGGAAGGCTGACTCCAGAGAGTTGCCACGCTTAGCACCGTTATGATCGTATATCTACACAAAACGACCCCTCCATTCGGACGGTTTTTTCTCGCGGCTGGGGATAAACATTTCACCGGCGAAGAGCAACAGTGCGCAGGCAAGGAAAATCTGATATCTGTCCTCAAACTGTGAGTATTCGTGAGTCTTCAGCGTCCGCTTTTCCATGGCGTGAATCATTTCAAGGACATCATCCATCGACCCGCCACGATTATCGAAACGAACAAACACACCCCCTCCGAGCATGGCCAGTTCGTTCAGCATCGGCTCGTTGAGGATTGAGGTCACAAGTTTACCTTTCCGATCCTTCTTGTAATCGATCCGGTCTCCCCTCTCACTGAAAACCGGAATCAAGGAGCCCGCAACCGTCCCCACGCCCACAGTATGGATGATAATACCACTTTGCGCCGCCGCCTTCGCCATCTCCACCGCCCGTCCTTCATGGTCTTCGCCATCGGTCACCAGAACAAGGACTCTGTACTTTTCGCTCTCTTCAGTAAACGACGATATCGCCATTTCTAGAGCATCCGCCAGCGCTGTCCCCTGCGTCTGAATCATGTCACTGTCAACAGCATCCACGAAAAGTTCAGCAGCATCGTAATCACCTGTCATCGGAAGATAGAGATGACTCGTTCCTGCAAACACAACAATTCCAATTCGATCGCCCTTCAGCCGCCCGATGAGCCTGGAGATTTCGAACTTTGCTTTCTGCAAGCGACTGGGCTTCACGTCCTCGGCCGTCATGCTTGAAGAGATATCGAGGGCTACAATGATGTCAACCCCTTCCCTCTTGACTTCCGTCAGCTTCGTACCGATCTGAGGACCGCTGAGGGCAAATATCAGAATAGCAAGCGCCCACCAGCGCAACCTCTGTTTCCACTGACCGGCACCGGGATTAATCCTAGAGAAGAGGCGATTTCTCACCTTTTCATTTCCCCATTGCTCAATCTCCTGCCGCCGGCGCCCGCGTGTCAGCCACCCGGTGAGGAGAAGCGCACCCAAGAGAAAATAGAGAAGAAAGGCGAGAGGATATCTGAAGTCCACCACCCTAATTCTTCCTTCTGAAAATAATGTCCGACAGAACACGATCACTGAGCATGAAGATAACGGCAGGCAGCAAAAACCATATGAAGAGTTCCCGGTATTCGAAGAACTCCTTCACCGTAATTTCAGTCCGCTCCAACTGATTTATCTCTTCGTATATCTCCTTGAGCCTCTCTTCATCGGTAGCACGAAAGTACTTGCCCCCCGTGGCAGAAGCGACCTTTCGCAGCGTCGCCTCATCCATATCGACGTCCACCTGCACATAGCGCTTGCCGAAGACGGGGTCATCCACCGGATATGGAGCTTTCCCTCTATTCCCCACACCGACGGCATAGATTCTGATACCGTACTCGGCGGCGAAGCCGGCTGCCGTGATGGGATCGAGCTCCCCGGCATTATTGCTGCCGTCAGAGAGTAGAATCATAATTTTGCTGGCGGCATCACTGCTCCTGAGCCGGTTGATGCTGTGAGCAATAGCCATGCCGATTGCAGTGCCGTCATGAGCTTCATCAATGATCGTCACCTGAGACAGCAGTCCTTGGAGAACGTCGTAGTCTATGGTGAGCGGACACTGGATATAACTTTCGCCGGCGAAAACGAGCAGGCCTATGCGGTCTCCTTCCCGATCCTTGATAAATTTCTTCGCAGTCAGTTTGGCCGCTCCCAGCCGATTGGGCTTGAAATCTTCGGCGCGCATACTGCTGCTGATATCGAGAACGAGCACCATGTCCACCACATTCACCGATGTCTCAGAAAGATCCAATACGGCGCGCGGTCTTGCCATAGCCATGATCAGCAGAGCGATGATGGTGAGCCGCAATGCCATCAACAGTCTGACCTTCCACTCGCCTGACAGGCGCGACACTTTCGGCAGCAGCCTGATGGAGGAAAACTGGACTGTCCCTTCAGCGCGGCGTCCCCAGCGCACGTACCACCAAGCAGTGAGCGGCACAACCACCAGAAACAGGAGGATCCAGGGATGGGCGAATTCGAGCACTATTCAGAGAGTTAAGTTCTGTTCGATGTAATGACTGAGGCGGAGAATTGTTTCTTCAGCGAAGAAGTCGCCAACCAGTTGGAGACCGATAGGTAGTCCCGAGGTGTTGACTCCCACCGGAATATTGATGGCAGGGATTCCGGCCAGACTCATAGGCGTCGTAAATATATCGGCAAGATACATTTCAAGGGGATTATCTAAATGTTCTCCCAGTTTAAATGCGGGTGTAGGTGCAGTCGGGAGCATAATAGCGTCAACTCGAGAAAATGCATCCGCAAAGTCATTTCTGATGAGGCGGCGGACCTTCTGGGCTTTGAGGTAGTAGGCGTCGTAGTAGCCTGATGAAAGAAGATAGGTACCGAGCATGATGCGGCGTTTCACCTCATCGCCAAACCCTTTGGATCGTGTGTTGCGATACATCTCTTCCAGCGTCTTATCTCTCTCACTCAATCCATAGCGCACGCCGTCGAAGCGCGCCAGATTCGATGAAGCTTCCGCCATCGTCAAGACATAGTACGTGGCGATAGAATACTTGCAATGGGGTAAGGTGATCCTCTCGATCTTGCAGCCCGCATCCTCAAGCGCTGAGAGGACACCTTTAAGTCTCTCCAGGATCTCTGCATCGACGCCTTCTGAAAGCAAATCCCACGGTACCCCTATGCTCTGCGGCAGATCACCTTCAAGCAGTTGTGAGTATTGCGGGACAGGTTCCGCGGAAGATGTTGAATCCTTCTCATCGATTCCGGCGATAGCTTGCAGAAGAATTGCGATACCGGAGGTAGTTTTAGCGAACGGACCGATCTGATCGAATGAGGAGGCAAATGCCACCAGTCCATATCTCGACACCCTGCCGTAGGTCGGCTTGAGACCGTACACGCCACAGAATGCTGCCGGTTGACGCACAGAGCCTCCGGTATCCGAACCGAGAGCAAGATCGGTGAGTCCCAAGGCGACAGAAAGGGCCGAGCCGCCGCTCGAACCACCCGGAACTCTTTCATTGTCTATGTGGTGTTTCGCCGCCCCGAAACGGGAATTTTCAGTGGAGGAACCCATTGCAAATTCGTCATGGTTCGTTTTGCCCACGATGACGCCACCCTGCACCAAAATCCTCTCGATCACAGTGGCGCGGTAGGTCGATTCATACTCATCGAGAATATCGGACGCACAGGTGGTTCGCCACCCTTTCACCACTATGTTGTCCTTCACGGCGATGGTTCGACCGCCCAGAATTCCGCTCTGAAGCGTTGATTCCCGGTAGAGCCCTTCCTGAGGACTCAGGACAATGGCGTTATTCTGAGCGTATTTCTCCGCTCCCTTGATGAAGCCCTTCAGTTTCTGGGCAGGATCTAGAGATGAGACAGCAGTTCTATTCACCCGGAGAATCCGGCTTCTCCGCTGTTTTCTCTATGGAATCCACGGTTTTATCCAGCTCTTTTTCGATGCCCTCAACGGCACCCTTGAATTCCCGGATTCCCTTGCCCAGTCCCCGCGCAAGTTCGGGGAGGCGTTTCGCACCAAACAGCAACAGTACGACGAGAAGGATCAGGAAGACTTCCCAGCCGCCGAGACCGCCGATGAGGATAGGGATATGCAGTATCTGTTCCATCGTAACCTCCGTTCTTAAGACTATCTGAAATAACGCAAGAAATAGTATGCCGCGCCCAGACCAAAAAGGCCGGTAAAATTGAGCTTTATCTTGAGCCCGAGAATAAGTGTCAATACGCCCAGATTCAGACTTAGAGCGTCATCACTGCCGCCGAAAAGTCCACCGAGAGAAAACTCCGCGCTCTGAAGGAAGAACTGCCTCACCACCCCCTCCGGGAGGACAAACCCCAGTAATTCGCCGATGTATGTTCCCACCATGGAGCCGGCGAACAGGATGAGAACAATCACCTTTACTTGACGTCTCTCTGCCATCTGTCACTTCCTCTTGAAGAATCTGCGCTTTGGAACTACTTTAGCTTCGATCTGAGCCTCATCATGATGAAGAAAAGTCTTAACTATTCCGCCGGTGACGTAGAGAACCGCCAGAGGAAAGAGGATGAGGCTCTTCCAGAACGTGAGGGCGCCCACACACAGCATGAGTGCCACAACTTTCATACGGCCGTGCCAGTTGACGCCGATATACTTCGCATAAGGGATATGACTGACCATAAGCAAGGACAGCAAGAGCGCCAGCAGGAGCGCAATGCGGGGGTCTCCCGGTGAACCGTAAATGCCCTGATTGAAAAGCACAAATGAAGCAAAAGTCAGTGCATGAGCCGTGCTGGACAATCCTATAAAGAAATGCTTCGGTGCGTCGTCACTCTGAACGGTGAAGCGAGCCAGCCGGAAAGCACCGGCAAAAAGTGGAATAAAACTGATCATCGCTCCCAGAAAGGGGTGCATCCCTTCAGTGTAAGCAAAATACAGCAGCACAGCCGGTGCGGCGCAGAAAGAAACGAGGTCGGCAGCAGAATCAAACTGTTTACCAAAGTTGGAAGGAACTTTCAGCAATCGAGCTGTAGCACCGTCAAGACCGTCAAAAAGAGATGCCGCCAGGATTAACCATGCCGCCTTTCCGAAAGATCCCAAGGCCGACTGTAGAATCGCCAGAAAGCCGAAGAGAAGATTAAAAAAAGTGAACACCCCCGGGATGGCCGTCTTATTCACATGAATCTGTTTCATCCTAAAAGTTCCCCTATGATCGTCTGACCTCCTGTCACCTTCTCCCCCACACTCACGCGGATCCTGGTATCAGATGGCACAACGATTTCCGTGCGTGAGCCAAACCTGATGTAACCGAGACGATCACCGCGCAGGACCTCGTCTCCTTCCTTAAGATAACAGATGATTCTGCGTGCTACAATCCCGGCGATCTGTTTTACCTTGATAAGGCTTTCGCCGCTGGCGATATGAATTTCTGTCTGCTCGTTTGCCTTGGAAGCTTCTTCCTTGAATGCTGCCAGAAACTTACCCTTTGAGTATGATGCCTTCTTTACAACTCCCGAGACAGGAACCCGATTGGCATGAACATTGAAGATCGAAAGAAAGATGGATACCTGTTTTGCCTCTCCCTCCGAACCGGTTTCATCTCCCACGAAGACAACTTTCCCATCGGCAGGTGACAAAATGAGGTTTTCTCCGGGAGGTGTAATCCTGTCAGGATCGCGAAAAAAAATCAGGCAAAAAACGAGAAACAGCAGACATATTACAGCAAGCAATTTCAATACCAGAATCTCTCCAGCCCAACCACCAAGCCCAAAGGCAGTCGTAGCCACAACTGCTCCCGCGATGATACTTTTCCCCTCAGGCGCTAACATTTCATCTTTCCGGGCTCACCCA
The DNA here is from genome assembly GCA_002311975.1 of Fidelibacterota bacterium UBA1134. Taxonomy (GTDB): domain Bacteria; phylum Fidelibacterota; class Marinisomatia; order Marinisomatales; family S15-B10; genus UBA2146. Next base: position 6,167 of record DCAL01000115.1, on the reverse strand, counting down.
CGCTTCGTCAGCCTCAACGATACAGTTGTGATCTTTCCTTCACGATAGAACTTGACACCGACTCGATCACCCGCACGAAGATAGTCCTGTTCAATAAGTCTCATAATATCACCTCCCGAATTCACAGCGAAATCATTCATTTCGTAGATTACATCTCCCACCTGAAGACCGGCTTTGGCAGCGGTACCGCCCCTGGCTATTTCCGTAATTATGATGCCGCCGACGCGCGGCAGATTAAGATATCTGGCGAGGGCTCTGTCCACTCGCTGGAATCGAAATCCAATACCGACACTCCGGTCTATGCGACCGTACTTTTTCAGCTCTTCGGCGATTCCTTTGGCTCGGTTGATGGGTATGGCAAAGCCGATTCCGATGGAACCTTCCGAATATCCTCCGCCGGTAAATATGAAAGTGTTGATGCCTATCACTTCACCTTCAGCATTGCTGAGCGGTCCGCCACTGTTGCCCTGATTAATGGCGGCATCCGTCTGAATCATCCCTTGATAGACTCTGCCGGAAAACTCCTTGCCAAAATCGAGATTGACAGCACTGATAATACCGACGGTCGCCGTCGGTTGTTTGTTCACATCAAACAGTCCAAAAGGATTGCCTAAGGCGATTGCCCATTCTCCTATTATGATATCGTCAGAATCTCCGAGTTTTGAATATGGCAGACGTTTGTCCTCAATTTTCAAGACGGCAATATCGGTAATTCTGTCCTCTCCTATGATTTCCGCATCGTACTCCCGCCCGCCCGGTACAGTGACAATTACTTCATCCGCACTTTCGATAACATGCTGGTTTGTGATGATGTAGCCGTCGGGGCTGATGAGTACCCCGGACCCAAGACTCTTGATAGGCTGGCGATAGGGATTTTCCGGAAAGAGGAACTGAAAGAACGGATCATTGAAAAGGGGCGACGGAACAAACTCTCTGAGCTGGATGACATTTATGCTGGCAACAGCCGGCCCCACTGATTTGATGGCTTCCGTGATGGCGTTTTGTCTCGAGGTACCGACATCTGACACCTCACTGCAGAACGCAGACGGCTCAGTCAGAACAATAAGCAGTGCAACCCAATAAAATTTCTTTTTTGCGCTTGATGCAAACATCAATATGAAACCTTCTCCAGAAAGAGCCCTGCCGCGGGTGCCTTCCAGACCTTCGCCTGAGGATTTCTCGCTTCTAAAGTGTTACGAAAATCTTCTAGCGTCACTCCTCCTTTTGCCGCTTGAATCATGGAACCGACAAGGTACCGGATCAGGTGGTGCAGGAATCGATTTGCTTCCATCGTAAAAATTACAAAATCCCCACGTTTATTCCACTCACATTGGAAGACGTTACAGCATCCGTTAACGTGCTCAGAAGAAAACTTCGAAAATGACGTAAAATCGATTTCACCGTGGAGAAGTCTTGCACATTGGCGAAGTTTGTGTACTTCGGCAGTTTTCGGTAAACACCAGGAAACTCTTCTATCTATTGCGGATTCGCCTCGTCGACAGTAGTAGCGATAGAGCCTGCGAGTAGCGCTGAATCGGGCATGAAAACTGTCGGGCACCGCGGCACAGTCCAATATACGTACATCATCAGTCAGATTTCCGTTCAGCGCGTTTTTCAATTGTTGCGTATTCCACACTCGCTTCAGTTGAAAACTCCCCGCCTGCCCTCTGGCATGAACGCCGGCATCAGTCCGGCCCGCCCCATTCAGTACAACCCGTTTTCCGGTAGTCAACTTCTTCAGCGCCCCTTCGATTTCACCTTGAACCGTTCTCTTCGAACGCTGCAGTTGCCAACCGTAAAAGTCGGTACCATCATACTCAATGACAATCTTGTAGTTAGGCAAGAGAGAAATGTCCCTGAACCAGGAGAGCCGTCAGGAGCAGATAGAGTAAATCAGACATTCCAAAACCGACGGGATTGGCAATCCCCCTCGGCAAGACAGTTCCGTAGCGCCTCGACTCCATGGCTATACCGAGATTCTCGGCCCGATGGAGACAGTTGGAAATCAGTGAAGGAAGGTGAGTTGCGATTCGCTTGACGCGGCTGATTCTACCGTTATCTGATGAAAGTCCCATATAGGTTTCAAGATTGGTTATGGCAACCACTTCTTCTTTCAGCATTGGGTAAAACCGAAATGTTAGGTTCATCAACTGAAACGTGTCCTCCACTACTCTCCCGCGGAGTGCCGTCCGTCTGCAGATAGTTCGGAGTGCATCAAGAAGTCTTATCGATGAAACGGCCTCGATCACGGTTGCAGTAACGACTACCATGAGAAAAATTCTGATGCCCGATAAAAATGCAGCTTCTGCCACCTCAGCCGGGGAATCTGAAGTAAGCAAAAGACTGGAACCCGTGTAAATCACCAACATTACCGGCACATATAGAATCAAAGGACGGATGCGCAAATACAGAGATCTTACGTCAATCCTCACAACTGACATAAGCGCGATTGCCGTCAGCACCAGTAAGAAAAACTGATTAACTGCCTCAACGCTGAAGACAAGCATCAAATAGACGATCAGAAACAGAGTAAGCGTTATCGGATTGGGTCGATCCAGCATGATGATTTAGAAGTTGTATTCCATAGATAACTCTAGCCCCACGGTCTGATTTTTCGTCATAGGCAGCACAGAGACCTCTACCCCCTCTGCTTTGACGCCCAATAGGTAGCTCACATCGATAACAGAGATGATCCGGTTCAGCACCATGCCTCCCATGGCGAAAAGAGCGATTTCGCCGGCTCGATTTCGCCGGCTCCAGTAATCGCCGTATTGTTCCCTGTTCTCATCACTATCCCATCGCCAGACAAAGTTGTCATCATTGGGATAGACATCACCGGCCAGCCGCTCTCTCTGCTTCGCTTCATTGTAAGCTTCCGTGCTGACGTAGTTGCCGACGTTCAGCATAAATGTGTCGTCTCTTCCGTTAAGAGATATCCCGGCATGGACGGAGGCGTACGCCTCGAGCCTCGACTGATACATATTCCGGGACCAGTAACTTTCCGCCAGGGCCAGCCACAGCCCAATTTCAACAACCGTAAAGATCTTGCCTATCCGGCGCTGTCCCACACTCATCTCTCCCAGTCCCGGCAAAAGGAGGGAGCGAGCCATCGCTTTTGATTTTGGCAATGGCACCTCCTGAGAGTCTGTGGATTGCGCATAGATCCTGCCACAAGCTAAACAACACATCGCGGTTACAATGATGACTATTTTTCTCGATGCCAAAACCATAATCCGAGCAGAACGAGGATCACGAGGCTGGAGTGTGTAAACAGATCACCGTGCCTGCCGTAAAAGGTTAATACCGACTGGGGTGAAATACCTGCGGTGATAATGCCTTCTTTCCCTACGCCCAGTCGCGAAGTCATCTGACCAGAAGCGTCATAGAAAGCTGAGATTCCCGTATTGGCGCACCTGACCACAGCCATCCGATGCTCCACCGCTCTTATTCTTGCCAGCGCCGCATGCTGATACGGCTCGGCCGTATTTCCATACCACCCATCATTCACCACCACAACAAGAAACCTGGCCCCTGCTGAAACGAACTTATTCACCAGCCGGGGAAATCCTGATTCAAAGCAGATGATCGTTGCAAAGGGAATATCCTCTATGTGGAAGAGGGTATAGCGGTCGCCGGGGGTAAAATTCCCCAGACTCAGTTCTTGCGCGAATGGGACCCATTTCGGGAAGAGACGGGACTCTGCCAGCGGCACCAGTTGCATCTTGTGGTAAGTGGTGACGGAGTCACTGCCGTCGATTATGATTGCACCGTTATAGTAAACCTTCTCACCGGCTTCTCTTCCCCAGTCTATTGAACCGGTCAGGAGCGGAATCCCGCTTTCGATTACGCGCTTCTTCACTCTACGGAGACGCCTCTGATTCTTACTCAGATAGGTGGGTGTTGCACTCTCCGGCCAGACGATCAGCTGAGGATCCGTCTCAGCTGCCACCAGGTAGAGCGAATCGAGATGATCGAAAACCCAGTTCCTCCTTTCGGGATCCCATTTTTCATGGGGACCCACGTTGGACTGTACTAAAGCAATCCTGATCTGAGGATCCGGCGCTGAATTCCACTTGGCAATCAATCCGTATCCCAGCAGCCACGGTACCACCAGAAGAACTAGCGCACCATTGCCCATCTGGAATCGTAACGGCGCCGGAAATCTGCCGATTTGAAAAACGGCAACATTGAGGAGTATCAGCCAGAAGGTAATTCCATGAATACCTGTGAATTCAGCCATCTGTATCAGCGGCAGGTAGTCCGCTTGAGTTGTAGCCGGCGACACCCATGGAAATCCTAGCGGACCGAAGTTCATTAAGTAGTCACCTGCTGTCCAGATGAACGGGGCCAGAAGTAACCCTTTGCCTGTCTGAACGTGAATAAGGGTAACGAAGAAACCGATAAGACCCCAGAACAAGGAAAGATAAATAACGGCGGCAACCATGGAAGTGAAGACGACAGGGAGAGACGCGCCAACATTGAAAGTGAGCCAATGTACCGCAATAAGATTGCTAGTCAATCCGGCGAGATATCCAAAGAACAGTCCTTCCGCCGGACTGGAGCGACTGAAAACCGTAAGAAGGGGGACGAGACCGAACCATGCAAGAAATCCCAGTTTCAGGGGTGGAAAAGCAAGTCCGATCAGAATACCCGACAGGAGGGTCAACTTCCACCGCGATGCTGACAGAATTGTCTCAATCATTAAACGCTTTCCTATCCAAGTAAGCTTGGAGAAGGATGGCTGCTGCGGTCGCATCAACGGATCCTTTCTCCCGGCTCGGCTCAAATCCTTGTTCACGCAGTGATCGGCTCGCCTGCACCGATGTCAGCCTCTCATCTTCGATTTCAATGGGGAGCGAAAAATGCTCTTTCAGGATATCGATGAATGATTCAACTGTTTCCGTCTGTTCCGTTCTCTGACCCTTCATGCCGATGGGAAATCCCACCACGAAACCGTTGATCTGATGTTCGCCAACCAGCGACTCGAGCCGGGCTATCAAATCAACGATGGATTGATATTTGATCGTTCTCAAAGGCGAAGCGATGATGCCGCTTGGATCAGACAGTGCCAGCCCAACACGCTGAGAACCGTAGTCGATGCCGAGAATTCTCCCCATTTGCTTCGGCCCGTGTTTTCTTGATAGAACTTTGGGACTAATAGTCTATGGGTTTCTGCAGAATAGACTTAAGCAGTTTTCCCGGTCTGAAATGAGTCTTTTTGTGAGCCGGAACGTATATTTCTTCATTTGTCCGCGGATTTCGAGCGCGCGGCTTGGCCCGCGCAGGTTTTACCGCAAAAGTCCCGAAGTTTCTTATCTCAACCCGGGTATTCAATCGATCTTCAGACATCATCTCCCGCATAACTGTAAACGATTCACTGATAATGCTGTGAGCTTGATTTACACTCAGATCGAGCCGTGATGCTACTATCTTTGAGATGTCCATCTTTGTATAGTTTTTCTTTTCTTCCATGATTATCCTCTCTCTACGATTATAGTTCCTTCCACATTGTTGATCTTTCGCAACGCCAGATTAAGGCGCTTGAGATTATGTACCTGGACTACTATATGACAGGTGGCAATCCCTTCTTCCACCTTTACGTCAATGCTTGTAATGTTGATATTCAGCGCCGAGATCGCCTCAGTAACATCCTTCAGATAGCCTTTCCTGTCCTCAGCCATAACTTTGATGCGTGAAAGGAATTCTTCCTTCCGTCCCACATCCCACTCTACTTCGAGAAACCTGTCTTGCTGATCACCCATGATAGGTAGGTTCTTACAATCAGAGCGATGGATTGTTACACCTCTCCCTTTGGTCACAAACCCTACAATTTCGTCTCCTGGAATCGGATTACAGCATTTGCTGAACTTGATCAGAACATTATCGATCCCCTGCACGCGCACGCCTTTAGATGTCCGTCTGGCAATGTCCAGAAAAGAATCCTTCTCATCCCGCACCTTCTCGAGCTGTACGTCACTGACTTCTGGTGAAATCTTGCGAATAATCTCCCGTACAGTCTCTTGGCCAGTCCCTAAGGCTACGTAGAGGTCTTCCTCGGTATTGAATCCCGCTTTTTCAGGAGATTTCTTGATCTCTTTGGCCATACTCATCATTTTCAATCTTCGCAGAGTTTTTTCAAGAATTTCCTTCCCGAGTTTCTCGCTCTC
>DCAL01000039.1:22732-22968 GCA_002311975.1 Fidelibacterota bacterium UBA1134 | reverse complement strand
GTACGTCAGCCCGCCGGGCCGCTGCACCCAGATCTATGACTGCTTCAGGGTCAAACGGGGAGAGCTGCATCAACTCGGCCAGATCGCGCTGAAGAGCAATGCCGCATTTGATGATATCCGGGTTTGACAGGATCTGCAATATGCTTTCGCAGAGCCCAACCTTATTCAGCTGGAAAATATAGACAGCATCATGTCCCGCCAGTTGAAGAATTGACGGCAAATGAGCCTCGCCCTTA
>DCAL01000039.1:20489-22457 GCA_002311975.1 Fidelibacterota bacterium UBA1134 | reverse complement strand
GGGTTCGGTTTGAGTTCCGGCCTACCGGCAACTTTAATAAAATTTTGTGTCCCTTAGCATCCTTAGCGGCTTATGGTTGTCCCCTTTGGTGCCTCGCTCACAAAGCCGTTAAAGGGATAGATGTCCGGCGTCACCACGGTGCCGGTGGTAAAGGTGAACGGTAAGTCTGAGTCGGGGTTGAACACTACTTCCAGCAGGCCGGCCTTGTACCCTTCTTCCGGAGCGGTGATACCAATAGAATAATTTCCGTCCTCCTCTCTGGCGATACTCGTCGCCGTCCACGTCCTGCCGATGACGCCCACCCGGAAATCGCGTCCCTCCTCATTCACCGCCTCCCACTGAGTCAGCCGGTAATCGGCATTCGCCGAGTAGTTAATCTCCGCGAAGATGGAGTCGCCGCTCACATGCCACTCAAATCGGGGCAGATCCGTTTCTGAAATGACAGCTTTGTAGAAGGCAGTGAGGCTCCTCAGATCATACTCTTCGTCCACTCCTGTCAGTCCGTGATTGGTGTTGGGAATATACTGCAGGTATTTTTCTCCTGGCAGATCGTCCCAGTAGAAGCGCCACGAATCGGTGACAAAGAATTCATCCCCGGTAGCGTTGATAAGAAATTTCGGCAACTTCAGCTGATCGATAAATGAGTACGGTTCCACAATCTCCATCAGCCGGTCAAACTGTCCGGAGCCCATCCAGTCCATGATGCCTTCATTTACATAATCATCAATTGCGGGAGACCATTGGCCGTAGCACTTCCAGTGGTGATCAAAGGAAGGCGTCACATTCAGCATATCGATGACGATGGGAATGATGGCCATGACGCGGTCGTCCGTCACTGCGGTGGTCCAGACTGTCCATCCTCTTTTTGATGCGCCCGTTGTCACGAACCGGTCCACGGGCTTGCCGGCCGACGCCGATACCTTTTGCACTACGTCCATCCCCCTCACCACCGCTTTGGTCATGGGCAGTCTGGCCAGCCATTTCGCATCTTCGTCTTTGGCGCCCCCTTCAAGGAACTTGCGCCAGCCGTAGGCGATGAGGGCGTCTTCGTAACGCTCACCGGCGGCGTCATTTATATACTCAACCGGCTGGAAAGGAATATTCGTAATATCAGCCACGATGGACTTTGTCGCCATGGCGACCTGAACCAGAGCCGGATTGGCGGATTCGGGCATATCATCCTTGTGACTTCCGCCGCCGATGACCATGAGCGCTTCTGTTTCTTCAACTTCGTCCGGAATGACGATGGTGAGCCAGTGCCGCCACTCTACCGGCGCCACTTCATCAGGATTCAGCCACTGCTGGGATACCATTTTGATGATGTACTCCTGCCACGATTCACCATCCACAACTTTCGCTGTTTCATACCGGAATGCATCATCCTCTCTCTGCACATAATCCTGCATGAGAGATTCCCGCTTCTCGCAGGCTGTAAAGATTAGGATAGTGATTAAAGCAATGAGAGTTTTCTTCATCTGTTGAAGATTCCTCCTCTTCTTGCGCATGCGAGTAATTAACTCAGTTCAGTGGAAGTTCAAAATTAGGGATCTGAAAGACATTTCCACCGCGGAGAACCATACGCGTGTATTCAGTTGCAGTGCAGATGCTCCATCACCTTTTTCATTGCTTTCGGTGTCACATGCTCCGACCGCTCCAGTTTGGATACGTAGGCTTGGCTCACACCCATTTTCTGCGCCAGTTCCTTCTGGGTGACACCGGCTCGCAGGCGCGCGAGATGGACAGGATTTCTCACATGATCAGCGAAGTCAAAATCTGTGATTTGTCCCTCCTCAGGATCTTGCAGGATATCCTGGATGTAAGCAGTCTCAATCAAATCATCGTCGGCATATTCCATAAATTCATCGTAAGGGATGACAACATAGTCAGCCTTCTTTTTCTTTCTTATTACTTGGATGCTCATCGATAACTCTCCTTTCTGTGTCTCACCGCTACCAGGATGATGATCAA
>DCAL01000039.1:18045-20347 GCA_002311975.1 Fidelibacterota bacterium UBA1134 | reverse complement strand
CAGGTCCAATTGCTCCCAGCGCCCGGCCGCCAAAAGTGATAGTTTTTCTAGAATCCGATTCTGATCTTTTTTCTCAAGTTTCCTAAAATATTTCTGAAATCTCCGCGTTTTCCTCAGTTCGCACATAACTAAATATAACTATATTAGATAAGAAATTAAACTGCTTATCACAAGCTACTCCCATCAGATCACCTCCCGACGGTCCTGTCACCTTCTCGGTCCGCTGACCCACTCAAGCGATACTCCCGCAGATAGTCGTACAACTCCATGGACTGCTCATAGATTGTCTTCAGATCCTCGGGCAAAGGTTCAAGCCTCGGGCTGTAGGGCAGGAAGCCTGTGGATTTTTCCAGATTGTGATACCAGTATTTTCCCCATACACCATCGGTCTCCCGCCGCCCTGCCGGCCACGACAGCATCTTCCCGCTGAACGGAATGCCCACCCGTTCACACAGAAGGGTCAGCACTTGCCGCGGATTTTGCAGAAGATCCCGCGCATCAATCACCGGCGGCACTTCTCCCGTTCTCTCCTTCACCAGATCAAATATATCCGCCAGCCGCTTGTATCCAAGATCGTCAGGCGTCACCCCCCGCCTCGTCTTCGTGTAAGAGAGAAGCACCTGCCCCGGATCGCGGATCAGGAAACAGTTGACGATATTGTCGATCCACTTGCGATCCATCTGCGGCAACAGGTGGTGCGCCATATGTTTCTGGTACCAGACCTTTTTGCCTTCGGGCACGGCACCCGTAATCCACGCTGCCACCTCGCGCCAGTCCGTGGACTGGGATGCCATCACTTCTTCGCGTCCGGGATGGTGGTCAACGCCCGTAGTTGAGAGATAGCAGGCATAGAACGGCTCGTCAGTCACAAACGTGTCGTTCCTGCTCTGCCACGAGCGCATGAGGGTGGTGGAAATACTCCGCGGTCCCGACCACATGGCGATCCTGACAGCTATCTCTTTCACGCCGCGGGACACTCCCGTTCCATCAGATCCGTGTAGAGCCGCTGAAGTCTGCGCGTCATATCTCCTCTCTTGCCGTCCGAAAGGATATGTCCGTCAACCTCCGCCACAGGAATGACGCCTGCGAACGTACCCGTCACAAATGCTTCATCGGCGGCATGGACGTCCTCCACGGGAAAGTCCTTCTGAAAGACGGGGATATCATTTTCCTCACACAGACCTATGATGTTGGCGCGGGTCACTCCGGGGAGACAGAATTCGCCCGTCGAAGTCCACACCTCACCATCACGCACCACGAAAAAATTGGTGGAATTGCACGTTGAGACGTTGCCGTTTGCATCGAGCATAAGCCCTTCATCATAACCGCGACGGTCGGCCTCCAGACAGGCGGCAATGCAGTTGTGTTTGCTCAGGGTATTCAGGCGCGGATCCTGTGTATCAGCCGTGCCCCGCCGAACCGAGACCGTCCCTACTCTGATCCCCTTTCTGCCCACATCATCGGAGGCAATCTTGTACTCCGGGATGATCACTATTGTGGCACCGCCCACATTCGCATTTGGATGCTGATACGGCGTCACCTTGAGTCCCCGTGAAACAATGAGACGCACGTGAACGCCCGTGGTCATACCGTTTGCATTGATCGTCTCAGAGATCTTCTCCATCAGCTCTTCTGGTGTCAGACCGATCCGGATGGCAAGAGCATCAGCACCGTGGTAGAGCCGCTGCAGGTGGGTTTCCGGAAAGGCAAGTTTGCCGTTGTGGAGGCGGATCCCCTCCCATACGCCGTCCCCAAGGAGAAATCCGCTGTCGAAAACGGATATCTTTGCCTCCGCCCGCGGCACGATCTTTCCATTCACGTAGATGAGGACGTTCTCATTTCTCGGATCAGACTCATATTCATGTGTGCCGCCCATCGTCATGCCTTTAGATTAATACCGAGAGTCCATTGAGTCAACCATCAAATCTTGGTACCATAATCGTTGTGAGTTTGTCCGAAACTATTGTTTTACACAAGACAATTACCCCGTCATTTATGGCGGGGGGTGATAGTTCCACAAAATGAAGGGCCTCAGCCCATGATGATGTCTCGTTACCATCGGGATAAATCCCTTCTTTGCGCTCAAGCTGGTATCTCCGCCATAAATGGCGGAGCAAGTCCAATCTTACTGTCCGACCCGCCGAAGGGAGGCCTGCCGGCTCTCCCAAACCTTCAGGATGAGGCAGGCTGACACGGTGATCATCCCATTCAATAATCGCGTCTGACTGAGGAGATTGCTTCGCTTCGCCCGTAATGACACTGTGGCAATAGGACTGCTGCCACCACGATCCTCTTGACCTCG
>DCAL01000039.1:1327-17927 GCA_002311975.1 Fidelibacterota bacterium UBA1134 | reverse complement strand
TGCCAATCGGTGGCATCCTGATACGCCTTGGCCACAGCCAGAACTGTCCCCTCATTGTAGAGCTGTCCCATAAAGCTGATGCTTGAGGGGCTGCCGTTTTCCTTGAAACCGCTTGGTACCACCACGCAGGGGTGACCGGTGAGGTTCGTCAAAAGAAGATTATCACCGCCGAAAGAGGGCGCCACGTACACATCGACGGTTTTCATCAGTACGGCCATTTCCTGCTGCAGAAGATGCCTGGCGCGATTGGCCTGAATATACTCCACCGCCGGAATGAATCGCGATGTCCTGAAGACGTTCGGCCAGGCGTTTTCCCCCTGTCGCACCAAGAGATCGTCTTCTTCCGATCTTGTAAGATCATCAAAAACGGCGGCGGCCTCAGCGCTCAGAATAAAGGAAAGATGGGCCACCGGGAAGTCCGGGAGGGAGATGGGAACCGGTTCGGCGCCCAGCGATTCCAAGACCTCCAGCACAGCAAGATCGTTCGCCTGCGTGTCAGACTCACGCCGGAAATCCGGCTCGAGAAAGCCTATCCTCAGCTGGCTCAGATCCACTTCCGGTGAGTAGCTGAACGGTAGCGTGGTCACCGACTGATCCATTCCGTCCGGTCCGTAGATTGCGTTGAACACGATGGCGCAGTCCTCCACGGTCCTGCACATGGGACCGATCTTGTCCATAGACCAGCTGAGCGGCATAGCGCCGGCCCGGCTCACTCTGCCGAAGGTGGGTCGCAGTCCAGTGATGCCGCAGCGGGTGGAAGGAGCAACGATAGATCCCCACGTTTCCGTTCCGATGGCAAAGGCCACCAGTCCCGCCGCCGTGGCGGAGCCCGACCCGGCTGACGATCCCCTCGATCCTTCCTCCAGATTCCACGGATTGCGCGTCTTGCCGCCGAACCAGACGTCGCCCCACGCAAGGGCGCCCATAGTCAGCTTTGCCATCAGCACGGCGCCCGCTTTTTCGAGCTTTCTGATAACGGTGGCGTCCTCATCGATCACCTGATCCTTGTACGGCGCGGCGCCCCATGTTGTCCGGTACCCTTTTACCGCCAGGAGGTCTTTGGCACCGTAAGGAATTCCGTGCAGCGGACCGCGATAGATGCCGGCAGCGATCTCCTCATCGGCCCTTTTCGCCTGTGCCAGGGCCAGTTCCTCTGTCAGAGTCACAACGCACTCCAGCGCCGGAGCGTGCTTTTTCAGGCGGCTGAGGTACATCTGGGTCAGTCGCGTGGACGTAATCCGGCGTGTGCGGATGAGTTCGGCAAGTTCAGCCACGGAGTGAAATGCCAGCTTCTCCAGATTCTGAGGCACGGAAGATATTTCAACGGGGCTCCACCGGACCGACTTTTTCTCAAGCACGACAAGATGGTCAATGGGAAAGGGGTTAAACTGTATTGCCGGGGGAATATGAATCGGCAGCGACAGTTGCCTTATATTCTCGTAGCTTGTCAGATTTTCAGCCAGGGATTCCATCATGAGGGCCCTCTCACCGCCGTCGAATTTCAGCCCTGTCAGCTTTTCAGCCTGCCGCACAGCCGACATTGCGAAAGGACGTTTATCGCCACTATGATACAGTACGGCTGCAACAACTACAGCCACAGCCGCTATTCCTGTTAATGCTTCATGCAGTCTCTTCATCTAAATCACCTCCGCTGCTTGTTCAAAACTTTTCTTCGTCAAGACCGGCACCTCAGCATCCGCCGCCGGATACCCCACGGGAATCAGCAGGAACGCTTTCTCATTCCGGGGCCGGTTCAAAATCTTGGACAGAAATCCCATGGGACTGGGTGTATGCGTCAGCGCTGCCAGTCCGGCATTGTGGATTGCCGTCAGAAGAAACCCGGAGGCAATTCCCACAGACTCATTGACATAGTAGTTCTTCAGATGCTGCGTCTTGTCCACCCGGTAATTTTTTTTGAATATGACAATGAGATAGGGCGCATCCTCAAGAAACGGTTTGCGCCAGTCGGTGCCCATCGGTTCGAGATCTGCCAGCCATTCATCGGGAGCCCTGTGATCGTAGAACTCCTTCTCCTCTTTCTCCGCGGCCATGCGGATCTTGCGCTTCACCTCCGGATCCTCCACAATCACGAAAGTCCACGGCTGTTTGTTGGCGCCGGACGGTGCAGAGGCTGCCGTCATGACCGCATTTCTGATCACTTCGAAAGGGACTGCCTTCGAAGAAAAATGGCGTACGCTTCGGCGCTTGTTCATGAGCGAAAGATTCTCCTTTGAACGGGCGAGCATTTTATCCTCGGATAGTGAATCGTAATCAAGAGGTTTGAATGACATGAGTCGTCTCCTATTCTCCTTTCCTGCTACGGAAAATACACGTTTCCCCCCGAACCAATCAACGTTATCTTGCCCTTGCTCCAAATCCAATATTGAAGAAAGAATGGAATCCCATTTTGAAGCATATCAAGAATATAAACAGATCTTGGATTTTCCTCAAAAGGTGAGGATTGCTCATTGTTTTTGGACCTGTTTATTCTTGAGAGCAATCCCAGTTTACATATCGTCAGACATTTGTATTCAACCCGCCAGTCGGCGAGTTGAGTATTATTCTTAACACATGTCCTATAAATATCTGACTTCCCGACTTTGTCGGGACTGTAAGCCTGCGGAGTCTTACCAAATGACGGTCAGAAAACCCGCTTACGGGTTTGAAGTTTAATAGTACAATAGCATAAGTTGACAGAACTCCAGCGGAGTTTAACAGGCTATTCGACTCTACCGGTAGGTTGGGTTTTATATTGGTCAATATCAGAATTTGAGTCCTCATCTCACGGTTGCAATCTTCTCTTTTCCGTCTTAGAATTACAGCGGAAATGCAGGAAGAAATCAAACGGCGGCTGAGAAAAGCGTTCAACGTGACGCGTCTGGAGATCCAGGACGATTCAGCGCAACATGCCGGCCATACCACGAATCCCCACGCTGGCGGTCACTTCACCGCGCTGGTGGTATCAAAAAACTTTGAAGATCTTAGTCTCCTTGAGAGACACAGACTGGTCTATGACGCATTGGGCGATCTCATGGGCAGAGAAATCCACGCCTTTTCCATGAAGACGGTCACCCCTGGTGAATACGACCGATTGAAGGAGGGCAGTGTGTGATGGATATCCTCGGCAAGCTGGGACTTCTTCTGATTCTCTTCGCAGTCATCGTCTTCGGCTCCAAGCTTCTGCTGAGCAAAAGGACACAGGAAGAACTGGACGCCCTTGACGACCTCGGACCTTCAGTTTACCAAACGCATACCCGCTGGATGACACGGCTCATTCTGATTACAATCTTCATAATTATCTTGCTCTATATCCTGTTCATGCAGAAATGATCCGATATATTATAGATGGTCACAACTTCATCCACACCATCCCGAAGTACCTCACACTTCTTGATCGTGATTATCCCGCCTGCCTTAAGACAGTCAGCGACGATATCTTCGAGTATTGCAACACCCGGAAAGTCGAAATTGTACTTGTATTTGACGGTAATCCTCCGTGGGAGCCGCCGCGGAGATCGGGAGGGGTCGCGCTCAAGTTCAGCGGTCAAGGGAGAGACGCTGACACGCTCATCCTGGAACAGGCAGCAAAGTGGCACGGTCGGCAGACCGTCATCGTAACGGCGGACAGAGGAGTCAAGCGCGAGGTTACGTCGCTGGGATGTCAGGTGAGATCGCCCCAGGAATTTGACCTTTTGCTGAGAGGAAAAAAACGCAACCGCAAGGGGAAGTCCGTTAACCACCGCCACAAGGATCGAAGCCTGTCACAAACGGAGGTGGCATGGTGGCGCAACGAAATGAAGAGGGAGCTGCAGAAGAAGAAGGAAGAGTAATTCTCCCGGCATCTGTATAGCCCGCCTCTCTCCGGCACACATCATGATAACAGAGCACACCACAGCGCCCAAACCTTCACCGCCGCCGGGTGAGGACAGAGGGTTTCCGTCGGGCATTCGGTTCGAGTTCATCTTGCGCAAACTGGGCTTCTGGGGTCGATTCGTAGGCTTCCTGAATACGGCCACAGGCATCATCTACTGTCTCGGGATATTTGCACTCGCCGTCCCCCTTGTATTCGTCGGTATCCTTCAAGTCGCCATGGGCGTCAAGCTGATGAGGTCAGCGCGGCATTTCCGCCGCGTTCTGACAACCGACAACACCAAGGAACTTACAGACGCACTCAACAACCTCAGATCCTATCTGGTATTCAATGCCATCGTTCTTTCCTTCTCTTTTGTTTTCCTTCTGGCTCTCGTCATAGGACTGGCATGGTACGGTACTTTCTTCTGGGAATTGTGGGATACAGGATTAGATGACCTCGTCCGTGTTTGAGACTCCTCCTCCGCAGCTCTCCGTAGAGGAAGCACAAACGGCTGCAAGCGACTTCTACGGCATTTCAGCCTCAGCTGAACTCCTCGTGAGTGAGCGCGATCAGAACTTCCTGCTGTGTGACAGATCGGGGGAAAGATATGTTCTCAAGATAGCAAATCCCTCTGAAGTACGCGCGACTCTGGAGATGCAGAACGGCGCCATAACCCACATCCTTGAGAAGGAAAGCGATCTGACGATTCCCCGCGTGCGCAAGAACCTCGCCGGCGAAGGAATCTGTCTGCTGGAGAGGAACGGCGACGCAACCTTCATGGTTCGACTGTTAGACTACATCCCGGGGCGGTTCCTGAAGGAGGTTCAGCCGCACACCCCTGAACTGTTGCGCCAGCTCGGACGATTGCTTGCAAGAATGGATCGTGCTCTGGAAGGCTATACCCACTCCGGCGCCGAGCGCTCCATCCCGTGGAATGTAACAAGTACAGCGTTTGTCAGAGATCACCTTTTCGATATTGAAGACGCCGCAGAGCGAGCCATAGTTGATTGTTTCGCTTCTCAGTTCGAAAGGAGTGTAATTCCGAGACTCCCCTCACTGCGCCGCAGCATCATCCATAACGACGGCAATGATGACAATATCCTCATCCGCGAAAACAGCAGGGGTGAATCAGAGATTGCGGGTGTCATCGATTTCGGAGACATGGTCTTTTCCGCAATAATCTGCGAACTGGCCGTCTCAATCGCCTATGTCATGCTCGGGAAGAAGAATCCTCTGCAGGAAGCGGGACACGTCGTTACTGGCTATCATCGAATCCTTCCGCTGGAGGCGAGCGAACTGGAAGTCCTCTTCCCGCTGGCGTGCATGCGGCTCTGCACCACCGTCGCCATGGCGGCGTACCGCAAGAAGCTCTTCCCGCAAAACGAATACATTCGAATCACCAAAACTTCCGCCGGCACTTTGCTGCGAAGATTGATCAAGGTAGACCTACAATTGGCACAGGAAGTTTTCGAAGGGATATGCCGCGGAGGGACTGAGTCAGCCGTCCCGACGCCGGAGGAGGTCTTTCCATCTAACGACAGGAGCACCGAAGACTTGCTGCAGGCGAGGTCGCGCCACTTGGGAAAATCACTCAGCACTGCATATGAGCGGCCACTCAAGATTGTGAAGGGCAGAGATCAATATCTCCTTGACGAAAGTGGACGTCCTTATCTGGATGCGGTGAACAATGTCTGTCACGTAGGCCACTGTCACCCGAAAGTGGTAGAAGCGTTGCACAAACAGAGCGCTCTCCTCAACACCAATACGCGCTATCTGCACGATACTATCATCGATTATGCACAGCGTCTCAGCGAAAAACTCCCCGATCCCCTGAACGTCTGTTTCTTTGTCAACTCCGGCAGTGAAGCCAACGAGCTGGCCATAAGACTGGCGAAAGCTCACACGGGAGCAACGGACTTCATAGTCATCGACGGCGCCTATCACGGCAACACCCACTCAGTCATGGAGATCAGTCCCTACAAATTTGACGCTCCCGGCGGCTCAGGTGCACCGCCTCACGTTCACAAAGTACCCACGCCGGACGGCTATAGAGGCCAGTACAAACAGGATGATCCAGACGCCGGCAAGATGTATGCACACGCCGTGAAAGAGGTCATCACAACCATGACGGAGAACGGCCGGCGGCTTGCCGCCTTCTTCGGCGAATCGCTCATGAGCTGCGGCGGACAAATCATCTACCCTCGCAACTACCTGAAGGAAGCTTACCGCCATACCAGAGACGCAGGAGGCGTCTGTGTTGCCGACGAAGTTCAGGTCGGCTTCGGCCGCGTAGGTACGCACTTCTGGGGCTTCGATACGCAGGACGTGGTTCCGGATATCGTTACGCTGGGTAAGCCCATGGGCAACGGTCATCCCGTGTCGGCTGTAGTAACCACACCCGAAATCTCTGAATCGTTCGCCAAGGGTTTGGAATACTTTAACACCTTCGGCGGCAATCCCGTATCGTGCGCCATTGCCGCGGCAGTCCTGGACGTTATCGAAGAGGAGAAGCTGCAAGAAAACGCTCTCCGAACAGGAACAGCCTTGAAGGAGAAGTTGCAATTGCTGAAAACAAATCACAAAATCATTGGCGATGTGAGAGGACTGGGGCTCTTCCTGGGCATTGAATTGGTACTCGACCGGCAAACGCTGGCGCCGGCGACTCAACAGGCAGCGGTGATAATCAACAGAATAAAAGAGGAAGGAATCTTGTTGAGCACAGACGGACCGCTGCACAATGTCTTAAAGATAAAACCACCCATAATTTTCAGTGAGCCGAATGTCGACTTTCTGATAGTCGCTCTTGATAAAATTTTATCCGCAATCTGCGACTAACTACATTACTTGATATCCATCATGTCATTTCTGACTAGACTTCTACAGATAAAAGAGGGTGAAGGGAAAAAGGTTTTCACCTTCTTCCTCTGCTTTTTCTTTGTTGTGGGTTCTTTCATGTTCGGCCGGACGGCCCGGGATACGTTCTTTCTGAGCCGCTTCGACACCAAGTACCTGCCGCACATGTTCATACTGATTGCCATCGCCATCGGTCTAACGATCGCAATCTACACACGAATCTCGAAACGCTATTCTCTCCTTCCTCTCACCATGGCAACATTTGCCATCGGGGCCGGCTCATTTCTTGTTATTCAAATTTTTCTGGCGCCGTGGATTTATCCTGTACTCTACGTCTGGTTCGAAGTGATCGGCACTATCATGATGATCCAGTTCTGGATGCTGGCCAGCTCCGCTTTCACTTCCCGGGAGGCAAAAAGACTGTTCAGCGTTGTTGCCAGCGGCGCCGCTATCGCCAACACCGCCCTGGGATTCTCTATGGGAACTCTGGTAAATCTGTTGGGCACCAATTTCCTTCTCCCCGCAACTTCACTTTTCATCGGGCTCGGCCTTGTAACGGTATTCTTTATGAAACAACACTTGGCGCCGGTCTCTCCGGCTCCCGCCCGTGGACCCTCAACAGGCACAAAGAAGAAAAAGGGAGGGGTGCTCGGTTCATCCTACCTGAGGGTGATGACCATAACCATCGTCGCCGCTTCCATTGTGGGAGCCCTGGTGGATTATCAGATGAAGATGATCGTGAGTGAACTTCCGGAAGATCAGATGGCCGATCTTTTCGGGAAGCTCTACGGAACTATCGGTTTCATATCCATCTTTATGCAGTTCTTCGTCACCGGCCGGTTCCTCACTACGTTTGGTGTACTGTGGGCGCTCATGTTCCTGCCCGGCGCTCTGCTCCTCGGCAGCGCAATGATTGTTATCACTCCAGTTCTTTTCTCGGGAGTAATGGCAAAGGCAGGTGACCAGATTTTCCGCTTCACGCTCCACGACACATCAAGCCAGCTTCTCTGGCTGCCCGTATCTCCGCAGGAAAAGAACCGTGCCAAGCCGTTCATAGATGGTACCATCAAGAACGGGGCGGGTGGACTGTCCGGCTTGCTCATCATGGCATTAATGTATCTCTTCAATGATATCCGGCTGCTGAGCGTTCCATCCGTTTTCCTTTTGGTGGTCTGGGTACTTTCAAATTTCAAACTAAAGCAGGGATACGTTTCTGAACTGCGGAAAGCTATCGAAAAACGGAGGATCGATTTCAAGTCTCTCGAAGTTGATATCACCGATCCCCTGATCGTGGAAACACTTCGGAAAACGCTCATTGAAGGAGATGACCATCAGAAACTGTTCGCTCTCGACACCATGAAAGATATGTCTCCTACCCCTTGGGCCAGCGATCTGCGGGATCTTTTCAGGAACGGAACGCCTGTCGTGCAGCAGAAGGTTCTCCAGCTGGCGAGAGATGAAAAAGGAATTATATCCGATGAAGACATCGTCAGGGTGATGAAATCGGAAGACGACTCCCTGGCCGCTGAGGCTATGATTGTATGCGGCGAGAGAAAGCTGGAGCAGGGGCATCAACTGCTGAAGACTACCTTGATCAGCACTAACGATCGGCGGCGATCAGCGGCGGCAGCCGGTATCCTCGTTATGTCCAAAGGTGATACGGCAGAGGCGAGGAGAACTCTCGATTCCATGCTCTTCGATCCCAACAATAAAACTCAGGTGGCGGCCCTCAAGTCCGTCGGGAAGTTTCCTGAAATCCTGACAGACGACGGTCTCACCACGCTGCTGAGAGACGATGCAGCGGAAGTCCGCAGATTGGCCAACGAACTTTCCATGGAGAGAACGAGTCTGGCTCTGATTCCTCCTTTGGTGGATAACCTGGAAACAGCGGCCACTGCTCCTTCGGCAAGATGGGCCCTCAAGTCCTACGAGAGTAGCGAGGTAACCCGAACACTGCTTGAAAAACTGGATGACACCGACGCTTCAGCCGATCTAAAAACAGGTGTCATCCGTTCCCTCAGCGAGTACGCGGAGGAAGAGCAGACAGACGTACTCATCAGCAGACTCGCGGATGCGGAGCAGCCGGTGGCGCGTGAAATTGTCGATGCGCTGGTCAAGATCTCCAGAAGGAAGGCTTTGACGGAGAAGCAGCTGAATCAAACAGCTGAAATACTCGAATCGGTCATCAACAACAGTTACAGATATCTCGAACTGTTGCGACAGTTCAAGGATGACGACACTTCTTTCCTCGTAAAGGATCAGCTAAAGACGAGCATAGAGAGATTGAGGACCCAGGTCCTTAAGCTCAGTCTCCTTCCCTTCCCCGAAAGTCCCGTGGAAACATTCCTTCTGACGCTTGCCGGGGGTGACCCTTCCGCCAAGGCGAACGTTCTGGAAATTCTGGATAATCTTCTGGCGAGAGAAACAAGGGAAAGGATCGTTCCTCTGTTCGACGATTCGTCCCTGGAAGAGAAGACAGCCATAGGTAAGCGTGTCGCTTCTTTCGACACAGTACAGAAGACGGATGTACTCGTGGAATGGGCGGAATCTTCTGATATCTGGACATCTGCTGTCGCCATTGACTATATCACCGTTCACAATCTGGCCGATCTTGTGGCAAACGGGAAAATAAACTGGGAACAGGTTCCCAGCTCAAATCTGATTCAGGAGGTCTGTTCCATCGACTGGTACGGAGAAGAATCGATCCTTGGAGGAGTTTCAAAATTCGATAAATCAAAATTCATTCTGGAGGAAAAACCTATGTACTCAACGCTCGAGAAGACGATTTTCATGAAAGGTGTTGACCTGTTCCACGACATTTCCGGTGAGGAGGTTTCCCACGCTGCCCAGATAACGGAGGAAGTTCATCTGGGCCAGGACGAGACCATCTTCGAGGAGGGTGATCTGGGTGACTCTATGTTCATCATTGTTGACGGCGCAGTGAGAATTCATAAGGGAAATAAAGAGATCGCCGTCCTTTCAAAGGGCAAGTTTATTGGCGAGATGGCGCTACTTGATCAGGAACCCCGCAGCGCTTCTGTCACGACCACAGAAGAAACTGTACTGCTGAAGATTAACGGCGAAGACTTCTACGACCTCATGGCCAGCAGGATGGAGATCATGCAGGGCATTGTAAAGGTACTGACGCACAGACTACGGGAGGCGATAGCTTAATAAGCAATGGGGAGCCGGTCGTCAGCTTGGGAAGTCCGTCTTACAGACTAAGCCCGCCAATCCCCCCTCTCCACAGGTCCCGGATTGTTGAAATGGAAAGAACTGAAGACCAGCCCCTTCACCGTTGGCTGACTTAACAGTTTCACCTCTTCTTCCTCCACTCGCTCATCCCACTGGCGGGCAACATGGAGGCCAGCGGCTTGACCGTCAAATGCAGGAGCGTACATCGAGGTGATGTGCTCTGTCAGGAGCGGCAGGTTGTTACCGTTGAGATAGTTCTAAATGTAGCCGATGCCGCGACGCATAGGCCAGAGCTGATGCCACATGGATGGACACTGAGATGAGTTCTGGTTGATCACTAATTCGTCCACAATCCTATCGGCAATCCACTGCTGCCATTGGAGGGCGGCGTTACTCATGGGCGGGCCGAGAACCTCGCCTCAGGGCATCCCTGCTGAAAGGCGGATTCCTTTCTCATTCAGATCCTTCCGAAGCTCCTCGAGAAGAAGAGTCAGGTATTCGCCTGAGAGGTGGCGCTATATCTCCAGATCGAAATTCTCTCTGGTGATATCCACCCCGTATCGCTCCAGATAGTCCCGGCAAATGGGCTTATTAAATCCATATTGATCAGAAAAATCGGCGGGGCGGGATTGCGACCGCAGACAAACAAAGAGGGCGTCAAAGTCATATCCTGAAAGTAACTTCGTAAAGCACTTCCGAAAGTGGCTCCGGACATCCGGGTAGGCGAGACAGAGAACGCCCCACTGCCGGTTCTTACCAGTCCGACTCACCACGGGCGAATTCGGGATGCTGCCGGCTGAAGGTACTCTGCCAGCTCACATGCTGACAAGACATCACGTTGTGGTAGCTCACTTCCCGTATTTTCCTGGGCGGCAGCGGACCATTCGCCGCGCCATTCAGTCAGACTGAATATTCTTAAGGACATCTCGGACAAGACGTCGCCCCGACGAGTCGGGGCGCAAGGTAGACGGGGACCCGTTAAGATCCTCTAACAGGGCGCTCTGACCTGTTGGAGAAAAACTGAAATCCTTATGGAAGATTCCTCGGGAGAAAAGACTCCGAACCTTTTCAAGGTTCGGAGTGGAGCAGATACTTCTCCCAGAAAAGGCTCACCACGTCATAATAATAGTCACGGTTGGATTTCTTGCGGAAACCGTGCCCCTCATCCATAGCTACCATATACCAGACGTCGCCGCCGTTCTTGCGGATCACTTCCACCATCTGATCGGACTCAGTCACCGGCACCCTGGGATCATTATAGCCCTGGGCGATGAACATAGGTTTCGTAATCTTGTGAGCGTTGTTGTTGGGAGAAATTTTTTCCAGGAAAGCCCGCATTTTGGGATCGCGCTCATCGCCGTACTCGGGCCGCCGCAAATCACGGCGATACGGCTTAGTGTTTTCCAGAAAGGTGACAAAGTTGGAAATGCCGACGATATCAACCGCACAAGTAAGTCTGTCGTTATAGTGAGTCATGCTTGATAAGACCATGTACCCCCCATACGAACCTCCGTACACGGCTACACGTTCTTTATCGAGATCTGAACGCGTGCCTATCCAGTCCAGGAATGTGCCGATATCCCTGACTGTGTCCTCACGCTTGTAGCCGTTGTCCATCAGAAGAAACGATTTGCCGTATCCGTTTGAGCCGCGCACGTTTGTCGCCAGAACCGCCAATCCTAGCTCATTAATCCAATACTGGAAAGTAGATGAAAAGTTCGGCCGATATTGACCCTCCGGTCCGCCATGGATATAGACAACCACAGGATGAGGCCCCTCCCCTGCCGGCTTGAAGAGAAAAGCCGAAATGTTGAGACCATCGAATGACTTCACATGCACCAATTCCGGTACCGCGAAGCTGTCTGTATTGAGACCACCCACCTCACTTTTCGTCCACCGTTCCGTCTTCCCGCGGCGGATGTCCAACACATAGATATCACTGGGCGTTTGAGGTGTGTTGAGGACAAGGGCCAGATAACGGTCATCAGGGCTGAAATCGAGACCGCCGATTCCTCCAACTGGCAAGAGAGGTAGTTTCACTTTCCGGTTCCGTTCGAGATCAAGGAGGTGGAGCCGGGATACTCCGTCCTCATTGGTGATATACGCTAAATATCGGCCGTTATGGGAAAGGGAAAGCCCCGTCACGTTCCACCCCGCATCTTCTGTAACGAAGTGAAGTTTACCAGTTGCAATATCGTAGTAGCGCATATTTCTGAATTCTGATTCATAGTCGGTCGTGATATAGATACCCTTGCTATCTTTGGAGAAAACTCCGCCGCCGAAAGCAATCTTCTCAGTCGACTCCGGCCGCAGAGAGGTCATCTCCCCTGTCTGCACATCCACCACATACGGATACGACTCGTTCACCGATACATACTTGAGGACGGTGATCTTACTGTCATCTGGCGACCAGTCTGAAGGGAACCAGGCACCTTCTTCTTTTACCACCGCCATCGGCTCGTCCCCATCAACGGTGCCCACATAGACCCACGTATCCACGCCATTTCCCATGGTACTGGTAAAGGCGAATCTGTCGCCTTTGTTCGACCACGGCCCAAGACCGTTTCTCGACTCCCCGTCGGTGAGCATCGTGGCGGTACCGGTCGTCATATCAAACCAGAATATTTGATAGTATTCACTTCCGCCCACATCTTTCGAAAAGAGAAAACCGCGCTTCGAAGCGTCAGAACAGAAGTAACCCCCTCCCACCGGTTCATGGAAGAATGTAATCTGCTGACGTGCTCCCATGGGTTTTCTCAGATAGTGAAGCTGTGAGGTCTCGGCAAAACGGGTTCTGATGAGCATGCCTCCTCCGGCAGGATCCCACGAAGCTATGGACGCCGATCGAGTGTTCTGATACTGACGAGTCCTTTCTTTCACGGACAGCGGTATCTCGGGAATGTCCTCCAGAACCAGATTCCCTGACTCAACCTTCCCCTGACCCTGAAGAAGAAGGAACGAAAAAGAGAACAGAAACCCAGCCGTTTTTATGGACTGTCGCCTACTTCTTACTCTCCGGCTCATCAAACAGCTTCTCCACCTTTTCCTTTATGATTTCGTTTGTCTTTTTCTGGAGACCTTCCTTTACCTCTTCGACCTTATTCGTTATAGCTGCCTTACCTTCCTGCAGACCTTTCGTCACTGTCTCTTTCAGTTCCTCGGGAGTCGTCGGCACTTCTTGACCGCTCCAAACGAGATAGCCGAAATAGATGACGAGAAGCAACACCATCACAACCGTCAGCTTCAGCAGCCGTCTCACCAAGGAAAAGAGCAGCAGAATCGCCAGCACAATAACCACCGCCAGAACAACGGGATTTGACATCAACTGATCAAAGAGAGATTCCACGCTAACCTATCCTTCTCCCGCCGGGATCTTCAATTTCTGACCAGCCCGCAGAAGATGGGGACTTTCTAACGCGTTCCTGTTCAGTTTATAGATCTCCTTCCAGCGGGCGCTATTCCCTAACTGTTCTTTCGCAATTTTCCACAGTGACTCTCCCGGCCGGACGATGTGCACCCGCGGAACAGCATCATCACCTTTGCCTTCCGGTTCTACCGACGGCGCCACATCTGCCGCCTCTTCCTCGTCTTCCGAATCACCAGATGCATCCGTTTCCTCCTCTGTCGGTATAACAGCTGTCTCCTCTATAATTTCCTCGATCGGCTCTTCTGCCACAGGCGCGGGAACATCCTCTACCTCAACTTTGGTGACAGGATGACGACTCCTCGCCATAAAGTCAGCAAATGCAAACTCCGGACTGTTGGCCTGATTGTGGCACCGTACGCAGTTTTCCTCAGTGATGGACAGTGTGGCGTAGACGGCCGGCTGGGACAGGTGTTCCGCCGGCGTATAGTGACACTCAGTACAGTTAACGTTCTTCAGTCCGCCTGTAATGTTGTAGTTGAGGTAGCCGTCGCTGCGCCCGAAGCCGGTGGTGTGGCAGGCGAGGCAGTCCGGTGACTTTTCCTTGTGATCAAGCTTCAGCGTCGCCAGAGACTGTGCATGACCGCTGGCGGCCCAATGATCAAACTGCTTCTCGTGGCACGAAGCACACTGTTGCGATGGAGTGACAACATAAGCCGCCGGAATAGGGACGATCCGCTCTACGCGCTTGCCGACCTTCAGTCCGCTGAGCCGGTTGTACTCTATAATCATATCTATAACAGCGGGATCGTTGGGCAAAACGATGTCCATAGGCACCAGTGATCCTTCATGAGCAGTAATATTGTTCGACTCATCAAAGCTAAGTTTCAACTGCCCCACATAATAACCGTCCTTCCCGGCCTGAACGATGATCGTTTCGCCCACCACTTCTGGCTCTTCCATGACAGATTGGGTGTGACTCCCCACAATGATATCGATCCCAGAAAACTTTTCCACCAGCTCCCGGTCGCCGTCGATACCCAGATGTGACAGCAAAACTACCACGTCACTTCTCCCCTTTATTTCGGCGATTCGGTCCTTCAGAAGTTCCTCGTAGTCGGTCACCACTACCTCCTCTCTCACACGCTTTGGATAGAAGTTGAAAATAGCGGGATCAATGAGGGAGAGAATACCAAACCGAATACCGTTCCGTTCGACAATTATCTCTCTCTGGGCACTGGGGAGATCCAGTCTTTTCTCGAAAATCTGAGAGTAGAAGAACAGGTTCGTGGCGACGAAGGGAAGCTCAGATTCTTCCATCAGGCCGGTGAGGAAACTGACGCCTCTGAAGAACTCCTGATCCCCCAAGCCAATTGCATCGTACGGCATCATCTCATACGCTCTGAATGCAATGCTGTCCTTTAGTACTTTACTGGACGCGGAAAGAAAATCACCGGCGTCAACTAAGAGCGTGTTGGGATGCTCTTTGAGCCAGTCACGAAGATACTGCACCCGTTTCTCCAGAGAACCGTATGACTTCCCCGGGCAGAGACAATTCTCAAGCGCACCATTTGTATTATTCGTATGCAGGAGATATACCTCAGTAGCGGCATGGGCGCTCACAGTCAGCCAGGCAAGAAGGAAAAGGCTGACGGTCAGTTTGGAACTGGGGAGTCTACGTTTTCGGCACATCGGCAGGTCAAAATATGGGTGGAAACGAACTTTATTTCAAGCGTAATTTTCATTCGATGGTTCAAATTCTCCAGACCAAGAACGCCTTACTTGCTCTGCTGCTGCTAATTCCGACTGCTCACTGCCTTTCCCAGACAGCATATCCTGCCGACTCCATCCTGTCTTCATCAGAATCGACTCTCCTCGAGAGAGCCGTGGTAGCGCCCATCGCCGTGTGGCAGCGCCTGAGTTACAGAACTTCCTTCCTTAACTGTCAGTTCCACCCCAGTTGCAGCAACTACGCCGCCTTGAGTATCTCTCGGCACGGAGTTCTTGCGGGATCGGCGCTGGCGGCTGACCGTATCATCAGATGCAATCCGGCCGCCCTCCACTACCAGCTGAAACAGTCTGGTCTGACAGGCTCACCATCGGACGGTTTTCACCATGACGGACGATTGGAAAATCCAGTCCCGGATAACCTCTTCGTGATTGCAACCGAAGATGGGAAGTCTCCGCTTCTGGCGGCGGGAATGTCCGCCATGCTTCCGGGAGCAGGAAGGATCTACTCCGGCAGATTCTGGGACGGTCTGTTCGGATTCATTACTGTGGGCATGCTGGCGAACGCCACTTACATGAACATCAACATGGGGAACAAGTGGGGAACCACTTTTTCAGCGGCAGCGATGCTCATCTTCTATTGCGGCGAAATCATCGGGGCGTATCGGGCAGCTGCAAGAACTGTTCCTTGAGCTGATCTCGCAGGGGAATGTCCGAAACAGCGTTAGTCGGAGCGGGGCTAGGACGATTAATTATTCGAAAACTGCACTTCCTCAGTTGAACCTGACAAAGCACCCACAGAACTTTCTCCGTCTGTAATGCAGTTTATGACGCGATCAAAATAGCCTGTACCGACTAACTTTTGATGTGTGATGGCCATGTAGGCGCTCGCCCTCTCAAGAGCCCATTCTTCAACGGACAGTGATCTTATTTTTTCTTCTACTGTTGTCATCACGGTTTATCCTTCCTTTTGTCAAGCTTACGAATCAAGCAAGATGCTCATAGGCGCGCAGTGTCAGGAACTCTTCCAACTCACTACTAAAAATGATTTCATCAAAGAGTTGAGAAGCTAATCTGTAGCCTCCGGTTTCAAACTTTTCTTCCCCCACAAACTCCTCGATGCGGGCTATCTCTTCGCTCTTCACGCTGCGATAAAGATCGAGCGTTACGTCTCTGCCGTCCGTCAGTCTACCTTTGGGATGATGTACCCATTGCCAAACCTGCGTCCGGGATATCTCAGCCGTTGCGGCGTCTTCCATAAGATGATCCAGCGGCACACAGCCGTTACCACTCAGCCAGACAGCCATGTACTGTATGCCGATACTAACGTTTGTCCTCAACCCCTTTTCCGTAATATCTCCCGCCGGGACTCGGAGCAAATCCGCGGCTGATATGTTCACTTCACTCCTGAGAACATTTAGCTGATTGGCGCCGCTCATTCCCCTTCCGAACGATTCCAACGCCACTGACACCAGACCGGGATGGGCAACCCACGTACCGTCATGTCCCGCTTTCACTTCCCGCTCCTTATCTGCCTGCACTCTCGACAGTGCCACCTCGTTGGCCTCAGGGTCATTCCTGATTGGAATCTGTGCCGCCATGCCTCC
>DCAL01000039.1:872-1106 GCA_002311975.1 Fidelibacterota bacterium UBA1134 | reverse complement strand
CTCGATGAGCACCGTCGCCTTGATGGCACCGCGGGGGAGATGCAGCATTTCCTGGGCAGCGATGAAAACATCGTTCCAGAGGCGCGCTTCGTGGTGATTCTCCAGTTTGGGAAGGTAGAAGTAAGGACCGGTGCCGTTGGCTACTAACGCTTTTGCGTTATGAAAAAAGTATAGTCCGAAATCGAGTAGACTGGCTGAGATAGGCTCACCGTTCAAGAGGATATGTTTTTCTGC
>DCAL01000039.1:501-721 GCA_002311975.1 Fidelibacterota bacterium UBA1134 | reverse complement strand
AGATGCCATCCCCGGGGCCGCACAAGGAGGGTAGCGGTCTTGTCATTCAAAGCATACGACTTTCCACCGGACGGCTAATACTGGCAGCGAAATTTAAAGTTTTGAGTGAAAATTGAAGATTTGTGAAATAACTAAAGTTAGTAGAATAGATTCGCCGTCCTGTTTATATGAGCCACTGACTGGAATCGAACCAGCTACCTAATCATTACGAATGATTTGC
>DCAL01000039.1:0-426 GCA_002311975.1 Fidelibacterota bacterium UBA1134 | reverse complement strand
CATTACGAATGATTTGCTCTACCGGATGAGCTACAGTGGCAAATTATCAAAAAACTTGGTATGAGAAATTATGACGATTAGAGTTTTTGCGATACTTTAATCTTCTTCTCTACTTTTCAAGTATAATTCTATTTGATTTTCTAATTCATCTTGTTTAGGTCGTCTTATTCATTCGTAAGTAGTAATACAACCAACATCACCGACGATAGTAAGGTGTTTATTGGTCTTATTTTCTTATTCCGTAGTTATTCAGTAAGGTATTCATCCCCCATCAATTTATTCAGTAGATTTATTCAGTATTTTACAAATCATTTGTCTAATGAAGAACACACCAACTAACAAAAACAAGAAGGAGAAAATAATGAATGCATACGGAATAGTCAGAGTTTCCACAATCGGGCAGGAAGAAAACACCAGCATACAGTT
>DCAL01000047.1:5228-5419 GCA_002311975.1 Fidelibacterota bacterium UBA1134 | reverse complement strand
TGGAACGGTTGAAAGAGAACCAGGCCTATTCTCCCGAAATCGTCGTGCATCTTCGGCCCACTACGCCTTTGCGCAAACCAGGGAAGATAGATGAGGCGATTGAAAGACTGGTCGAGCGGCCGGAAGCGGATTCGGTCCGATCGGTTTCTCTGCCGCTGCAGAATCCCTTCAAAATGTGGAAACCCGGCGAC
>DCAL01000047.1:0-5120 GCA_002311975.1 Fidelibacterota bacterium UBA1134 | reverse complement strand
CCGTA
The DNA here is from genome assembly GCA_002311975.1 of Fidelibacterota bacterium UBA1134. Taxonomy (GTDB): domain Bacteria; phylum Fidelibacterota; class Marinisomatia; order Marinisomatales; family S15-B10; genus UBA2146. The sequence continues at coordinate 5,115 of DCAL01000047.1, read as the reverse complement.
CAACCAACCTCGACAGAAGCTTCCCGTGGCTTACTGGCAGAATGGCTACGTTGACGTCGCACGCGTCCAGACGATCCTGTCCAAAAAATCGATGACCGGGGAGCGTATCCTCCCCTACGTTATGGAAGAGCAGTTCGTGATTGACATTGATCAGCCTTTTAGTCTGGAATTGGCTGAGATTTTTCTTCAACATGGGGAATACTGAGCCTCTGCGTGACTTGCGAGTGTTGGTTGTCGGCCTGGGATCTATCGGCATTAGGCACCTCACTAATCTCAGACAGTTGGGCTGTCGGCATCTCGGGGCTCTTCGCGGTCGAAACAAGGCGCTCTATAAACCAGTCGATCTTTCTGGTGTCTCCGTTCACGTGGAGCTGGATGACGCACTGGGAGCCGGATACGACGCTGTCATAGTAAGTAACCCCACTTCCGAGCATATGCAAATCGCTCAGAGAGCTGCGGAGAGCGGTAGTCACCTTTACGTTGAAAAACCGCTTTCACAGGCTCTTGCCGGAACGGACGATCTCGTCGAGACGGTTCGCAGTAGGAACCTGGTGGCAATGGTGGGGTGTCAGCTTCGTTTCCACCCCAACCTAATTGCCATCAAGCAGTGGCTTGGGCAGGGGTCGATAGGTCGGATTCTCGGCGCGCAGGTCGATGCCGGTGAGTTTCTACCCGCCTGGCATCCTTGGGAGGACTACCGGGAGAGTTACGCGGCGCGGCGCGAACTGGGGGGTGGAGTAATCCTGACATTGATTCACGAGATCGATTATCTTTACTGGTTCTTTGGTGAGTTGAAACCCATGAACAGTGTCGGCGGGCGATCGGGGGCACTGGAGCTCGATGTCGAAGATCACGCCAGTAGTTTCCTGCTTTCCGAGCGAGAGCGAGTCCCGGTGTTCTTACACATGGATTACTTGCAGCAACCAGCGTCTAGGAAGATGAAAATAATCGGCTGTCACGGGATAATCGAATGGGACTACCACGAGGGAAGAGCCAGCCTTTCCGTCGATGGAAGTTTACGGGAGGCGTCAACGGTTCCCGAGAACTGGGACCGGAATGAGCTTTTTCTGTCCAGTATGAACGATTTCCTCCAAGCCGCCGTTCAAGGTCACAAGCCGCGCGTAACTCTGGAAGAAGGAATCGCGGTGCTGTCCATTGCGTTGAGAATCAAAGCACAGGTAGCGTCTGATGAAGCACCGAGAGCATGAGCGTTTCCCGATAGTGAGTCCATTTGACCTTTCCGGGAAGGTGGTGGTCGTTTCTGGTGGGACGGGATTCCTCGGCGCCCGTTTCACGAAGGCGCTCTCGGAATTTAATGCTCGCGTTGTGGCCGCCGATATCCGGCCGCCACCGGAGACTGCTGCGGGAGGCCTTTGGGGAAGCCTCCTTGACGAGTCCATATTCTACGAACCGCTGGATGTTTCTAATCCTCAATCCGTGCGCGGTTTCGTGGAGGAAACGAAGGCAAGGCACCATCGAATCGATGTGCTCATCAACTGTGCTGCGCTGGATCCGAAATTCGAGATGGACAACAAAGAATCATTAGCTGCTCAGCACTTCACCGCCCTAGAGCTGGAGAGCTGGCACCGCTCTCTCGAAGTCGGGATTACGGGAACCTTCCTACTGACCCAAGCTGTCTGCGGTGTCTTCGAGGCGCAGGAGTCTGGAAATATCATCAATATTTGCTCCACTTATGGGCTGGTCGGCCCGGATCAGCGCATCTACAACTCAGGCGCGGAGACGACGTATGTCAAACCCGTCACCTACACAGTGGTGAAAGCGGCGATACTGGGGATGACTCGATATCTGGCCGCCTATTATCGGGGAAGAAACATTCGGGTCAACTGTTTGACACCGGGGGGAGTGGAGCGGGATCATGGCGAAGATTTCAAGCAGCGCTACAGTGCACGGACGATACTGGGGCGGATGGCGCGTCCCGATGAACTGAACGGCGCAGTGATCTTTCTGGCATCTGAGGCGTCCTCCTATATGACGGGAGCAAACCTCGTTGTCGATGGCGGTTGGACTGCTTTTTGACCATCCGAGGGGCAAATGCGAGATCAGTATGAAAGTGCGAAGCCGCCGGTGATCATTGCGGAGATCGGTTGCAATCACAAAGGCGAGATGGAGATAGCACGCGAAATGATCCGCATTGCCAAGGTTTTTTGTAATGTGGACGTCGTGAAGCTGCAGAAGCGGAACGTCCGTGAGCTACTGTCAGAGGAACAGTATAATGCACCCCATCCAGTACCCTATCACGCTTACGGCGCCACCTATGGCGAGCATCGGGAGTTCCTGGAGCTGAGCATCGAACAACATGCGGAGTTGAAGCAGTACTGTGAGAAGATAGATATTCAGTACGGTTGTTCGGTTTGGGATTTAACCTCGCTCAAGCAGATCGTCGAGCTAGGGGCTCGTTCCATCAAATTCCCCTCTGCGATGAATACGCATTACCAACTCCTCAAGTACGCTCTTGAACATTATGACGGAGATATCCACGTTTCCTTGGGAATGACGACTCGTGATGAGGAACAGAGAATCGTCGAGATGTTCGGGGCTGAGGGGCGTCTTAAAGACCTAGTGCTCTATCATTGTACGTCAGGTTATCCTGTGCCGGCGCGCGACATTTGCTTGCTGGGAATTCGGCGCCTTGTCGAGACCTATGGTTCCAGAGTCAAGGCCTTTGGCTTTTCCGCCCATTACACGGGAATAGGTCTGGACGGCCCGGCGTTTGTGTTGGGCGCCACGTACATTGAGCGACATTTCACACTCGACCGGGCCTGGCGAGGCACAGACCACGCTGCCTCTCTGGAACCAGACGGGCTGAGGCGAGTTCGAAAGGACACCATCGCGTTAGCGGGGGCGCTACGCTCGAAGGAGGCGGAGATTCTTGAAATTGAAAGACCCCAGCGAGAAAAGCTCAAGTACCGTCCTCGCTGAAAAACCGTACTGCCGGCGAGCACACGAATGCTGACGGTTGCTTTGCTTCTTCAACAGGAAGTCAGTACTCGCGTTCTACTTCAAACCGAGGTGCTCGATACGCTGCTTGCGGGCAAAGTTAGGCTCGTGATCCTCACTTCGGATGCGGAGGCTCTTCGGCTTTATTTGCGAAACCGAGGGTTTTCCCAGGTCCCGGTGGAGCAGGTGGACGTGGAATGTTACCGTGCGCATGCGGCGGGCCGGTTCGGCGCCGTGCTGCGGATGATGAGATCTTTCGCGGTTGACAGCCGGACGTCTGACGACATTTTTGCCATGCAATGGAAGGACGCTCGGCGTCGAGCGAAGCTGGTGGCGTTATCTCTACTGGCGTTCACCAAGGCCCTCAGCTACTTGATGCGGTGGAGCGCCGTGGCGATGAAGTTCTTTGTGGAGCTAGAGAACCGGGTGGATGCACCGTCCGCGCACAGCGAATTCTTCGAGAAGTATCGGCCTGCGGCACTAGTAGTAACCAGCTTGGGGACCTTCAATTATGACCACTACGTCATGCGCGAGGCCAGGCGTCATGGAGTAAAGGTCATCTNNNTATGTGCTGAGCTGGGATAATCCCACCGTTCGGGGCTTGGGCACCAATCTAAGCAGTTTGGTCATTGCCTGGTCGGAGATTATGAAGGAAGAACTGGCAACGCTCCATCGGATCCCGGCAGAGAAAATCGTCATAGCGGGAGTGCCGCATTACGACTATTACGTGAACGGGAAGCGCCCTATTTTGAGCAAGAAGGAGTTAGGGGAGCTGTTCGGTATCGATCCTCAAAAGCACTTTCTGTTCCTCGGTACCAAGTCTCCTAACGGTTACCTCTACAACGTGGATATCGCCCAAGTGATCTGTAGAGCCATCATCGAGGGGCGCCTTCACCGAGACTGCTGTCTAATTGCCCGTTTACATCCCATCTATTTGCGCAAGCGTCACGGAGAGCTTGTGTTCCACAAGGAGCTTTCGGAGTGGAAGGATCTATCAGCGCGATTCGGCGCCGGTTGTCTTTATGTTGACTATCCGAAGATGCTGGAAGGCTCTTCCAACCTCATCATGGCCGATGATGAGATCACGAAGTTAGTATCTATTATGAAGCATAGCGATGTAGTAATAAACATGTTCTCAACTTTGAACGTGGAAGCGAGTATCTTGGATAAACCTACGGTCAACGTTGCCTTTCAGTTCGATCACCGCAGACCGCCCGGGATGAAAATAGAACGATTCAACATAGGATACGATGAAGTGCAGACGCACAACCAGCGGATCATCAAATCGAATGGAACCATGGTGGCTCGTTCCGTGGAGCAGTTGATTGAGCAGATCAATAGCAGCCTGCAAAATCCGGGGCTCCATGCGGCCGGGAGGCAGCGCATTATGCGCGACGAGTGTGGACCGAACCTGGGAAGCGCCGGGCAAAAGGTCGGGCAGGAAATCTTGACTTTCTTAGAAAGAGATTGCTGACGAATGCCCAAGTCACGCGACGAAGTAAAACTCTTCGTTACCGATGTAGACGGCACTTTGACGGATGGTGGCATTTACTACACCGCTCAAGGAGAGTACATGAAGCGCTTCAATATTCGCGACGGGATGGGCTTGAGCTTGCTTCGTCAAAGTGGTGTGGATGTGGCCATCATGACGGGTGAAGAAACGGAGATTGTCCTGCGCCGTGCGGAGAAGCTTCAAATCTCTCATGTCTTCCTGGGTGTAAAGGAGAAGTTGCCGGAATTGAGGAAGTTATGCCAAAGACTGGACGTATCGCTAAAGCACGTGGCCTATGTAGGTGATGACGTCAATGACCTAGAGCCTATGAAAGAAGTGGGTGTTTCCTTTGCGGTCGCCGACGCAGATTCCAGAGTATTGGAAGCGGCTAGCGTCCGACTGTCGAAACGAGGTGGTGAGGGGGCGGTACGAGAGGCGGTGGAATGGATACTCAACCGTAATGAGAGAGCTCCTTTTTCGAAGTAGAATCTCAGTCGGAAGCTCGCCCGGCCCAGAGAGAGCCATTCATCTGGATATATGGGAAAGCTCATGCGAGCAAGCCCCTCCGAGCCGGGCTTCTTTTGAACCCGGCGTATTTGCCTCTCCCGTCGCACGGGAAAATTTAGTGACACTGCGGGTGCCAGGACGGCACCGCGTTCATCTTT
>DCAL01000075.1:7662-8003 GCA_002311975.1 Fidelibacterota bacterium UBA1134 | reverse complement strand
GCCACATCCTGCCACGATAGATCATGTTTGAAAAGAGTACTGATGTACTGCATCAATCCAGAGCCGGACGGCTGCTCAGGGAGATCTCCCATTTCAGAACCTTCAAAGTTGCCGATGGTCAGTTCCGCAGGCAGAGTGAAACGATTCCGGATATCCCTTTCGCGCTTCCCCTGCACCGGCACGTCCACCGTCAGGACGAGCGCCGTACAGCCGGCCTTCTCAGCCCGCTCGATCAGTTCGGCATTGATCCTCTTCTCCTTGTACATATAAATCTGAAACCAGACAGGAGCGGATGCCTCCGCCAGTACATCTTCAAGGGATTTGTTCGACAGCGTACTGAG
>DCAL01000075.1:7261-7523 GCA_002311975.1 Fidelibacterota bacterium UBA1134 | reverse complement strand
CTCCGGCTGCACCGGCGGCTCTCACCATGGCTGTCTCGGCGTCCGGATGGGCCAGTCCCTGGAAAGCCATCGGTGCAATCATAACGGGCATGGACTGTGTTTCACCGAGGATTTCCGCTGTGGTATCAACGCTCTTGATATTGCACAGAACTCTCTGATGCAGCTTGATCAAGCTGAAGGAGCTTTCGTTTGCCCTCATTGATATTTCATCTTCGGCACCGCCGGCGTAGTAATCGAAGTGTTGCGGAAGCATTTTTCCCTT
>DCAL01000075.1:0-7176 GCA_002311975.1 Fidelibacterota bacterium UBA1134 | reverse complement strand
AAGTGTTGCGGAAGCATTTTCCCCTTCGCCGCGGTTTCGAAATCTTGCAGGTTAACTAACTCCATTGTCTCCTCGAAAGTGGGTGGAATATAAAAAGGGAAAGCACAATCTCCTCTCAAAGAAAGCGATCGTGAAAATGGGTAAACAGGAGCATCTTTCTGAGGATTGATCGTGGGAGATCGCGTTGCTCTCAAAGTTCCGGAGTAATGTGATGGAGTCAGATAAGCCGGAGAGAATCAGTGTTAAGCCATTCCTGCAGCACAGCGAGAGCTATCACATTTTGAACCGGCGTCACTCAAGAGTGTTCTGGGATAGGTTGTCTGGCATTTCACCTATTCTCTCTCGCCGTGCCTGATTAAATTCATGAACTGTATGGATATAAGCAATAAGGTCAAATCAATCCCGCGCAAGCCGGGCGTCTATCTATTCAGAGACGGTAAGGGGAAGATACTCTATATCGGTAAAGCGGCTGTTCTGAGAGACAGGATCCGCAGCTACTTCCACAAGAGCGCTCTGCAGACGCCCAAACTGATCTCACTCGTTTCCCGCATCCGTGACGTGGAATGGATCGTTTCAGATTCGGAAGTGGAGGCGCTTCTCACTGAGGCGAACCTTATCAAACAGTACACCCCCAAGTATAACGTCAACCTCAAAGACGATAAGTCATTTCCCTACGTTCAGATCACCGATGAACCGTATCCGAAAGTGCTACTGACACGGAGGATTGTGCGGGACGGTTCCAAGTATTTCGGGCCATACACAGACGTCAAGACGTTGCGTAACACACTTAAAGTAATCCATAAAGTATTCCCCATACGAAGTTGCAGTTATATCATTAACGATGATGTCATCGCGCTCAAGAAAGTATCAGTCTGTCTCGATTATCATATCAGGAAGTGCGGCGGACCGTGCGAAGGTCTCGTGTCAGAGGAGGATTACAGCGCCATGATTAGGGAGGTGATCCGTTTTCTCCAAGGCCGGACGGACAGGATTGTTGCCGATCTGAGACACAAGATGGCTGAATCGTCGAACTTGAGGCACTACGAAGAGGCAGGCGGTTATCGCGATCAGATCGAGGCGGTGGAAAGGTTTTCCAGGCGGCAGCGCAAAGTGTCCGCAACATTTGACGACAGGGATGTCATCGCCATCGCCGAAAAAGAAAACGATGCGTGCGCAGTTGTTATGCGGATTCGGTCCGGTAAACTTACCGGTCGGGAGAAGATCTTTCTGTCCGGGGTAGGTGACGGAAGTATGGAACGGACCGTCTCCGATTTCGTGCGCCAGTTTTATCTGGAGACAGATTTCATTCCGGCCGAGATCATTGTGTCTGTGAGGGTGAAGGACGAGCCGGCATTGACGGCGTGGCTGAGGGGAAAGCGCGGAAAGAAGGTGACTTTGACAGTACCGCAGCGCGGCGAGAAAGCGAGACTGTTGCGCATGACCCATACCAATGCGGAACTCCTTCTCGGTGAGTACCGGCGCAGGAAGGCCCGGCGGCACGAGTTGATTCCCAAGATGGTACAGCAGTTGCAAGGTGATCTGAACTTATCAGTACCTCCGCGGCGTATTGAAGCGTTTGATATCTCCAACATCCACGGTTATAAACCGGTCGGCTCAATGGTCTGTTTTGTAGATGGGAAGCCGAAAAAGAGTAACTACCGAAAATTCAAGATTAAGACGGTGCGGGGGGTTGACGATTTTGCCATGATGCGCGAAGTTATCCTCCGCCGTTATGCGCGCCTGAAGAGCGAGAAGGCAACCTTTCCTGATCTGATTCTGGTCGACGGGGGGAAGGGTCAGCTCGGAATGGCAACCTCGGCGCTTCAGGAGCTCGGTCTCACCTATATTCCGATTGTCAGTCTCGCCAAGCGGCTGGAGGAGGTGTTTGTTCCCGGATTCAGTGATCCTCAATCCATCCCGAAGACATCGCCGGGTCTGATTCTGCTGCGGCGGATTCGAGATGAAGCACACCGTTTCGCAATTTCATTCCACCGACAGCGCAGGGGAAATGCCGCCACGAAATCGATCTTCGATGATATTAGGGGTGTGGGGCCGATGACGCGCAAGCGGCTTCTGTCTCAGTTTGACTCCGTAGAGATTATCGCCGGAGCGTCCGTTCGGGAACTGTGCAAATCGGTTGGCGTTGGTGAGGAGGTAGCCGGTGAGATTATCGCTGCTGCCAAATCAATAACATCCCGATGAAGCCTTAAACAGAGTGAGCCGAAGAACAGAAAAATGACCGAACCCAAAGTGACCTCTGCCGTTGTAGGGAAATTGGGCTTCTCAGAAGAGCACCTCTTCCGTCTTGAGGAACTCCTCGACCGCCCGCCGACGCATGCCGAACTGTCACTGCTGGCGGCCTACAGAGAGAGGATGTCACCGTCCGAACGGGTGAAGCGGATTCGGGACAGCATGCCGAGGGGAGAAGCGGCTTCACAACAGCCGTCAAACGTTGTTTCCATTGAGGTTGATGGCTCCGCTATGAACGTTACGGCCAGAATCGGCGGCTGTGCTGTGAAGGTCAGGAAGGCGGCTGATAAGATGGCGTGCGGCGCCATCATGACACTTCTGAGGGAGCTGACCGATGAGGGCGCTCTGCCACAGATTGCAGTCTGCGGTCAGGTGGTGGGATCGCATGAGACGCTGGGGATCAGGGCGCTGTCAGAGAAGCTCGGACTGGCCATGAAAGAATGTAATTCTAGTGCAGGGATAGATGTTGCCGCGCCAGATTTTTTCAGCGACGCTGATCTCGGTTCGACAGGACTTTTCTCACCAGTGATACTGGGAGTAACGGCTTCAATGCCAGACGCTCCCGCCACGGTCAGGCAAGATGGTAATCCAGTCTATTTCCTCAGTCAGAGAAGCAGGCGGTCCAGCAAAGGCAGATTTGCCGCCATGCAAATCTGCTCTCAGCTTAGTCACCACCTGATGCACCGGCCCTATCTGATAGAGCTGAAATCTGTTAGCGAAGACGGCCTCGGTGTTGCTGCTGCGCGGATATCCGCTGAGCACGGCATGGGAATCACTCTTGATGCGGCCCGCTTTCCGGCGGCCCAAAAAACTTCGGCCATGGCCACGATTCTCCTTCACGCAGGAAGACACGGACTGTTGGCCGTAATATCCAAAGGATTCGAGGGAGAGCTGATCAGACTATCGAAGGAGTTCAAGGTTGACTGTCATCGAATTGGCAAAACTTCAAACAGTCAGATGCTTACTGTGAAGAGATCGAAAAAGACGGTGGTGTCTCTCCCTGTTGAACTCTTAGAGAAAGTGCATGAATCGTCAGCTGAGCAGACAGGTTCTGTTGTTGTCTCGATCAAGCCTGAAATGGTGGATGCTACTGCACTGAAAAAAACGAGATCGTACCGCGGCGCACTCCTGTCGCTTCTCGCCTCGCCCAACGTGGCGGAAACGGTGCGCAGATCTGAGCTCAAGGTCGCTTCTGCAGATTCCGTCTCACCTCTCGTGGAAGTTTCATCCTCGGGCCGTACCCTTGGTCTCGATCCGAGAGTGGGGGGGCGGACGGCCGTAGCCTCGGCCGCCAGGAAACTGGTCTGCCGCGGGATCAATCCCGCCGCCGCGGTGCTGAATACGTTTGTTGCTGAGGATGTCTCCCGCGAACAGGATGAGTTGTTACGGGAAGTCTTTCAAGGAGCTGACGAAGTGGCTCGCGTGTTCGACATTCCTATCATCGATACGAAAACTACCACTGGCGAAAAGATTTCCGCTCCCGTGGCGGTGGCCGGAGTGATAGGCGCCGCTTCCCAGAATTTCCGCCCGCTTATGACTAAGTTCAAACAGTGCGGTGATTTTGTGCTGATGCTCGGCAGTCACCGCGGTGAATTGGGCGGATCTGAGTATCTTCGGATCGTCGCAAAGAAGGAGGGAGGGCCTCCGCCGGCCGTTGATCTGAGGGTGGAGCCGAAATTGCGTGATATCGTCTTGATGGCTCATACTGTCGATCTGATCGAATCGGCAACAAATGTTTCATCGGGCGGACTTGCAGCGGCACTGGCTCAGTGTGTTCTGAACTCTCCGCAGGGGACGGGAGCGCGCATCCATATGAGCAGTAAGATAACGGATCAGAAGCTTCTCTTTGGGGAGACACAGGGGGTAGTCATCGTGACGGTGCATGAGGAGGCCATAATCGAGATTGAGAGAATCTGCATGCAGATGGCCGTGCCGTGTACTGCCATCGGTCGTGTTACTGACGATAGCCGCTTTTCGTTCAACGACCTGATAAATGTGAAGGTGAGCGAGCTACAGAAGAAACACAAGGAAGGTCTCAATATTTTCCGCAGAGCGGTACTCTGAAACAGTTCTTTATTCGAAAATAGTCAACATCTCTCCGTGAATCTTGCCGTTAGTGGCAAGGATGTCTGGCGTATGGATAGAAAACTGCGAGCCGTCGGTTTTTGACACCTTTCCGCCGGCTTCTTCCACAATGAGGACGCCCGCCGCGGCATCCCACGAATTCAAACCGAATTCCCAGAAACCGTCGAGCCAGCCGCACGCCACATGAACGAGATCGAGTGCTGCCGCGCCTGCTCTGCGCACTCCTTGTGTGATGTCCGTAAAAGTCTTGTAGTAGTCGAAGTTTCTTTCCCATACGTCGTCATGCTTGTACTGAAATCCCGTCGCCAGCAGGCTGTCGTGAAGTTTACGTTTATCGGTCACGTGGATCGGCTCACCGTTGCGTCGAGCTCCGCCGCGGACGGTTGCTGTGTATGTATGTCTGTGATAGACGTCCACGATGACTCCTGCCTGCGGCACACCATCCTTGTGAACTGCAATGGAGACAGCATAGAAGGGGTAGCTGTGGACGAAATTTGTAGTGCCGTCGAGAGGGTCCACAATCCACGTGAAAGGGGAATCGGTTGTCTGACCGGCGGATTCTTCCGTTATGATGTTGTGGTCGGGATAGTTGCTGCGGATGATGGCAAGGATAATCTCTTCCGAGCCCCGATCGGCCTGGGTCACGAGATTCGTCTTTCCCTTAAAATCGACCTGGCGCACCTTGTGTGATTCCGCGGAAATGAAAGAGGCTGCCTTTTTAGCAGCCTCTAAAGCGACATTCAGCAGATCCTCTCGGCCGGTAATCATCAGGACGAGTCTGAATCCTGTTGCGCCAGGATTTCTTTGTATGTCAGATGTTTGCGGGAGAAATAGTTGCCGGACATCTTGCGCAGTGCAGTGGACAGGAAAATGATGGATATCAGGTTCGGGAATGTCATAATTCCCAGTGCGGCATCACCGAATGCCCAGATTGCCTCCAATTCGGCGATTGCACCGATAAAGACAAACAGGATGAAAAACCATTTGTAGATAGGAAGAGCACGACTGCCGAACAGATAGTTGGCGCTCCGGTCGCCATAGTACGACCAGCTGATAGCCGTAGATATGGCGAAGAGTAACACTGCAAAAGTTACGATTTTATCTCCGTACGAGAAAAGCCAGTCCAACCCTTCTTTGAAAGCGAAGGAGGTCAGGAGGCTGCTGTTGAGAAGTTTGTGCCCGTTATAGATTCCGCTCTCGAGAATCTGCCTGATCGTATCAGGATCGGATTCGGTCATCTTTACGAAGTAGGCGGTGTACTGCCACGCGCCGGTGGTTATGATGACCAATCCGGTGAGGGTGCAGATAATCAGTGTGTCAATGAATGGTCCGAGCATGGCTACGGCGCCCTCCCGAATGGGGTATTTTGTCTTTGCGGTAGAGTGTGCGATTGCGGCGCTGCCCTGTCCTGCCTCGTTTGAATAGAGACCGCGCTTAATGCCCCACAACATGGTCATCAGAACACCTCCGCCTACGCCGGCGATTCCTGCAGGTGGATTGAATGCCATGGAGATCACCATCGTAAGTGCATCGCCGATCTCAGAGAAATTTGAGATTAGAATAGCGATGGCAGCCGTTACGTAGACGACAGCCATAAAAGGTGCGAGGTAACCGGTCACGTGACCGATGCGGTGGATTCCACCGATGATTACCATACCTATGATAGACGACAGAATAAGACCGTTTATCACTTGCATCAGTGACAATTCAAATCCCGCCCATACCGTGTGTTTCAGCGTCAGAAAGTGGGCTTCACCAAGAAATATCGCCACTTCGGCGTAGATCTGATCAGAAACAGTGAACGATTGGATGGCGTTTCCGGTGGCGAAAGAGCAGATTACGGCGAAACTTGCAAATGCTACCGCCAGCCAGCGCCACTGACGTCCCATACCGTTCTCGATGGTGTACATGGGACCTCCGGCTGTATGGCCGTCATCTCCTATGTGTCTGTATTTCAGTGCCAGAGAACACTCAGCGAATTTCAGAGTGGTCCCGAAAAAAGCTGTTACCCACATCCAGAAGAGGGCGCCGGGACCTCCGTAGTAGAGGGCAGTGGCAACGCCGGCAATATTTCCGATGCCCACTGTGGCTGACAGGGCTGTTGTGAGAGCGCGGAAATGATTCAGATCGCCTTCATCATCGGGATTGTCATACACTCCGCCAGTAACTTTTATACCGTGCCAAAAATGTTTAATCTGGGGAAACCCGAGCCAGACGGTGATGAAGATACCGGTGCCGACCAGCATCACTACCATGAAGGGAATAGGCGAAAATGAGGGAAAAGTCCAGACAGTGTCGAACAGTTTAACGCCAAAAAATATCAGAAGAAAAAGAATGATTGAAAATGATATTAATCCCGCTCTCGCTTTTGTCATGGATGATCTCCCGTTCAGCCAGAAATTACCGTCCACGCCGGTATTCAGATGGCGAGGAGTTTACGACGGATGCGGGATTATGGCAAACGGGAAAGGGGTGCAGAGCTAAGAACGCAGGCAACTCGAGAGTTTACGGATTTCAGTTCTGAGCATTATTTCGTGTCTTGGTGCCTTAGCGGCATACAGGTAAATTCGCCCGTATGAAAACCGAGCTCATCCGCAACTTCTGCATCATTGCCCACATTGATCACGGCAAGTCCACTCTGGCCGACCGCCTGCTGGAGATGACGCATACCCTCGCCAAGCGGGATATGAAGGATCAGGTCCTGGACGATATGGAGCTGGAACGGGAACGGGGAATTACCATCAAGAGCCACCCCATCCAGATGCACACCAATCACAGCGACGGCAATGAGTACATTTTCAACCTTATCGACACTCCCGGACATGTGGACTTTTCCTACGA
>DCAL01000103.1:2016-2768 GCA_002311975.1 Fidelibacterota bacterium UBA1134 | reverse complement strand
AGTAAGCAGAAATACCCGATTTAAGTCTCTCTATTTTTTACTAGCACGACCATATTACATATCGGAAATTCTTAAATATCAATAAGTTACGAAGATATTCCAGGTCTCCTCTCAAAAGTATCATTTGGTCTACGTTTTGCCCAGAGATACTCTCATGGAAATGCAAAGAGGAATAGTGCCTTGTTCTCGACTGTGGTATATTGCGTATTCTAAGCCGCGGAAAGAAGAGGCTGCCCTCTTCCATTTACAGAAGAAAGGGCCAGGAGCTTTTTTTCCACAGATTTTACTGCCCCACCCCGCACTAGAGCGCAGACGTGTTGTACGCTTGTTTCCCAATTATCTCTTCGTTCACCTTTCTTTGTCAGAAGAATATGAATATGTCCGCTGGTGTCCTGGGGTGAAATATTTAGTGGAGTTCGAAGGCGGGCCAGCGCCGCTAGATGAAGAGATCGTGGGCCTTCTCATGCAAAATGTAAATCCTGATGGCATTCTCAAACCTCATTCAGATTTTCTTATTGGACAGGAAATGTTTCTAAAGCGAGACCCTTTTGCCGGCCTTGTTGGGCTGATTCAAGATCCACCTGACGCGCAGGGGCGCCTCAGCGTGCTAATGGAGTTTCTCAGTCGTACAATTAAAGTCGAGGTCCCTGTCCAGTACATAGAAGATCGCTGGTCTATTCACATTGGCCAGTAAACGTACAGCATACTAGAGTTTTTAGAGAGGGAGAGATTCTCCTTTTGGTTCCGCATCC
>DCAL01000103.1:241-1961 GCA_002311975.1 Fidelibacterota bacterium UBA1134 | reverse complement strand
ATTCTCCTTTTGGTTCCGCATCCCTGTAACTGTATCGAGTCTACTGATGATCGCTTTTCTGGTTCAATTGAGTAGAACCTCTTTGGTATTGGTATTGCTCTACGCTCTGAACAGAGATCCAAAAATGGATGTAAGGAGGAGTGCAGAGTTCGGCCCTTTTCTGTGAAGGTCAACACTTTAAACAAAGCTAGAAAAAGAACTTCTCTATGGCGGAGCTGTATGCGTAAATGGGATCAAAAGCAACCTTTTCATGGAATGTCCGACTGCCGATAAAAAATCCAATAATACTGAGGGGATTTTCGAGAGGAAGCACTATGAGTAGGAGGATTATTATAAGACGAGACCGGGTGAGATATTCCCTCCAGGTTATTGGATCTATCTTCTTCTTAACTATCTTACCGAAGGTCCGAGCACTAAACGATTTTTTGTTTGAGCGGCTCACGGAGAACACCCCTGTCATCTTATTTATCGATGAAGCCACTCCAGACGAATATTGCTCCCTCCCCAACTGTTTTAGTTGTGGATGACGGCCCCGGGCAAGTTGACCTCTTGACCCGGTTCTTAACGCAACAGGGGATATCCATCCTCTCTGCATGTAACGGGCAGCAGTGTCTAGAAAAAATTCAGACAGCAAGCGTTGACACAATTATTCTTGATGTGCTGATACCGAAGGTGACTGGCCTTGAAGTGTGTCGCGTCCTGCGAGGTAAGGGAGCGACTCGGAAAATCCCCATTATTATCTTGACAGCAACGGATGACCCGGAGACACGTCAAGCAGGGCGACAATTAGGAGTTGAGGCATTTCTGGTTAAGCCTGTTAGCGGAAAGGAGTTGTTGGCACATGTCCAGGCTCATATCAATGGAGCTAAAGCTTGGGAACACAAGCGGCATCACTAAAGGGAGCCTGTCTTTCTCGGCCCCCTGTGTATTGGCGTTGTTTCAAGCGCTGCTCGGAAACCAGCGTGCCTCCAACGCTTCGTGGCGGCGGTATTTTGACAAGTAGGGAGAGGTAAGACATATGTTGTCAAATGACCCTATTCAATCAGAGATTGGCATGGTAGAGGCGGAAAAGGAGCACGCTGTGAAAGATCTAAATCACGGGCAGTCGCAAGTTGGGACGGAGCTCAAGCGAAAGATCCTCGATCATACCGCTCGGCTCGGTATCATTGGATTGGGGTATGTTGGACTGCCCCTCGCCCTAGAGATGGCGACTGAGGGCTTTCACGTGACTGGGATTGATATCGACCGTAAGAAGGTCGAAGCGGTCAACGCCGGTCGCTCCTATGTATTAGATATTCCCAGTGACGATTTGGGGAAGCTGGTCAACGCGGGGCGGCTCCGGGCCACCCAGTCTCTTGTTGCGATTGAAGACCTTGATGCGGTGAGTATCTGTGTCCCGACTCCGCTCAGGAAAAGCCGCGACCCGGATCTCTCGCATATCATTGGCGCAGTAGAAGCGGTCCGAACTCATATACGGCCCGGTCAACTGATCATTCTGGAAAGTACGACCTATCCAGGAACAACTCGGGAAATCGTATTGCCCATCCTCGAACGCTCAGGCATGCAAGTGGGGACTGACTTCTTTCTGGCTTTCTCACCGGAGCGGGTCGATCCAGGGAACGCCCTGTATAAGACACGGACGATTCCAAAAATCATCGGTGGTATCACCCCGCAGTGTACCGAGTTGGCGGTCCTCCTGTATCAGCAGTTTATTGAAAAG
>DCAL01000103.1:0-189 GCA_002311975.1 Fidelibacterota bacterium UBA1134 | reverse complement strand
CTGTATCAGCAGTTTATTGAAAAGCTCGTGCCGGTCTCTTCTCCAGGAACGGCAGAGATGGTCAAATTGATGGAGAACACGTTTCGGAGTGTGAACATCGCACTCGCGAATGAGATGGCGCAACTATGCCATTCGTTCGACATTAACGTCTGGGAGGTCATTGATGCGGCAAAGACAAAACCGTTCGGG
>DCAL01000016.1:19107-19314 GCA_002311975.1 Fidelibacterota bacterium UBA1134 | reverse complement strand
GCTCCATTTCCCGGACGGTCATAAACATAAATCCGTGGTGCAACAATTTCATTTTTTGAGCTTCTTTCCTTTTCGTTAAGCGACCATTCCGTTGGTCCAAGAGCTACACCTCTTACTGTCGTGATACCATGAGCCATCCACAATTTATAAGTATATTCTGCGTCAGGTGCTTTAAACTGGTTCCCGCTATGAATATGAAGATCTACA
>DCAL01000016.1:15520-18903 GCA_002311975.1 Fidelibacterota bacterium UBA1134 | reverse complement strand
ATTATTTTCAATAACAATATCCATAGGGCCCCGCGGTGGAGCGCCAGTACCATCAATCACTATCCCACCTCGAATAATCAATCTTTTATAGGGTCCCTTACCTTCATCTTTTCCCCTATCCGGTGCTGCTTTAGGCCCTTGTGAACTCAGCTTTTGTGCTTCGAAAATTTCTTTTTTCTTCTGGTCGCTAATTTGTTGACTTGATACAGATAGAAAAATCGATAGCAGTAACACAAAAAATTTCCGAATATTAAGAAATGTTTTTTCGATTCTATTGTTTTTTGTTGTATTCATTTTTTGCACCTTTATTTTTTATTGTTAATTATTATTAATAATTTTTTACCTCTAGATTTTTTTGCATCATTTTTTCGTCTGTTTTTAGCTGTAATGTGTAAATACCAGGTTGGATGTACTTTTTATAATTTCTAAAATAAGGAAGCTCGCTGTGTTGCGTTTCTATTACCAAATTCCATCGTAGCTGGTTCAAGCCCTCGCTGGCCATAAAATCCATTTCCCAAATGGTATTTTCTCCCTTTTGATTTATAATTGATATATTGACTTTTTCTTTACGTGGTATCCAAAAACTTATGGGCAATTTGATAATTGTCGATTGATCAATATCTTTACTGGTGTCCATCTGTTTTGGATACTGGGCATTTGGTACATTGAACAGATGATATCCATTCTTTTCATTCGTGTTTAATTTATAGGCCTGATGGATCGGGTTCAGATTTAAATAATAAATGCCTCTACCATGTGTTCCTGCCACCAATTCATTTTCTCTTTTTTGTATGGCCATATCAGCGATACTGACAGTTGGCATATTATCCCCCAGTAGATACCAAGATTTGCCGCGATTCATAGATATATAAACCCCTCTGTAACATCCGGCGTATAAAATATTTTCATAAACAAGATCTTCGATGATCACATTGGCGGGATCGTTAGGCAGATCCGCTGTGATAGAATCCCAAGTCTGACCATAATCCTCTGAAACAAATAAATAATTATTCAAATCATCATAGTTGATACCTGTCATTGCCAGATAAACCCGGGCAACCTTGAACATGGAGGGTTGGATACTCCGAATATATGCATTGGGTAATCCTGCAGAAAATTCTTGCCACGGCTTCCCATCATTTTTTCTGGTCCAAAAAGCACCATGATCCGTACCGGCATATAACAAACCAGGTTGAAGCGCTGACTCGGCTATAGCTCCAGCCGCCCATGATTCTTTTTCAGGATTTGAAGTTTCTGTGATATCGCCGCTAATAATTTCCCAATTGTCACCGCGATCACTGGATTTAAGAACCTGGTTTGCACCGTGGTACAGTGTTGTTGAATTATGGGGTGAAATGAAATAGGGAGACACAAAATTGAACCTGAGGTTATTTTCTGTAGATATTTTCTTAAGTTTGGGACCGATTCTAATAGACGTATCCGCAGCCATATCTTTTCGCAGTCCGTCGCCATTCTGGCGACTGAAATAAACTGTATTGAGGTCATTTGGATCTACTTGCGTAACACAACCATCCCCACCGCTCCAGGCATCAATCCATAGGTATTTCCATGGATCATCTCCATAAGGGTTCCATTCCTTAGCTGGGCCATATACCGTTGCATTATCCTGAACACCACCATAAATGTTATATGGCTTTTGATTATCCAAAGTGATATCATAAAATTCGCCCACAGGAATATTATTCAGGTGCAACCAGTTTAACCCTTTATCATAACTGATATATATACCCCCGTCATTACCCAATGTTAAATGATTTGGGTTAAAAGGATTAATCCATAATTCACAATGGTCCAAATGAAGGGTTTGAGCAGGGCTGAGTTGCAGATGTTTTATATTGCCCCCAACAGTTTTAAATGTTTTACCGCCATCTGAACTATGCGCCATGCGTACGCCCAGTGAGTAAATTTCCTCATCATTTTTTGGATTCACATAAATATCTGCAAAGTACCACCCTATGTTATTCCGGGGAAAAATACGCAGGGTATCGCCGTGGGATCTTTCCCATGTAAGGCCCCCGTTGATTGATTTATAAACCTGCGCTGTATTGCCCTCAGTCTCATTTCTATTATCCATTAAAGCATAAACTTTTTGCGCATTTTGATAAGATACAGCTAAACCAATTCGCCCAATTTTCGGTTTGTCAGGTAGACCGTTTTTTAGTTTTTTCCAACTTGATCCCCCATCAGAGCTGCGGTAAATACCGCTATTGGGACCATATACACTCTCGACAATATCTGGATTATCGTTGTTTTCCCACATGGATGCATAAATTATATTAGGATTAGAGTGGGCGATGACTATATCATTGGCCCGAGTGTTTTCATTGACATATAAAACACGCTGCCAATCTTTACCGCCATTGGTGGTGCGATAGATTCCTTTTGAAGTGCTTTTGGACCAAAATTTTCCCATGGCTGCTACAAATACAATATCAGGATTTACTGGATGAACTGCGATTTCACCAATATGCCATGTGTCTTCTAGGCCCAAATGTGACCAGGTTTCCCCACCATCATCTGAGCGATAAATTCCGGTACCTGGCATTGTAAAATTTCTGTTTTTACGCAAACTCTCGCCAGTACCCAAATAAATGATTTTAGAATTAGAAGGCGCGAGTGCAATATCACCAATACCTAATGTTGGCTGGTTTTCAAATATGGGTTTCCAAGTTAATCCATTATTAGTGGTCTTCCATAAATTGCCTGAGCCAAAAGCTACATACAAGGTGCCCGGTTGATTCGGATCACCATGCAAGGCCTCTACGCGTGCAGAGTTCATGACGGGTCCAGCTGAAATCCATTTTACCCGGAAAGGTGTATTCCGTTTAGCTATTCTATAATGTTCAAATGAAGAAATCAGCATATTTTCTGATTCTTGTGCAACAAGAAAATTGCTCAATAATAAGCTGACTAATGACCACAGATATATCATACACTAAGTTAAAGATATTTATTTAAAACGAGGGTTTTTAAAAGACCAGACCGAATTTCCTCTGCTCACAGATTTTTCGGACGTGTCACCGAAGTTACAGATTGATTAATCTGATCTAAATCAATTAGCATTCTTGCGCCTGGGCCGCGGTAATACTCCTATTTTCAATGGCTTTTATGGATTACTGACATCAATCATAGGTACATCTTTATGGGGTGCGAAGCAATCTTCATTTAGGGGATAACTGCTAAAATATACAATGCCGGTTTTCTCAACCTGAGAAACATCTACAAAGTCACCCTCAGTGCTGGTGACACTCGGCTCGAAGTTCAGATGGCCTACCACTTTCATTTCTTTAAGATTAGCAATATCCACAAAAAAAGCCCGTATAGGACGAGCTCTGTGATGTGGCTCGGGCCGGAATCGAACC
>DCAL01000016.1:13766-15508 GCA_002311975.1 Fidelibacterota bacterium UBA1134 | reverse complement strand
CTGCTCTACCGACTGAGCTACTGAGCCATTATCAAAACCCCGATTACCGCACCCGTATAGCAGGGGTCATTTACATATCCATCCAGATCATCATAGCCTAAAACGATGTCACTTGATTTGCCCTTATTATTCGGAATCCGGATCGAAATAATTCGTGCTCCATAGATTATAATTGATACAGATATCCCTGATTCATTCAGATATTTATCAACTCTGCTCGCAGCAAAAAAGGGTCTTGACCCTCGAGGCCGCGAATTCGATTAGATAATGATTGGTAAAGGGCTTTTTGTTTTTGATAGATATCTTGGTATTCAGGTTGTGGTTTTCGATGTAAAGGTTCATTATACTGGATAAAATTATTTACCACATCATCGATTGTAGTAGAATATCCTTCCTCCATTAGCCAGACCCAGGCGGCATGAAGCGCAGCACCGAATGCAGCTCCCTCGCCTTGAATTGGAATCGTTTCAGCACCAAAAATATCGGCAATAGCCTGACACCATGTCGGAGATTGGGAAAGACCGCCTGTGAGATGGATTTTTTCTAGACTGACGGGCAATTTTTTAGAGCCGTCATAGAGATTATTTACATGACCTTCAAGGATAGCACGTGCTAAAAACCTTGGTTCAAATTCACTCAAATCGAATCCAAAATAGACTGCTGAAGCCAGAGGTAAATCAGGAGTTCTTTCGCCCTCATACCACGGAATAAGAAGTCTGCCTTCATTCCCGGGGAGCGTCATACTCACCATTTCATCAAACTGAATGTGATTTAGTCCGTGTAGACTCAAGAATTTATCATAGCCATTTGCCAGATTGGAGATACAAAGTAGCGGCAAATAATTTCCGGTGCTATCACAGAATGCAGCAATTTCTCCTGCTGGGTCTACATACGGTTTTTCCATAAAAGAATAGGCTGTACCGCTGGTGCCCAGACTAACAGTTACTATACCTGGTTTCACATTACCCGTTCCAATTGCACTGTACATGTTATCGCCGCTGCCGGCATCAATCTTGCATTCCGGGGAAAACCCAAACCGTTCAACAAGATCACTTGAAATTGTACCGATGGAATTTTGAGACGATTGAACCGGGGGCAATTTCTTAGCCAGATTTTCATCGATACTGGATATGACTTTTTCCGACCAGCTTTTTGAAACAGGATTCCACAGCGCAGTCCCAGAAGTATCTCCTGGTTCCATGACCGCAACCCCACCTGTCAAATACCAATTGATATAGTTATGCACTAAAAATAGGATAGTGGACCTATCATAAGCATCTTTTTCGTGTCGAACCATGTGATATATTTTTGCTGCGGTATATCCGGTACGCTGTGTATTCCCTATTTCTGAAATCATCTTTTCAACACCACCCACCCGCTCAGTCAATAAATCACACTCTTCCTGTGTCGAGAAATCGTTCCACAGTTTGCTCGCCGGACGGGCAAGATTCCCTTTTGCATCTAAGGCAACTAAGCCGTGTTGCTGACCGGAAACCGCAATCGCCTTAATATGTTTTAATGGGATAAATTTGTTTTTTGCTCGTTCAAAAACGGTATCTACTGCTTCTAGCCACATCAGCGGATTTGACTCAGATACGCCAGGTTGGTTTCCAATCATTTCACCATTTTGGGTTTGATAATGAGGCAAATCCTGATCATAGTTGACACCCTCAACATGAACCTCTGTTTTTTCATCCCAATCAATGATCACAAGTTTGCAGCTTTTGGTGGATACATCCAGT
>DCAL01000016.1:11402-13729 GCA_002311975.1 Fidelibacterota bacterium UBA1134 | reverse complement strand
GATACATCCAGTCCTGCAAATAGTTTAGACAATAGTTACCTTCCTGGGTGCACGGAAACTGGTTACTTATCTGAGATGTTTGTTGAGCAGGGCTTCAAATAATTCCTGTTTACCACTAATATGAGCTGGTTCACCGTATTCAGTCGCGAGTTCAGCTAATTCGATTAATCCCAGTTCGCCATTTTCAAATGCAACACCCTTGCCGATATCAAAACTGGAGTAGCGATCTTGTTTCATTTTCATATAGTTTGATTGATTAAGAATAGTGTCCGCAATCAGCAGTCCGCGCGCCAAGGTGTCCATTGAACTAATGTGTCCAATGAAGATATCTTCCGGATCAGTCGAGCTACGCCTTGTTTTGGCATCGAAATTCATACCTCCTTGACCAACGCCTCCCTCAGTGAGGAGGACCAGCATTAATTCGCTTGCATCATAGAGATTGTGTAAGAATTCATCCGTATCCCATCCATTTAAAGAGTCACCCTGGTTTATGTCCAGACTGCCAAACAATCCGTGGCCAAAAGCGGTTTGCACCTCATGAGCAAATGTGTGCCCGGCTAGGGTCGCATGATTGTTTTCGATATTCAGCTTAAAGTCATTCTCCAACTCATATTGATGAATAAAAGCAATTACTGTTGATACATCAAAATCATACTGGTGTTTAGTCGGTTCCATCGGTTTTGGTTCAATCAAAAAGTTCCCCTTAAATCCGGCTTCCCGGCCATAGTCTCGTGATTTCTGCAAAAACATTCCCAGGTGATTTAGTTCTCGTTTCATATCCGTATTTAAAAGTGAGAAATATCCTTCCCGGCCACCCCAAAAAACATAGTTATCACCGCCCAGCTGAATTGTGGCATCAATAGCCGACTTTACTTGAGCGGCAGCATGGGTCAGAACTTGAAAATCGGGATTCGTTGCGGCCCCATTCATGTAGCGAGGATGAGAAAATACATTGGCTGTTCCCCAAAGCAGTTTTACGCCAGATTCTTCCTGTTTGATACCAGCAGCTTCAATAATACGCTTCAGATTCTTTTCAGATTCCTGCACCGTAGAACCTTCCGGTGCAATATCCCGATCATGGAAACAGTAGAAAGGTACTCCAAGTTTGGTAAAGAACTCGAATGCAGCATCCAGTTTATTCATTGCAGCCTTCACAGGATCTGTTTCTTCATTCCATGGAAACTCCATTGTACCCGGTCCAAATGGATCAGCACCGGTACCACAGAACGTATGCCAGTATGCAACAGCAAAGCGAAAATGTTCACGCATGGCTTTACCTGCTATATTTCTATTTTCGTCATAGTATTTAAATGCAAGAGGGTTGGTTGAATCAGGGCCTTCATAGGGAATCTTGCCAATTCCCTTAAAATATTCTTGTTTACCGATCAGTACTTTATTTGACATCTGAATTACTCCTTAGCACTCATTCGTTTACAGGGATTTCCCCCGATAGCCATCGGGACTCTACCGACTGAGCTTCTCCAGATGGCAGTCTCTGGTGGAGAAGTTCCAGAAGTGGCCGAGGCCGGAATCGAACCAGCGACACATGGATTTTCAGTCCACTGCTCTACCGACTGAGCTACTCGGCCTTAAGGCGCGGCAAAATTACCCCTCTTCGCCGTCGTAATGCAACCGCTATCTTAAAGTTGTACCCACGTTTTTCTCTTGATTCTCCACAAGAGAATCTCTATGTTTGCCGTCCTGAAAAATGCAACGAATACCAATAGGTTGTCAGCTGAAATAATGAAGGTCATTATTGCCACAAGAAATGTTGATAAAGGTGATGAACTCAAATCGCTCCTCAAGGAATACGGAATCGAAGGGAAAACACTGAACGAGTTTGATTCTGACGGCAAGATTCCTGAGATTGAGGAGACAGGCGCTACTTTAGAGGAGAACGCATTCATCAAAGCGAGAGTGATTCATAAGCTGACGAACATGCCCGTCATCGCTGACGATACCGGTCTCGAGGTAGACGCCCTGGACGGAGCACCGGGCGTCTATTCGGCCCGCTATGCCGGCGACAGTTGCACCTATGAGGACAACGTGAATAAACTGCTCCAAAGCTTGAACGGGATAGCGCCGGAGCGCCGGTCTGCGCGCTTCAGGACTGTTGCCTGTTTCGTTGATACGGAGAAGGAACTCTCGACGGAAGGTTCCGTAGAAGGAGTAATTGCGGAGAATCCTGCTGGCGAATACGGCTTTGGTTATGATCCAGTTTTCTATATTCCGCAGCTCGGCAAAACGTATGCGGAACTCACAGAAGATGAGAAGAATCGATATAGTCACCGAGGTAATGCAATCCGGGAACTGATGTCACAACTGAC
>DCAL01000016.1:3190-11342 GCA_002311975.1 Fidelibacterota bacterium UBA1134 | reverse complement strand
TGACGGACGGTTCCCTCATACATCCCACCGAAAAGAGGAGATTCATATAGAAACACTGCTACCTGCTTGATACCCCCGGAAAAGAGAGTTTAGTCGTTTTTGGGGGTACAGATGATACGTATCGGAGATAGACCATGAAACGGATTCTGGATGCACGGGATTCATCGTCCCNNGTCAAGCAGGATTGCTCTGTCCGTTCCTCTGGCTGGTGTTGTTGAATCCAGTCCGGGGACAGCAGGAGGATTCTACCTTTGTTGAGCGGGGGATACCGCCTGATTTAACCTCACAGTGGGTAGTCAATCCCTTCCCGCCGCTGCCGTTCAGATCGCTCTTCTCCATGGATTCGGTATCATCAGTGAGGGGATTGATGGACGTAAAATATGAAGGGTTTGAACGGTGGCTGGAGATTTCAGCCGATGGGAAGTGGATAACTTTTTTCGAATCCGCCGATGATCTATATCTTAAGATGCCCTTCACCGCGCCTCTCGAGTGGTATTTTCGCAACCGTCTGGTGAGAGACAGGATAAGGAACATTTACAGCCAGAGGATAGCCGTATCGGCTGAAGGTCCCCAGGGTAAGTCTCCCCCGGGCGGAGCCATCACACTGGACCTTATGGAAACCAGTGTTGGACAGGCGTCTCTCACCGTGAAGGGTAACGTCAGCGTATCGGGTAAACTGGTCTTCCAGGATCAGGAGATGGCCCGTGCCAGCTTTCGCGAGTCCCAGACGACTCACTTCGAGTTTGATGAGACACAGCACGTCGTGGTGGAAGGCATAGTGGGTGATCGAGTCAGTGTACTCCTCGATTACAACAGCGAGCGCGATTTCCAGTGGGAGAACAATATCAAGATCAGATACACTGGCCATGAGGATGAAATCTTGCAGAAGATTGAAGCCGGCAACATTTCCCTGTCGCTGCCCTCTACTCAGTTCGTCACATTCTCCAGCAGCAACCAAGGACTTTTCGGCTTGAAGTCCATCTCAAGGCTGGGTCCTGTTGACGTCACCGCCATCGCATCCATCGAAAGGACGAAGAAGCAGAAGCAAAAGATCCTTGGGGGCGCGGAGACGCAGGGTCAGTCCATACCCGACAATCAGATGCGAAAAAATCAGTATTTCTTCATCGACAAGCTTTTCAGGGACGGGGGACAGGTTGTGGATAATGAGGGGATCGCCATCTATACGCCTGAAGGCGTACCGCTCTTCGCTCCCAGTTTTTACCCTCTCAAGAATGGCAAGCACAGAATCGGAAATGTTGTCATTGATGAAATTGAAATCTTCAAGTCCGTGGGTGCCGCTGCCGGATCCGGCACACTGTATGGATTTGCCTACGTTGACCCCCATATCGATTCGATGGACAGCACATGGCAGGAAAAGAATCCGGCGCACGCAGGCGAGACAGAGGGGAGCTTCTTCCAGCGTTTGATCAGGAATCAGGACTATGTAGTGTCGGAAGATCTCGGGTTCATCCGTCTGACAGCTCCGGTCCAGAATAAGATTCTGGCGGCTTCCTATACGCTGGCTCAGCGAGGAGAGGAAGGGAGTAAAAGGTCTGTCGGTGAACTGAGTACGGAAGTTGCCGAGGGAGATACCATTCATCTGAAACTGATCAAACCGCTGACGCCCAACCCCAGCCATCCCACATGGCCGCTGGCATTCAGGAACGTCTATTACCTGGGTGCTTCTAATATTACGCCTGAAGGATTTGAGCTTCAGATTACATACAAGAACGGTCGCCTCGGCAACAATGAACGCGATGAAAACAGCGGCCTGACATTCATTCACCTTTTCGGTCTCGACAGTCTCGATGAGAATGGCGCTTCAGCCGCCGATGATCTGGTGGATAAAATGAATCCGAACATCATAAACTTGTCCACCGGCGAACTGTTTTTTCCAATGTTGCATCCGTTCGAAATGGACCGGCTGACAGCCGGAGAACAGTACAGGGGCGAAGGGAACAGAAGCGCGCAGCTTGAATCAATTCTGCCGGATTCTGCCTACCTCTACCGCAGTCTCAATGATCAGAGGATAAGGAACAGCTCCAAGTTTGACATCAAGGTGACGTATCAGAACAAGAGTGCCACGGTCAGTCTCGGCGGTTTCATGCTGGTGGAGGGGAGTGAGGAAGTCTATCTCAACAAACAGCTCCTCGCCCGTGGCAGAGACTATATTATTGACTACTTCTCCGGCACGCTCACATTCTTGACCGATGAGTATGAGAAGCCTGACGCCGAGCTCGAGGTGTTCTTCGACAAACATGAGCTCGTTTCGTTCGATAAGAAGACCATGATCGGAACGCGGGCACAGATGGATTTGGGACCGAGATCATTTATCGGCGCCACGGCTCTCTTCTATGATCAATCTGTTATCAACGAAAAGATAGAAGTGGGGTATGAACCGACCAAGAACTTCATTTGGGATTTCAACGGCCGCTACGAATCTGACATCGATTTTGCTACAAGAGCCATGGACAAACTTCCTTTCATCGATACGAACAAGCCTTCCTCCTTCAAAATTGAAGGTGAGTTTGCCCAGGTCTTGCCGAATCCCAATCCTATTGATAATCCGGCTACGGGAGATACTGAAGGGGTTGCCTATATTGATGACTTTGAAGGTTCCAAGCGCACCACAAGTCCCTCCGTCAGGCGCCGATTCTGGCACAGATCTGCAACGCCGCTCGGGTTCAGACTGGAAAACCGTTCAGAAATGTTCTGGTACAATCCGTGGACGCAGGTAAGGACTCAGGATATCTGGCCCAATCAGCAGACCAGCGCCTTCGCTCAGAATCAGATGACGGATGTGCTTGTGATGAATTATTCCCGTCGTGAAGGTCATTTAGGGACTGTGGATCCCGACTCGAACTGGGCTTCCGTTACCACCAGTCTCTATTCCAGCGATTTCAACCAGACCCAGAACAAGTTCTTTGAAATCTGGCTCAGGACGGCATCCGATATTGATGGTAAAATGAGTGTTGATCTCGGCTTCATCAGCGAAGATCAGAACGGGAACGGTATGTTTGATACCGAAGACAAGCCAGAAGCAGGACTCCTCACCGGCAATACACTGTTAGAGAAGGCAGAGGATGTGGGTCTGGACGGTTGCGACGATGCCTACGAAAACGGTCTCGGCGGTTGCTTGGACACACTCTATGCCCATGTGGTTGATAATCCTGAATGGCGCGACAAACTCTACACCGGCCCTGACCGTAATCTCGATGACCCGAACGGTGACAACTGGGCCTTTGACGAGCAGAAAGCTCTCACTGGCGATCGTTCGGGCAATCCGGAACCGTACCGTTTCGTCAACGGGACGGAGCACAACGGCTACCCGGCCTCAGGTCAGGTTCCCTTGGAGGGCGGCAGGTATCCCGATACTGAGGATATCAACCGCGACGGGAATTTCGACGGCAAGGATGACTATTTCAGCGCCTCCTTCGATCTGAGTCCCTACAGCGAGGACTGGGAACGCTACAACGGCGGCATCACCGAGACAGGATGGCGACTCTATCGCGTCCCGCTGAATGAGTTTCGACGGGCGAAAGAAAATGCCGCCATTTCGTGGGATACCATCAAGTTTATGCGGCTTACCCTCGCCGGCGCGCAAGACGAAGCGGTGATCCGAATCGCAAAGGTAGAGATGGTGGGCAACGTGTGGCAGGAGCTCGGCGTCAGGGGCGAGGTGAGCCAGGAATATACAAGAGACGACAGCGTCTTCGCCGTAACCGTAGTGAATACGGAAGACAATCTCGATTACGCACAGAGTGTGGAAGAGATCGGCGTTCAGGGTGAGTATGACCGTATCAACCAGATCAGGATGAAGGAACAGTCTCTCGTTCTCAAGTTCACTGATCTTGAACCGGGACATGAAGCCGCGGCGCAGAAAAATCTGATGGAACTGCAGGGCAATCGGGCGCAGAGCTATCTGATGTACAAACAGTTGAAGCTATTTACGTACGGTAACAGCGATCACACCTGGAGAGACTCTTCCGATGTTGAATTCCTTATCCGTTTTGGACGCGCCGATGACTATTATGAAATAAGCCAGCCGGTCTATGAAGGGTGGGACAAGAAGAAGAAACGAAATTATCTCAAAGTGGATCTCGATTTTCTTACCGGTCTGAAACTGAAAGAGCCGGGACCGAATCTGACTGTGACTGACAACGAACGGCGCTATTTTGAAACTGACGGTTCTGATACGTTAACACAGTATTTGATCCACGGCAATCCGGCACTCTCCCGTATTCAGTATTTTGTGGTGGGCGTAAGAAATAAGAGTCGCTCGGAGAATGTGAGCGGCGAAATCTGGCTGGACGAATTGAGACTCTCGAAGGTGAGAAAAGATAAAGGAACCGCCCTCCGCATTCAGTCATCCATAGGATTGGCGGATCTGGGCAATGCTTCACTCTCCTATACACGCCGGGACGCCGACTTTCACGTGTTGCAAGAGAGGCTCGGTTCGGGCAGTACAGCCGACAAGCTGCGCTTCGATACAAAATGGAATCTAAATAAACTGTTTCCCCAATCGTGGGGACTGAAACTGCCGCTGAGTATGAGTTTCATCAATAATCTGACCACACCCAAGTATCTCCCCGGCACTGACATTCTGCTTGTACATGAGAGTCCACCCGACAGCGTCCTGTCGAAGAGTCGTCAGGTGTCTGTCAATACCTCGTTCTCGAAAGCCGGCAAATCAGACAAGTGGTACAGCCGCTACACCATCGACCGGCTGAAGATGAGCTTATCTGCCACTCGCGGCCGGAACTCGGATACACAGATAGACGATCGGTTTTCACAGAATACCAAGGGCAATATGAGTTACGGTCTGTCGTTCGGAAGGGACAACTACATCTCTCCCTTTAAATGGTTTAAGTGGATGCCGTGGCTGGGCAAGAGGATTGTTGACGGCAGACTCTACTACACGCCGTCCTCCATTGATATGTCTGCGAACGCCAGCGAAACCATGACGGAAACGACGCCGAGGGTGGGCGAATCCAAGTCGCAGTATAATCTCGGCTTGAACCGGACGTTCAAGATAGGATACACAATTCTCGATAATCTGAAATCGAGCTTCACAAAGACCATCAAGAGCGACATGGACAGCTACCGCGCGCGGTATCTGCAGGCACTGAAGAATCTTAAACCGGGCGTCGTGACGGACGTATCCGATAATATGACCACTACGTTTACGCCCGCACTTACCGATTGGCTGAAGCCGACCTTCAACTATTCTTCCAACTATCGCTGGGCCAAGCCGATGGAGAGCACACAGGAGGGAGCCAATATTACGTCCCAGGGTCGATTCTCCAGTTCCCTCTCAATCTCACCGAAGTCCATTGTTGAGACCTTTTACACTCCACAAAAGCGCCAACCGCGCCGGAGAAGCCGCCGGGGAGGACGGACGAAGGTCACACCTGCCGAGGAGGAAAAAGAGGCAAAGGAACCCAAGAGCGAAGCGTTGAAAAAAATATTGAAACTCCTCCATGGCGGCGCCAGCCGGATAAATCCCATCAGCTTTACCTATTCTGAAAACAGATCGCAGAATGCATTCGGCGTCATCGACTCCGTCAGATCGGGAGATTCCCTTAGGGTCGTGCCGGGTAGAGCGGATCTTCCTTTCCGACTCGGTTTCAGTGATGAACTCGGTCTCAACAGAAGCAGTGAAGTGGGCGTCAACCGCGGATCTGTAAAGCATCAGCGCGATTTCTCGTTACGCTCAGGTCTTGCCCTCACGCGGAAAATTACAACAAACTTTAACTTTTCTAGCAGTCAGGCGTCGGGCGTGGACGGCAACAACGTTCAGACCCGGACGCAGACGCGCGACTTTCTGCCCTTGGGGGTCACGGGCAGCGACGGTATGCCCTTTGGCGGCTGGAGTATCAGGTGGTCCGGGGTGGAGCAGTGGCCGCTCATTAAAGCTGTTTCGCGCTCAGCTACCCTCGAGCACGCCTTTGCGGGGAAAGAGACAAGAGCATGGAAGGACGACGTCCTGCAATCGTCAAAGTACACCGCTTCCTACTCTCCTCTGGCCGGTCTTTCCATGACTCTCTTCAAAGGAATTTCCGTCACTTCCCGCTATTCTATAGTGTCATCGTTCGACAATAGATTCGGCGGTATCAACAGCACCCGCGTCAAGACAGATCGAACCTGGACATTGAGCTCAAACTACGCCCATCGAGGAGGACTGCATATCCCCATTTTCTTTTTCCGTGATTTTGATCTCGATAATACCATAAACTTCACGCTGACAATAGACTTCTCCGAGTCCATTACCAGAGAGAGGAACGATTTGCAGTATGAACTTTCAACAACAGACGAGAGAAAATCGTGGAAGATTTCGCCCCGCATATCGTATTCCTTCTCACAGCGGCTCACGGGAGGCGTCTGGTATGAATACCGTGATAGCCATTCCAAAATTGTAGGACGGAAAGTGGACAGAGATTTCGGATTTAATATCAACCTTACAATTCAGGGATAAAGAGATGACGGTTTTTAATTCACTGTTCACGAATGGCCGCTGTTCTCCTCGTTGCACATCACGTAGTTTAGTCCGCATTCTGCGTTCTGCGCTCCGCGCCCTTAGCCTTATCATGGTGACTACAGCTTTGAGTAAGGATATCCCGCAATTCGACGCCGATCGTGCTTTTCGGTACTTGGAGAAACAGTGTTCGTTCGGTCCGCGTAATCCCGGCTCCGTCGGGCACAGAGAATGTCTCATATATCTGAAAGAGACACTGTCCGGACTGGCCGATACGCTCATGGTTCAACCGTTCGCCTACTCCGATCCATACAGCGGCAAGATGCTTCAGTTGACGAATCTCGTAGCCCGCTTTCAGCCGCAGAGGAAGAACAGGATCTGGATTGCGGCACATTGGGACACTCGCCCGTGGGCAGACCGCGACAGGCATGAATCAAACCGCAGCACCCCCATCATCGGAGCCAATGACGGCGCCAGCGGTGTTGCTGTGCTGCTGGAACTTGCCCATCATCTTGCTCAATCCGTTCCGCTTCTGGGCGTTGACCTCGTTCTTCTGGATGGAGAAGATATGGGAAAACAAGGTGACCTGAAATATTTTTTTAACGGTTCGCGATATCTTGCCAGGCATATTCCTAAACCCCATCCCCGCTATTGTATTCTTGTGGATATGGTGGGGGATAAGGAGTTAGAGCTTCCTATGGAAGGGAACTCAATGGAGCAGGCGCCGAAGCTCGTGAAGCTGATATGGAGCCTGGCGGCAGATCTCGGACTGGATGCCTTCGTTCCCAAGATTGGCTACACGGTGGAAGATGACCATGTTATCCTTTCTCAGACAGGTGGCATTCCTTCCATCGATATCATAGATTTCGATTATCCCAACCGGTTCAGAAACTACTGGCACACCATGGAAGATACACCTGACAAATGTTCTCCCGCCAGTTTGAAAACTGTGGGAACGGTGCTGTTGCATCACATCTACGGATCGGGCAAGAAATGATTGAAAGAGTAAAGCAACGCATCTATATTCTACTTGCCATGGTTTCGCTGCGCCACATCATCATGTTCCTTGCGGTCATCTTTCTTGTGAAATGTACGCCGCCCCTCCAGTCTGAGAAGGAGACAGATCCCATTGAGCAGATCTCATTCAGCTATCTTCAGGTTGACGCCAAGGTTTTTGTGGGCGCCAAAGTGAAAGCGGTCTATAAAGGAATCGCCATCAATTATGTCAGCCTGAGGTGGTTCGGAAAAAGTGGAATCAATGCTGTCTCTCCAGATGAAGAAGTGCTTAGCGACAATGGTGACTTCGGTGATATTCTGAAAGGTGATCACACTTACTCGAAGAAACTGACGCTGAGCAGTCTCACCAATACTCTGGCATATGAAGATACAGGAAACGTTCATCTTTCTGTTTTGGCGTACTACATGAACGACAGCGTCTACACACTCTCTGATACCTTTGCCTTAGGCAATATCGTGCCGAGGTTTCTCTCGCTTGAAGTACCTGACACCCTCACACTGCCTGATTCAGGCCTGGCCCAGCTCCTGACTCTCCTTGCGGAAGTGGCGGACGCCAACGGTCTGGATGACGTCCAGTGGGTCGGCTTTACGTCCAAGCGCCTTTCGGATGGTGTTATGCTCAACGACGGCAACTACATTTTCATGGTGGATACGGGCGAC
>DCAL01000016.1:2533-3074 GCA_002311975.1 Fidelibacterota bacterium UBA1134 | reverse complement strand
GGCGACGGTATCTTTTCCACTAACGTCTCATTTCCTTACAATGCTTCAACCGGTGACCTGCAGTGGAAATTCCGTGTTCAGGACTGGTCGAATGATTTTAGCGACTCCACCCATATTGTGCACGTGAAAAAATGAAGCGGCTTCTCCTCTTCGCAGGCGTTGTGATGATTGTCTATTCCGGCCATCTCCGGGCGGGGAAGGGGTCAATTCTGACGCCCTCGCGCTTCACCACGAAATCGATCGTTCAGGATGATTCCACCGTACTGTCCGGTCTTCAGAGTAATGTGATTGTGGAGATCAGGACGCAGGGTGATCACCTCGTCTGGCTGGCTACCGGGGATGGACTGTCGCAGATGCGGGACAGTCTGACCGCCAAGACACTTCCTTCCTCAGAGAAACTCACGGCGGGAGAGACTGTGACCAAACTCCCGGCTGGCGGGATAACTGCCATGGCGACGGCTGGGGCTGATACACTTCTGGTCTCTGTGGTGACCTCCATTGAGGAGGTGACTTCCGGCGGCGGTCTCGCCCTTACTTACAA
>DCAL01000016.1:1883-2506 GCA_002311975.1 Fidelibacterota bacterium UBA1134 | reverse complement strand
TACAATTCGCAAGACACTAGTAAAGTGTCGTGGCTCATTTTCGATCAGCCGGTCGACAGCTCCGCTGACAGCACACTCAGTTGGGGCGGCAAAACCCTCAAGGCGCTGCCCGTTACGGTCTCGCAGCAGAATGTTACCTATGACCTGGCCAGCAGTGACGACTATTTCTGGATCGCCAGTTGGGCCGGGGGACTTAGACGGCTTTCGAGAACCGCCGTCAGCTCCGGCTGGAAGAGAGTCCCCCTGCCGGCTGATAATATGTCCCAGATGCTGTGTGATGATCAGTACCAGGATTACGAACTGAATCCCCGCGATCCGCCGGATGGTAACCACAATCATAAGGCGTTTGCGGCGATCGCCTACGGAGACACAGTCTGGGTCGGCACGGCCTACGGCATCAACCGGGGGATCGTGGATGCCACCGGCTGCGTAGACTGGGAACACTACTCTTTTCCCCTTAATGGAATCAGCGGCAACTGGGTCGTCGGCTTGGCAAGGCAGCAGACAAAAGGCCGCAGGATTATCTGGGCGGTGACAAGAGTTGCCGATACGGGCGGTGAGAGCGGCATCAGCTATACAGAAGATGACGGTCTCTCATGGCATACCGTTCCTCTCCTGCGCGG
>DCAL01000016.1:697-1793 GCA_002311975.1 Fidelibacterota bacterium UBA1134 | reverse complement strand
GCTCTGTTCAAACCGGCCATCGATGCGGCAAACAACGACCAGATTGTGGACAACGATGTGTACGCCGCACTTCATGACAAGCGATCGTACTACAACGGTGGCGCGCTCTGGATCGGAACGGGAGACGGTCTTGCCCGCTCGCCTCAGCCCGGTTCCAGTGAATCCGTCTGGCGGATTTTCCGCAGCTATGTTGCCAGCAATACGCCCTACGCCTATCCGAATCCGTTTTCTCCCACCGTTCATAATATCCTCGACGGCGACGGCTATGTCCGTTTTCTTTATAAGAGCAAGAAGTCGAGAGACATTAAGCTGACCGTCATGAACTTTGCCATGGAAGAAGTGACGATGCTTGAATATCACCGCGGGCAGGGCGAAGGCGCTTTGAAGTGGGACGGACGCGACAGCGCGGGAAATCTGGTTTCAAACGGCGTCTATTTCTGTAACCTCTATTTTGATGACCAGGGTCATTGGGTTAAACTGGTTGTTTTCAAATGATTAGAAGATATTTACTTATGTCACTTTTTCTGTCGTCAGTCCTGCTGGCGGGCGACATAGGCGGATATGCGGGAAGCTTCCTGCGTGTCGGCACTACGGCGCGCTCTCTCGCCATGGGTGGAGGATTGACCGCTGATCTCGACAACGGCTTTCCCGCTTACTATAATCCGGCAGCCATGGCATTTCTGCCGAAAAGGCACGTCTCCGTCTTCCATCACTTTCTCCCGCTGGACAGATATCTGGTTTCGGCGGCCTTTTCATCGGCACTGCCTCCCTCAGGCGGGATCGGCGTCGGTATCCTCAATGCCGGCGTCAAAGGAATCCAGGGACGGGATCAGGCCGGACATGAAACCGGCACTTTTTCAACCGAAGAATACGCCGTCTATTTCAGCTTTGCCAATCAGCTGTTTCAGAATATCAGTTTCGGCGTCAATGTGAAGCTGTTCTATCAGGTGCTGCCCGTGGACGGCAGGCAAGTCAGCAAAGGGACGGGCGTCGATCTGGCCGTACTCATGAGACGTTCCAGAAAATTTCAGCTTGGCCTCGTAATTCAGGACTGGAATGCCGGTTATGCCTGGAACACGTCAGAAGTTTTCGATGA
>DCAL01000016.1:0-544 GCA_002311975.1 Fidelibacterota bacterium UBA1134 | reverse complement strand
TATTCTCTTATCAACCGGGACGACTCGTACGTTGATTACGCATTCCTTCTGGGGCGTCGCGGTGAAGGGGTTTCTCACGTGTTTACCTACATTTTCACTTTCTGATGATGTCAGTACACCGCAGAGGGGTGTGGTTGCTCCTCTGGATTACAGCATCTTCTTTTCTCAGCGGCATCGGAACGGCTTTTCTTTCCGTACCCATGAGTCCCAGAGAACTGGCGCTTGGCGGGACGTCCGTTTCCGTGCTGGGCGACCCGAGCCTCTACCGGGGAAATCCCGCTCTCATCGTTCAAAGCGTGCCGTCCATGGAGATCTATTTCAACTACAATTCGTGGTTCTCAAACGTGACCGGAAGTTCGCTGCTGCTGATTCAGCCCGCTTTCGGCGGTTCGGCCGGTCTGGCTCTGAGCCATCTGGGCGTCTCGGATCTTGAACTGCGGACGACCGTGCCGACCGATGACTACCTCTCTCAATTTTCGTCGTCAGGGACTGTGCTGGAAGGAATTTGGGGCAAGCGGTTCAAGCGGCTCGGTTTCGGAGCTGC
>DCAL01000049.1:15254-25465 GCA_002311975.1 Fidelibacterota bacterium UBA1134 | reverse complement strand
ATAATGCCATGGCATAGTTTTCTTTTGAATTACTTATATCGTTCCATAGTACTTTATAGTGGATTGTCGCGAGAAATCTCTCTTTGTCAACAGATCAAGCAGAAATCAATCATCCTTTGTTTCTTTTCAAGTTTTCTATTTTTTGGCTGTTCACAGGATAATTATAACGAATCCCGACTTGTCAACTATGGAAAAATGGTTCGTGTACCTGCAGGTACTTTTATTATGGGCGGCAATAGCGGTCAGTCAAGTCTAGATGAATTCCCACGCCATAGAGTAAAGGTGGATAGCTTCTATATGGATGTACATGAAGTAACAAATCGGCAGTTCAGGAAGTTTGTGGACAAAACAGGTTATGTCACAATTGCTGAAAAAGAAATTGATTGGTTAGAGATGAAAAAGGAGTTGCCAGTTGGAACACGAAAGCCATCCGATGAAATTCTTCAGCCTGGCTCTCTCGTCTTCAGATCCACAGATAGACCTGTAGCACTGGGAGATGAAACACAGTGGTGGGCATGGACGATTGGTACTAACTGGAGAAAGCCTGAGGGGCCGGGTAGTAATATAGAGGATAAAATGGACCACCCCGTAGTACATGTAGCCTGGGAAGATGCCATAGCTTATGCACGTTGGTCGGGTAAGCGACTTCCTACAGAAGCCGAATGGGAATGGGCTGCCCGCGGTGGATTAAATAACCCTATTTACCCTTGGGGTGACAAATCTGCATCCAAGGCTGCATCAAAGGCAAATTTCTGGCAGGGGCAGTTCCCCTACAAGAATACTCTTAAAGATGGTTTTTATGGCACAGCCCCAGTCATGTCTTATATGCCAAACGGTTATGGATTGCATGATATGGCCGGTAACGTGTGGGAGTGGTGTGCTGATCTATATCACTTTGGGTCATATAAAATCGATCTGGAAAATGGGTTCAGCATCAATCCTTCTGGACCAGAAGAATCATATGACCCACTGGAGCCCCACATGTCTAAACGTGTAATCAGGGGCGGCTCTTTCTTATGCAATGACAGTTATTGCAGCGGCTACCGTGTCTCTCGGCGTATGAAGAGCAGTCAGGATACGGGGCTCAGCCATACTGGCTTCCGTTGTGTGAAGTCAGTTGAATAGGAACAAAGGGACTCGGGAAAATGACCTTTTGTATTTTAACCTTAATAAAAGTCAAACTCTAAATTGTTTGGATATAAGATTATTAAACTCAGTTACTTGTGATGAAAATGGTCTTCATCGCTCTTAAGGAATCAGGCCTTCAAACAAAGAAAACTTATCTGTATTCTTTTTTTGTCTATTCTTCTGATCCCAATGACCGTACTGGTGGCCCAGGCACTTCCGCTTGACAAAATTGAATTACCTGAGTGCATCTTTTCGTTGACAATGTCCCCCCAATGCTAGATCCATGGTTCTAAGTGACGAGGGGACCCTTTTTGTTGGTACAAGGGGTCATCCTGGAAAGATCTATGCTATTCTTGATTTTGATGGCGATTATTTTTCTGGATAAAGGTTATTAACATTGATGAAGGTCTAAACATGCCTGATGGTGTGGCACTGAAAGACGGCAATCTTTATGTAGCGGAAGTGAGTCGCATTCTTTGATACGATAATTATCCTTCAGATCATCATCACAGAGGGAAGTTCATTCGTTTTGGGCCTGATGATCGACTATACGTACCGTGGGAGCGCCATGCAACATTTGTGAGGAAGACAACGAGATTTATACATTCATTACAAGCCTAAACCAAGGCGGAAGTGACATGCAAACCTATGCACACGGAGTCCGGAACAGCGTTGGCTTCGATTGGCACCCTGCTACTGGTGATCTTTGGTTTACAGACAATGGTAGAGATTAGATGGGAGATGATATACAGCCAGATGAATTGAATCGTATCATTGAGGCGGGACAGCACTTTGGTTTCCCTTATTGCCGCCGCGGTGAAATACTCGATCCTGAATTTGGTTCTGGTCATGATTGTGCAGATTACATCCCACCCGCCAAAAATCTCGGGCCACATGTGGCGGCACTTGGTATGAAATTCTACACGAGTGGAATGTTCCCTCAAAACTATCAGCATCAAATATTTGTCGCGGAGCACGTTTCGTGGAACAGGAGAATTCCAATAGGTTATCGGGTAACACTCGTAGTACTGGATGGCAATGAAGCAATTAATTATAAGGTTTTTGCTGAAGGATGGTTAAAAGGAGAAAATAAGTGGGGAAGACCCGTTGATGTAGAAGTTATGTATGATGGAAATCTTCTCAACTCTGATGATTTGGCGGGCGTAATCTACCGAGTTAGTTACGCGGAAGCTTCTTTAACGGAGCCTAACTTAATTTCTGAAACTTTTGCTCTACATTTAAACTTCCCCAACCCTTTCAATCCTTCTACCACAATAAACTATGACCTGCCGGAACAAACTCTAGTCACTCTTTCTGTTTACGATATAATGGGTAAACAGAGAAAGACCCTTGTCAATCAGACACAGGATGCTGGCAATAAGATAGCTGTCTGGGATGGTGCTATTAAAATGCGTCAGCTTTCTCAACGACTTTCCCAATCCCAACATGATAAGTGACGCGGGGGCAGTCGAGATAATAGTGAAATGGTTTATTAAATGCCTAAGAAATTATTCCTTGATTAATGGAGGGCAGGTTAATCTGAATCTTGTTATTTTTTTACATTGTTTTCGTTATCGATTCTCATTATTTTAGTTTAGCTCAACCAAGAGAGGTCATTATGAAGAACTTTTTTTCGGTTTTATGTATCTTTTGCATTTTTTGTAACCTAAGTGGGCAACGTTTCTTGGGCCCTTATACAGGGTTGTCGAATACTGACCCAGCCTATGTAACTTCTGTTGAATCGGTACCACAAAAGAAAAAGAAGAAAAAAGGGTTTGGTCAAAAGTTATTCTCTGATGAAGCTATAAAAGCAGCAGAAGAAAGAAAAAAACTAGAAGCTGACCGTAGTGTTTTGTTACGAAAAAAGGTATATCCAATACCGATCAATACTTCAAAGAAATTCAAAAAGAAATCAAACCTTGTAGAGATAGTTAAAAAGGAAGAAAAAGAAGTTAAACTGTCACTAAAAAGCTTTGCTAAAGCAGTGTATGTAGATCCTCTAAAAAAATCCTTAAATGTTAGAGCGAAGGATGTAGTTACAGATTACAATGGGTACATTGAGCCTACTACCTATTTTCTCAATCGATATGAAATATCTGGCCCGGTCTTAACAGACTTTGGAGGCTTACTTGGAGCAACGTATTGGACCAGTGAAATCAATGAAGCTCCTAAGGAAAGGTTAAAGGATGTGAAAAGGGGTACGATTTTGACGGGTCAATCTTTAGAGCAAGGACCAAGAGAGATGGAAGGAAATGTTGGAACTGCTTTTATTGAACAAGCGGATGGTTTAATATCTGAAAGAGGGGTCTCGGAATCATTGCGTCCAGATGGAACCGTTGTTATATCTATCGAAGATAATTTAAATCATATAGGCCGTCCAATTGTAGTACATGCCCTTCAAGAATTTTCATATGAAGTTAAGTTAAAAGATAAAGTGCAGACTGAATGCAAATGTCAATCAAAATATTATCTAAATAATGAGGATGGGCAGATCGAGTGGACATACACTGGAAGGTATATAGAATCAGCGCCTCATTCTTGGTGGTGGAAGACCGTAGCTATTGTAGAAAAATTAGACTACAACTCCGAGCTTAATTGCAGTTTTAGTGTTGACGAAGTTCTATATGAATTCACCTTAAAAGATGATGAAAGATATCCATTGTTTGATGGTCAAATTAGAAAATCCTCTAAGGGAAGCAGTGAA
This sequence comes from Fidelibacterota bacterium UBA1134, assembly GCA_002311975.1. Classification (GTDB taxonomy): domain Bacteria; phylum Fidelibacterota; class Marinisomatia; order Marinisomatales; family S15-B10; genus UBA2146. The sequence goes on along the minus strand of DCAL01000049.1, from coordinate 21,633 downwards.
TCTTATTCTATCAAACAAGTCCTGGACACTGAATGGGGAAAAGATATTTATCATCCAGTTTCGAGAACATTTGTTGTGAGCGATGCGGATAATACGGAATTGTTAGCAACCATTAGTGGTCTTGAAGTTATCCCACCTAGGGAACCGGTCAAAAAATTAGGTTTTAAGTCCGGATTTAAGATGATGAAAGAGACGGCGGTTGCTCAAACCAAAGCTATGGCAACAGGAGGCGACGTAGAAAATTTGGATTTAAGTTTTATGGAAAAAAGAATAATTCATAAAGCCCTGCACGTAAGCAAGGACATTGGTAAAAAAGACGAATTGGCTTTTAATCTTATCGGTACCGTTCTGTCAAATTTTGATTTGGTTAATTATCCTTACGTAATAGGTGAGAATCTTAGACTTATACCAAGATATAATCCAAATGCAGTGGAGCGAATAGCTGATCCAAATGCTACTGAAACTCGTACTGATGGATTATCGTTAATAAAAATAACTGACATCACAATCGAGAATCCAGCTTACCTTTATTGGAAAAAGCACTTAGAGAAAAATGACTGACTAGAGAAGTTTTTAGTCTTTTTGTGTTTTATGTAAGAACCCCGAGTCAAGGGGTTTTTCTTTTTGTGCCGCTAGCCAAAGAGGGTCAGTTATATATACCCGCTATGTGAACACAGTCTTCTTTGAAGGAGGTCGCGCTTCAGTAAAAGAGCTTAAAGGAGCATGCTTGGATGGCGTCTGTACGTTTTTACGTACTTGGGGTTCTTCCGGTGGAATCGGGACGCCCTCTTCGCTCATTTCCTGATGGTGTTTAATTTTTTCGATCTATCAAGATCCCCTTTGATAAGAGCCTGCAGGTCAAACGAAGACAGGGAAGGAAGCAACGTGGACAGGTGTTCAATCCGAGGGCTGAAATCTCCTGTTATTGAAGATTGGAATTCCTCTCCATTGCATACTAACTTTGGCAACAGTGATTGATATACTATCAGAGGGCTCGTCAGAAACGCAGAAAGTCAGCTTGGAACTTGGCCCCGATTCAGGGATTCAACTGAGACTGGATGGTGCGGTGTCCATGATCCTGCCCCTCATAAAGTGATCTTGCATTTGGACAATATGAAAAGAAAAACTGGTCTAGTGATCCTTGGACTCCTGGCGGTGATGCTCACCGGAACTGTGTCGGGACAGTTTACTGCCCCCGTTTCGGTATCGGCAAGAATTGAGCCAGAGCAGCTCAGGGCGGGAGAGGTAACGACAGTTTATATCGAGGCCGTTTCTGAACCCGATTTTCACATTTATGCTGTCAATGAAAGAGTGGTAGGCCCCATCCCGTCGCGGGTGACAATCAAAGGTGACGGCATAATTGAAGTTACCGGCGCCACCGTTGAGCCGGAGCCCATCAAGAAATACGACGAAGGGTTTATGGCGGATACTTATTACCATGAAGGGGCCGTCGTATTCCAAACTCCCGTTAAGATTTCATCGAGCCTTGAGCCGGGAGAATATACCATCAGTGCAGGTCTGCTCTATCAGGCGTGTGACCCATCCATCTGTTATCCCCCGAAGACCGATTCTTTCGATCTGACGGTGGTCGTTATTGCGGCAGCGGCAAGGGAAGGGAAGACAGAGATTGTTGCCGCCGTGGCGCCGTCCATGCCCAGCGATGATGACAATATTGATCTTCAGTCGATTATTTCGGCGGGCCTTGGATCTTTTCTACTACTCTCGGTAAGTATGGGATTTCTGGCGCTGTTGACGCCGTGCGTTTTCCCCATGATCCCCATCACCGTGTCGTATTTCACAAAAGTCGGTGAGACCGAAGGCCGCAATCCTCTTAAGCAGGCGGCTGTCTATTCCATCGGAATCATTCTTACCTACACCTTTCTTGGACTTTTCCTCGCTTTTACTCTGGGAGCTTCGGGAGCGAATCAGCTTGCGGCCAGCCCGGTGGTCAATCTGTTCATTGGCGGACTCTTTATCTATTTTGCTCTCTCACTGTTCGGAATGTACGAGATTCAACTTCCCGCGTCCCTCAGACAATTCTCGCTGAAGCAGGAAGGGAGGGGCGGTTATGCAGGTACGCTGTTCATGGCGCTCACGTTCACGCTGACTTCATTCACCTGTACGGTACAGTTTGTCGGTTTGCTCCTGGTGAGGGCAATTCAGGGCGACTGGCTTTGGCCCGGAATCGGCATGCTCTTCTTCTCGGGAGCTTTTGCTTTACCCTTCTTTTTCCTGGCGCTCTTCCCGCAGTACCTATCCAAGATGCCTAAGAGTGGCGGCTGGCTTAATGCGGTAAAAGTGTCCATGGGATTCCTCGAACTGGCGGCCGCTTTCAAGTTCTTCAGCAACACCGATCTCGTGTGGGGATTGGGTATCTTCACGCGCCCCTTTGTCTTGGCGACGTGGGTGGTCATCGTCTTCCTGACGGGGATGTATCTCATAGGCAAAATCCGCCTGCCCCACGATTCGCCGGTTGAGACAGTGGGCGTACCTCGGCTCGTCCTGAGTGTTATTCTCTTCTCCTTCGCCCTCTACATGGGGCGTGGACTTTTCGGCCAGCCCATTCACGGACTCATTGATGCCTACCTTCCGCCGGTCATGCGGACTGAAGCAGGTTCTCTGGCGGTAAACGTAGCCGAATCGGGCGAGCTGGACTGGATTGTCGATTACGATGAGGGGATTGCCATGTCTGAGATGTCGGGTAAACCGATGTTCATCAATTTCACCGGCTACACCTGCACCAACTGCCGCTGGATGGAATCAAACATACTCACCGAACGGGAGGTTATCGATCGGCTAAAAGATTTCGTTCTAATAGAGCTGTTCACCGATGGCGGCCCCCGTCATCTTGAATACCAGCAGATGGAGATCGACCGGTTCGGTACGGCGGCCTTGCCGTTCTACGTCATCCTCAATTCTGACAGCGAAGAGATCGCCCGTTTCCCCGGACTGACTCGGAACAGAGCCAAGTTTCTCAATTTTCTCGATCGCGGCAAGTTCGCGGTGATGCCGGTTTCCTCCACCGGCTGAGAGTCGGGGATTACTTATTTGCCTTGGCGGTCAGTACTGGACGGCTGGGGCCGGAAGATCAGTAAGTACTGATAAGGCAGAATCTCAGAACGCTGCATCAGATTGTATCCCGCGGCCCCAAGCTCTGAAATGACTTGGCCGAAGGCGAGTTTCATCTGATCCGGCGGACCCACAGGAAGTTCTCCTTTGCGGAAGTCCACAATCACCAGCTTTCCGCCCGGTCGGAAATCCTTCCTCAGGCGCCTGAAATAGTCTGTCCTGTTTTCGATGTGATGGTAGGTATTACAAATGAAGACGATATCGACGGGCTGAGGGATGCCAGGATTATCGAGTTTGGCGAGGATGCTCTTCAGGTTGGCTATCCCTTCTCGTTTGGCGCGCTCGTTCAGATAGTTTACCATCCCCTCCTCAATGTCGATTCCGTACACTTTGCCCTTTGGCACGGCCCTTGCAAAACGGATGGGGAAGTAGCCCGTGGCAGAGCCAATATCGGCTATGCGGAAATCCTTTCTCAGATCCATCGATTTGATGACTGCCTCAGGTTTCTGCCATTCATCTCTTTCGGGTTTTTCAAACCGCTCTACCCATTTTTCGATCTCATCAAATTTATGCTCACCGCCTTCATGCTTGAATCCGTGCTGGTTACGCTTCTCTGGCTTATGCTGCTCTTCCGCGTTCATATCCGTTTTTCCCGGCAATAGTACGATTGATAACAGTAAGAACAGTGGAATCATTTTTTTGATCATTTTGGTGCTCATTTATTTATCAGAAGATTTCCGGTCGATAATAAGACTGCTTGCCCACATCTCCCGGCCGTCCGATCATCTGAAGATAAGGGATAGGCTCCGCCTCTTCCATGTCTATCTCATGAAAGAAAGAGTGCGTCTGGAGTGTTCCCACATTCCCCGCAAGCTGATGTTCGTACTGTGATGCCATGATGGTGATGTCGGCAATGTAGATCTCTCCGCCGTCTGACGTGTACGCCTGAAAGTAGCGTTCCTCCGACTTGTAATCGAGAGTAGCGTCGCAATTGTTCATAGTCAAAATATTGCCCTCATCACTGTCGTAACTGATGGAGAGGGCATCTCTGTCAATAGTTGATTTAGTCAGTTTCCCGCTGATGGGAAGTTTGTAGTAGTCGGCACTGTGATCGAGGTGTTCCTGACATGTGCTGGCAAGAGATAAGACATACATGGCAAATCTCGGTACGCCGCGTGAGAGGTCAGGAGATACGATAACGCTCAGGATCAATTCCTGAAATTCAGGCATATGCCCCAGCGCCCCTTCGGGAAAGTTGAAGGCGGTCACATTGATCAGCCCCATGCCGGGCGCCACTTCCATCAGACTCAGCCGTCGAGGAATCAAATGCTCGATATAGTCGGTGTCAATCTCGTAAAAAGTAGTAAGTGCAAAATCGAACTCCCAGACGATCAGGTCTTCTTTCTTCGCGATCTCAGCCATCACCCATTACTCCAGAAGGAAGTTGAACTTGTCCGCCGCCTTGAGCAATACTTCGGCGCCTTTTTCCAGTTGCTCCAGTGAATGCTCGGAGGTGACGAAGGCTCGTATTCTCGACCGGTTCTTGGGCACCGCCGGGAACATCATCAGCGAGATATCAATACCTTGCCGTTGCAGGTAATCGCTCAGGGGGAGTGTCAGTCTCTCATCGCCGTAGATGACGGGAACGATCCAGCTCGTTGATGAGCCGATGTCCACTTTACCTTCCAATTTGGACCGCAGATAGTTTGCATTGTCGATGATGCGCTTCCGTTTTCTCCGTCCGTCTTCTCCCGCCGCCAGTTCGAGAGCTTTCACCAGTCCGCCGGTCACGGCCGGGTCAAGAGCACAGGAGAACATGCGCGAGCGAGCGTAATAGTTGATGTAATTGGTGATATCTTTCTTGGCATAGAGGCATCCGCCCACGCCGCCAAAGGATTTGCTGAACGTAGCGATGATCATGTCAACCTCATCGAGTACCCCTTGTTCTTCGCAGACGCCTCGACCGTTCTCGCCTGCCACCAGCAGGGAATGAGCCTCGTCAACCAGAACCGTCGCACCGTATTTCTTTGATACCTCCCCAATAGCCTTAAGATGGCCATAATCGCCATCGGTGCTGTAAACGCCTTCGCAGCAGACCAGAATGCGCGAGTTTTTATGGTCGAGACGTTTGAGGACCTTCTCGAGAAATTCCACATCGTTATGACGGAAGAGGGAGATTTTCCCCTGAGAAAGAATAGCGCCGTCAATGAGTGAAGCGTGGGAAGAACGATCGAGCACCACGTGGTCGCCTTTGTGGATAAAAGCTGAGATGACGCCCACGTTAGCGCCGTAACCGGATGAAAAGAGCGACACGCCGTAATCCTCCTGCCCAAAGAAGTCTACAATTCTCTCTTCCAGCAGCTTATGGATCTGGAAGGTGCCGTTGAGGAGCGGTGATCCGGTGGCGCCGAGGCCGTACAGATCGAGTGCCTCTTTGGCCGCCGCCAGCACCTCGGGATGGTACGAATAACCGAGATAGTTGTAGCTGGCAAAACTTATGAGATCGAATTCTTCGCCACTCTCGCGCCGTATCGCCACTTTAGGGCGTTGGGCGGCCAAATGAGAAACCTCGAATGTGTAGCTGTCAGCGCCTTCAACCAGCTTGCGCCACTTGGCGAACTGACGAATTTCGGCGTGATCTCTGCCGACACTGCGCGAAAACATGTCCAACGTGTAGTCGGTGTATTCTTCCATCATTTCAGGTTTGTCGGCCCGCTCTGTCATATTAGATCAAAGTATTTGCTGTTGCTGTCAAATTAAGAGAACCAGTTCTTGGAATTCTGAATCTGTTCACACCTGTTCTGCTGAGGTTTTCAGCTTGAAAATATATCGATTTTGGGAGGCGTTTCAAATTGATTTTGTGAACCTAAGAATATGCGATAGTGTCTCCGGTGATCCAGAACACATTAATCACGGAGTAGTGAAAGTTGAGTTGATTTATTGGCAGTTTTGGAATATCTTTAATCACAATGTAAATGAGGAGATAATGACCAATCATACGGCAGTTCTCGAAAAAATTGCTGCCCGTGTATTAGCATTCGAGGAGGCTGGTGGTGACCTGGAGGAAGATCTTTGGCCTTCGGGAGGTGAAGTCTTGCAGGAGATTGAGGAGATGCTGAGAGAGGCGGATCCTGCAGTTCTTCTGAAAAAAACAAGCATGATACCTTACTCGGGAAAGAAGCGATAGTGAATCTAAAACAGATCATTGTAGCAGGGCTATTTTTGTCTCTGTTTTCTCACATGAGCTATGCCGAAGAGGCCATCGCCCGTGTGATCAAGATGCGAGGCGACGTAAAACTGAAGCGGCTCA
>DCAL01000049.1:12187-15193 GCA_002311975.1 Fidelibacterota bacterium UBA1134 | reverse complement strand
ACGTAAAACTGAAGCGGCTCAGAGAAGCGACTTTTTCATCTGCAAAGCCGGGCGAACCCGTGTTTTCCGGAGATGCTGTCAGGGTCGGGGCAAAAAGCTTCTGCATGGTAATTTTTCTTGATGATAAAAGTATTCTCAAAATAAGGGAGGATACGGAATTCCAGTTCATCGATACGGAGAACACGCGCAGCATCGATATCCGGTTTGGCAAGATTCTGTCCGATGTGAAGAAGGAGAAGAAGAAAGATTTCAGAGTGGAAACTCCCGTGTCGGTGGCGTCTGTGAAAGGGACCCAGTTCTGGGCCGTCGTTAACAGGATGGGTTTCGATAAGTTTTACGGTCTTGAAGGGCAGGTGGAGGTTTTCAATTCAGTGAGCGGTCAGAGTGTCGCTCTGGGCCCCGGTGAAATGACGCTCTCTACCGCTACCGGACAGATTATCTCTTCGCCGGCTGATCCTGAAGAGGTGCCGGACGATCCGGAGGAGGAGATGGAGCCTGAGGAGGAGCCTGAACCGGAAGAGGAACCCGAGCCGCAAGAGGAGCCTGAGATCGAGGAGGAAGAGTTCTTCGAGGAAGAGACGCCTGAAGAAGTACCTGAAGAGGAGATCCTTGATGAAGAGGAGGCTCCCGAAGAGGTACCCGGGAAAGCAGCCGATGAACCAGAACCTGAGCCGCCCAAGCCGTTTAATATGGGATTGGGCATCGGATCAGCCACTATCGACGGCGTCCTCTACAATCAGCTCGCTCTTCGCCCTGAGTTTAAGATCGGCAAGCTCGGGATCGGTCTCGACCTTGTCCTCTATATAGATAATGCCGGGAACATCCGCAAGGACGAATGGGATGAAGGATCGGATTTCATCGATAAGTTTCTCTATGTACGCTGGGCTGAGAAGTCTGATCCTTTTTGGGTGAAAGTCGGATCTCTCGAAGGTGTCACTCTCGGTTACGGTGGACTGCTGAACGGCTATTCTAACATGATGGAGTTTCCATCCATCCGGCGTGTGGGACTGAATACGGGATTAAATATCGGTCCTATGGGCGGCGAAATTTTTATGGCCAATGTGAAAGACTTCTCCCGCGGGGGTACTCTGCTCGGTCTGCGAGGTACCTATACCGTGTCAGAAAACTTCCCGCTGACGGTGGGGATAAATTTTGTAACAGACATCAATCAGTTCTCCGGACTGAAGGACAGCGATGACGACAGTTATCCGGACATATTTGATGATTTTCCCGACAGTTCGTTTATCTGGAACGATACCGACGGCGACGGCATCCCGGATCCTCACTCTGGGCTCGATTCTTCCCGCTGGGATATCGATGCGGATGGTGATAACACGTACGATCCTCTGGATACCTCAATCGTTCTGAAACCGACTCCCTTCAGCATCGCGGAGAACAAGAGTACGGCCTCAGGGTTCGCTTTCGATCTCGGCTACCCGATTCTGAAAGGAGATGCCATCAGCCTGATACTGTACAGCGAGTTCAACACACTATCCTTTCCGGAGGTGAATACGGAGCAATTCAGCCGGCCGGCGAAGAGCGGTACCGGAATTACCGTTCCCGGCTTGAGAGCCTCTCTTTTCGGGTTTATCAATATGAGTCTGGAGTACAGGATCAAGAATGAATACTACCTGCCGCGGTTCTTTGATCAGGCTTACGACCTTAACCGCGTGGTACCTGTCTATACGGACACGGGAACAGTCATTCAGACGAAAGATATGATTGTCTTTAAGGATTCTACGTCTGTTCTGAACACCAATGGGTGGTTTGGTTCCGGAGGGTTCGACCTGTTTGGTATTGCCAGCGTTACGGCATCGTACGCCAGCATGGTAGCCGATACAACCGAGTTCAACAGTTTTTCCGCCATGTTGAGCCTGAACCCGGAAAATATCCCGAAACTGAGCGAGGCGACGGCCTATTATCAGCACAATAATGATAAGGACCCGTTTGAGATTGAGTCAATCAACACCATCATGGGATATCGCGTCGGCTACGAAGTGAGCAAGGGGGTGAGCCTCGTATGGGATTTTCGACAGTTCTACCGTGACACAGGCACCGGACTTGAACCGATAAAACAGACAACCATAGAAACACAGTTTAACTTTTAGTGACAGATGAAGACAGTTCTCAGGTTCGATTCAGGGAGAAGGGGGTTTGAGAAGGCGACATATTTTCTGCTGATTCTGGCTGGCGGATTAGCTGTTTTTGGTATTATCTGGGTCTACAGCTTCTTGAGATAAGAACAGAGGAGGAATTGTGAAATTATCAATCGAATACTGCTGCGCTTGAAACTATCTGCCCAAAGCCGCCAGTTTGGCGAATGAACTGTTAGAGCGATACGACACCGGGATAACTGAACTCACCCTGATCCCTTCAGGCGGTGGCGTATTTGAAATCATCAAGAACGGAACTCTTGTTTTTTCCAAGAAACAACTCGACCGTTTCCCGGAGGAAGGAGAAGTCGTCAATCTCATTGAAAACTGATAGAATCTGGCTCGCGCTGGGATTTCTTGTCCTACTGAGCGGGTTATCAGCTCAGGAAGGTGAAATTCTCCCACTGAGTGTCAAAGTAGGCATGATGCTTGATGCTGAGGAGAACGCCATCCTCGGCATCTTTCCAAATGTTAAAGGTTTTGAGAGCGCGCAGTTTTACCAGTTGAGTGAAAACAGGTATGAGGTGAAGATTTCGTATATTGAGCAGACCGCCTCGAAATCGACGAAGCGTATCATTAATTGGAAGCAGTTTCAGAGATTGCGTTACAGGGCCGGCAGTCACCCGGAAATCACCGAAGAAATGAGGGAGGCGAAGAGGGATTTTTTCATGTATCTGAAAGTCCACAACATTATGGATGATATTCCGCCATCTACTTACTGCAAACTGAAGCACTCCAACGGAACTACTCTGACCGGCACGTTCGTGAAGTATAAGGACAGGGTGATTACATTTCAGTCAACAACACGACGAATCGATTTCCCCATCACAGAATTGGAATCTATCACCTACCG
>DCAL01000049.1:9454-12109 GCA_002311975.1 Fidelibacterota bacterium UBA1134 | reverse complement strand
GGAGCATTAGCGGGAGTCGCAATGGAAGAGATGTGGAACGTTCAGTCGCGGCCTTCCATCGATCTTGCCTGGCACAACAGATTCACTGGGTTGATCCTGGGTCTGGTGGCAGGACCGGAGTTGTTCGAGGCTGTGAGCGTTCTGACCTCACCGGACAGGCTTATCAGGTTCACGCCGGAAGAAGTGGCAAAAATAAAGTAAATTCTATAGATTCCCGATAATTTCACTTTTCCGAAGAAAGGAGACAAGAGTTATGGCCGATGCAGAGATTCAGGAACAGGAACAAGTTGACGCTCAGAAACAGTATCTTATGGCTAAAATCAGCCAATTAACTGATGGCATAGGTCCCGGTTACAGTGAGGCGCTGATGGAGGAATTGGTATCGCGACTGGAGAAGACCGTTGCTGAATTCCATGAAGAGGTGACAGAACTTATGGAAACGCTGAAAACACGGGCTCAGGAGAGGGGCGAGAGACTCAAAACTCTCATGGATCAGGATGACGGCGCTCCGGCCCGCCAAGCGACGGAGCCCACTGCAACCGCAGCGGAAGAAGAAATGAGCGAATGGGAAAAGCGGCTTGAATCAAAGAAAGGACAGGCAAGTGGGGGAGATGAGAAAGGGGAAGAGGCCAAGCCCGAGCCTGAAGAAGAGCCAAAGAAAAAGGGACTGTTCGGACGTAAGAAGAAAAAGAAGGAATAGGTTACAACTTCAACCGCAATTGACGGAACGGCGCTAATGAAGATTGGGCGCCGTTTCTATTTCAGACGGACATAGTCCGAAACGTATTTAGGAAGTGAAATGTCCGTCCCCAATTGTGGATCCGCCTCGGGCTTAGCAGGTTGAAGCCTTAGTGGAATAACGCCTGCCCAGACAGGTAGCTCACGGTCCTCTTCCTCATCCTTGGGCGGTCCTCCCCGTATTTTGGCGGACGCCTCCGTGATGGGGATGGAGACGACTTTTGTAGCCTTCAACTCCTTGTGGTTTGGGTGGCGTGCTTCTTCCCATCGCCCGGGAATAAGATGATTACTCACAGCTTTCAGTGCGGTCATCCTCTCCTCATCATCCTCAACGAGTTCGCCTCTGCCGAAAATCACCACCGAGCGGTAATTCATGGAGTGGTTGAAGAGAGACCGCGCCAGGACGATGCCGTCAATAATGGTAATTGTTACACAGAGAGGCTTGCCCGAGCGTGCGTAATTCAACAGTCTACTGGCGGAAGATCCATGAAGCAGGAGTTTGTCTCCAATCCTGGCGTGGATAGTGGGAATGACGACCGGCTGCGTCTGCTCTAAGATTCCCACGTGGCAGATGAGCGCCTCATCAATGATTTCATATGCTGCATCACGGTCGTAGGCGCCTCGCTTGGGATGGCGTTTGATTTGATTCAAATCTGTCTTGGGAAATCCCATTGTTTACCCCTTCCTTTTTTCTGTAACGGTACAGGCTGGGATCAAACAGCTCGATTTATGGCATTTACGATTGTATAATCGCCCAGATTATTTTAGAACTATTCATCTGACCAAGAATCCTCCAGCTCCACGCCCAGTCCCTGTGCCAGACGGTTAACGAAAGCAAAGTAGCCCGTTACCTGATTAATGTCAAGGATGGCGGCCTCAGAGAATCCTTTTTCCTTAAGCGCTGCAACGTCATTTTCTTCTACAGCCCACGGCTCCACGGTGAGCTTGTGAGCGTAATCCAGCATCACCCGGTCAGGAGTGCATAAGGGTGCTGTCTCATAATCCTCTTTCAACCGAGAGACCAGTTCATCATCTTCAGACAACTTACGGAGACCCTCTCCGTGATGGGTCAGTCAGTAGTGACACTGGTTGGCGGCAGAGACGACCACGGCGATCATCTCCCTCTGGATGAGACTGAGGTCCGATTTGCCCCGCATGAGTGTTGCATAAAACTTAAAATGACTCTTGAGAGAGGGTACATTCAGGCTGTGAATCTTCATGATGTTGTCCACGCCGCCCCACGGCTCCATCAGTTTGTCGTAGGCTTCTTTCAGCCCGCCTTGCGCTTCATCTTCTCGGATCATATTAATCCAGGCCATGATATTCCTCGGTCGTTCGTGGGCTAGGCGCCCATGATCACGATATCTTTAGGTGGAGAATATCGGTGCGACAGCCGAAATTGACAACGGTTAAACCGATTCTCTGTGGAGAACGCCCGTGAGGCAGCCGATGGCGCCGGCCGCCTTACCCAGCTCGTCCACCTCTACCGTTACACAATTCACTCCTAGCTCTTCCAGAAATTTCTGCGTCGCCGGATTTTCTGATGCCGCCAGTGAGTTTCCAGGGCGATGCAGAAGTACCGTTCTCAATCTGGAGCACTCACTGTTGATACCGCACTGAGCCCATACGCTTCCCAGTTCCTCTGTGATGGACTGTTTGCGCGGAGACCAGGATCCGCCGCCATAGGCCGAAAGATTGAGTGGTTGCGAGCGATCAGGCATAATTGAATCTCCGGAAAGTAGAACAAAAGTAGTCCTTACAATATCATTGTTCCAACTGTAAAATTGTGTTGGTAAATTAGCGGCGTGCTGTGAAACCTGAAATTTGATACGAGAACTCGGGCTATTGCGGCACGGTATTCAACTTTCATATTTTTGGTTTTCAGCTTTGTCTTGGGGCCGTAGCTCAGATGGGAGA
>DCAL01000049.1:8927-9292 GCA_002311975.1 Fidelibacterota bacterium UBA1134 | reverse complement strand
ACCTGCAATCCGCTATAGCAGGGCCGATGCCGTGGTGCGGAATCTGCTGTGTGGTGTCCCGATGGTAAGCGGTGCTGATTCTTCAGCCCATCGCAATAGGATGTTGTCGAACTCCGTTAGGCCCGGGAGGGAGCAGCGGTAGGCAAACTTTTCTATGGGCGGTGGTCAACTGAGGAGGAGCTGGCTGCCTTATGGATTGCCATTCCAGGGGTTTCAATCTTCGGTGCACGACCGAAAACTATTTCGAATATGTAAAATGAGCGGGAATATATCTACCGCAGAAAGTTAACCAATTTGTAGATTGACAGCTGAAATTCGGAGAACATAAGGGGAATATCATTGGCCTATCAGGTCCTGGCGCGCAA
>DCAL01000049.1:4998-8793 GCA_002311975.1 Fidelibacterota bacterium UBA1134 | reverse complement strand
AGACCGCAAACCTTTCAACAGGTAGTGGGTCAGAATCATGTCACCGAGACGCTACTCAACGCCTTCGCCCGGGACAAGATTGCCCACGCGTACCTCTTCGCCGGTCCCAGGGGAGTCGGTAAGACCACCACGGCCCGTATTCTGGCTAAAGCCCTCAACTGCCTCAAGAATGACGACGGTAATCCGTGCAACGAATGCCAGAACTGTGAGGAGATTGCATCTTCCCGAAGTATGGACGTTCTGGAAATTGACGGCGCCTCTAACCGTGGCATTGATGAAATGCGGAATCTGAGAGAGTTAGTGAAATACTCGCCTGTCAATGCCAAGTTCAAAGTTTTCATCATCGATGAAGTTCACATGCTGACGACATCGGCGTTTAACGCCCTGCTGAAAACGCTTGAGGAGCCGCCTCCCCATGTGAAATTCATCTTCGCCACCACTGAACCGAATAAAATCTTGCCGACGATTCTGTCGCGATGCCAGCGGCACGACTTCCACAGAATGTCCAGCGGTGATATAGACAGCGGACTGAAGATAGTATTGGAAAAGGAGAAGATTACAATCGATGACCGGACAGAGCATCTCATCATCAGTGTGGCGGACGGGAGCATGCGGGATGCGCTCAGTCTGCTGGATCAGATGACGGCGTTCTGCGGAGACAAGGTGGAGTTTGAGCAGGCCTCCAAGTTGCTCGGAATTATTCCCAATGCACTCTTCTTCGGAGTGAGTGATACCATCCGGAATCAGGATAAGAAGAGTCTGCTGAAGCTTCTTTACGAGTCCCACAGCAAGGGATATGCTCTCACGGAATTTGTTTCCGGTCTGAATCGGCACTTTCTTAGTCTCCTCATCTGCAATGCTGATGCCGGCGAAGAGCTGATTGAAATGCCGGATGAAGTCCGCCAGCGCTACTCTGAAGAGAGTCAAAACTGGGATCCGAAGGACCTTCTACGACTGACAGATCAAGTAACGGAAATGGAATCCAAACTGAAGTTTATGCAGCAGCCGAAGGTGTACGTTGAAACCATGATGCTGAAGCTGACTGAGATGGATTCCACGGTGTCACTGAACGATCTCATATCCAAGCTGAGTGAAGTCGGAAGAGCGGGTGTTGGGCAACAGAAACCGGCTCCTCCTCAGGCAACTCTGTTTAACAATTCCGCCAGTGCGAAAAAGGGTGACAGGGCTGAGCCAGTGCTTAAAGACAGCGGGGCTGAGACTGGAGGCGAAAAAGGGGGTGAGGAAGAGATTGAAAAGAAGTCTGTTGAAGCTGAGCGTGGCGGCAACCGATTGCAAAAAGTGCAGGATCAGTGGGATGAAATCATTGCGGCAATGGCGCAGAATGGAACTTCGCTGAGCACTTTCCTGAGTCACGGCGAACCACAGTCTATGGCTGGCAAGAGACTGATCATCTCGTTTCCGAAAAAGCACAAGTTTCAGATCGATATGCTGAAGAAGAATGTCAGAAAGATTGAAACGACCATAGAAAAAATTGTTGGTGAAGTCTTGAGAATAGACTTTATTGTGTCCGAGAATGAACGGGATGAGGAACAGTCTGAGGCGGAAGACAATCCGGTTACGCAGCGTATGGTGAAATTGTTCGGTGGAGAAATCGTAGAATAGATAAAATAGAGGTATAATAATGATCACAAAGGGAAACTTTCAGAACGTACTCAAGAAGGCGAAACAACTGCAGGAAAAATTAGAGGCGACACAGGCGGAGCTGGAGAAGCTGGAGGTCGAAGGTCAAGCCGGCGGCGGCATGGTGGTGGCCGTTGTGAACGGAAAGCAGGAGCTGCTGTCTGTGAAAATCGATTCTGAGATTCTTGAGGAAGATGTGGAGATGGTGGAAGATCTTGTTGTGGCGGCTGTGAATCAGGCTCTCTCAAAGGCGGGAGAGGAATCACAGCAGCGGCTCTCAGCCGTCTCGGGTGGGATGTTGGGGAGTATGGGCGAGATTAAGATTCCGGGGATGTAGCCTGTGAAAGCTCTGCCTGATTCACTCAGCCGACTCATCGAAGGGTTTGCCCGTTTTCCGGGAATTGGAAAAAAGACGGCGCAACGGATGGCGTTCTATCTGCTGAAGAGTGACAGGGGGCAAGCGGTTGAACTGGCCAAATCGATCCTCGAAATAAAGGATCAGATTCATGAATGTCCCATCTGTCACAATATTTCGGAAACTTCTCCCTGCGGTATTTGCGCCGATCCCAAACGGGATGAAACAATCCTCTGTGTTGTGGAGGATACGATTGATCTTCTCGCTTTCGAAAAGACGAATGAATACAATGGGAAGTACCATGTGTTGGGAGGTGTTCTTTCTCCGCTGGACGGCATCGGGCCCGATGAACTGCATGTGGATTCACTGTTGGAGCGTCTTAATGGGAAGACGGAAGTCATCATCGCCACCAATCCCAGTGCGGAGGGAGAAACAACAGCGCTCTATCTCGCGAAAATCCTCAAGCCTCGTAATGTCAATATTACCCGGCTGGCGACGGGAATTCCTGTGGGAGGGGACCTGGAATATGCTGACGAAGCGACCATTATCAGTGCCTTGGAAGGGAGAGTAAAACTGTAATATGCTGCCCAATATTCTTACAATCGCGCGAATTCTGTTGACGCCATTTTTTATCCTCTGCCTCTTCTATGATGCGCCTTGGGCCAGACCCATGGCCCTGGTTATCTTTATCGTTGCATCGGTGACCGATGCGTGGGACGGATATATTGCACGCAAGAAGGATCTCGTCACCAAGACCGGCGCTTTCCTGGACCCGCTCGCTGATAAGATACTGGTCTCTTCGGCATTCATCTCGTTCGCCATCATCGGCAAGATTCCATATTGGATGGCGGTGCTCATTATTTCCCGCGACCTGTTTGTTACCGGACTGAGGATGCTTTTTCTGAGCCGCGGCGTAAGTCTCATCACAAGCAAACTCGCCAAGCTCAAGACTGTTACGCAGATCTCCGCTATCGTTTTTGTTCTATCGTATATGGCCCTTAAAGCCATCACCCTGATCAACGCTGAGGCTCTCCTTTCTGTTATCGAGTCGTTCAATCTGATCTACTATGCTGTTTACGGGGTGACGCTGTTTACCGTCTATACCGGACTCAACTACCTGTATGTCAACCGGAAGGCCATCCGGGAATTTGTTACCACCTCACACGATCTCTCGTGAGATCGGCTCTACTTTACTTTTCTGACGCCGTTGCCACTGTATTCCGTATCGGTCACTTACCGTTAGCTCCCGGGACGTGGGGAAGTGCGGCCGCTGTTGTCGGATGGTATCTTCTTCCCGAACTGAGCAGTACGCTGTACTGGTTAATTGTAATCAACTTGTTTCTGATCGGCGTCATCGCGTCGGCTATCATTTCGCGGCGCGACAGTGACGACGATCCTTCCAAAGTTATTATCGATGAATGGGTGGGAATGTGGCTCGTCCTTCCATTTGCGGGAAAAAGCTGGATATGGATTCTTGCGGCGTTTGTCTGTTTCCGGCTGTTTGACATTCTGAAACCTTTTCCCATCAAAGCGGCAGAGAAAATCAGGGGCGGATGGGGAATCATGCTGGACGATGTGATAGCAGGCGTCTATTCTATAGCCGGTCTGACATTCCTCAGGATAATCCTGTGAGAGTGGCCATCATCACTATCGGCGACGAAATCTTAGGCGGATTCACCCTCGATTCCAATTCCACCTGGATGGCGAGAAAGCTGATGGACATCGGAATCGCCACGAACTGGAAGATGTCGGTGGGTGATAATGCGGCCGATATCAAGGAAGCGTTTCAGATTTCTTCC
>DCAL01000049.1:0-4873 GCA_002311975.1 Fidelibacterota bacterium UBA1134 | reverse complement strand
GCTGAATACATCAGTTCCGAGCTCATCTTTGACGAAGACTACTATGAGCGGCTGAAGAGCATCTTTGATGAGCGGGGATATGAAATGCCCGAATCCAACCGCAGTCAGGCGTATCTGTCCGATAAGGGCGATATAATCCCGAATCCGAAAGGGTCTGCTAGGGGCGTAAAGTATGTTGCTGACGGAACTTCCTATTACATCCTTCCGGGGGTTCCTTCCGAGATGAAAGCGATGATGGAAGAGACGATCCTCCCGGAGATTAAGAGTACAGTGAAGGAAAGTATCAATGTGACGACCTTGCGGACAACGGGCATGATGGAGTCGGCACTTTACGATGTCTTGCAAGAGGTGCTAACCGGGAGCAAAGTTCGCGTCGGCTTCCTGCCGGGATTTACGGGTGTTGATATTAGACTCTCTTCAACAGATAGGGATGAGGTGATGGAACTTGCTTCCGCCATTTACGAAAAGATCGGCCGCACCATCTATGCCGAAGATTGGGAGACGCTGGAGGCGGCGGTGGGGCGCGGCTTGAGGGAAAAGGGACTCACGGTTGCGGTGGCGGAGTCGTGTACGGGCGGCCTCCTTGGCGACAGATTCACCAATGTGCCGGGGAGTTCAGACTATTTTCTGGGCGCTGTGGTCAGCTACAGCAATGAAGCTAAGATGAAGCTCCTTGGTGTGCAGAACGATACGCTCATGGAACACGGCGCCGTGAGCGAAGAGACAGCATCAGAAATGGCACAAGGAGTGAGGCAGATTTTGCAGGCCGATATAGGTATTTCCATTACGGGGATTTCCGGGCCCGACGGCGGAACGCCTGAGAAACCTGTTGGTCTCACTTTTATCGCTATCGATTACTCGGGGGACGTCAACGTGAAGCGGCTGATGTTTCTGCGCGACCGGCGGTTTAACAAGGAGTTGGCGGCCCAGACGGCACTGAACCTCGTTAGACTGACAATGGGCTGATGCTGGCGGAACCAACTGAGATAAGCTCCGGGACGGCTACACTACTGGAATACGATCCGACGGCGTCTTTGGGGAAGAGTGATGCTGGTAATCTCATAATTGCTGGAGATAACCTCGTTGCACTTAAATGGTTACTTGAGGATTATGCCACTGCTATCCGGATGATCTATATTGATCCGCCGTACAATACCGGAAAGCGCTTTACGTTTCGTGATAATTTCATTACCGCCTCGGACGGTAAATCATCTTCCGCTGAGGCCGGATCCCACGATGTCTGGTGGAATTTCATATTTTCCCGCCTTCACGCATCGAGGGAATTGCTCGCTGAGGACGGCGTCATTTTTGTTTCCATCGATGATAATGAAGTTCACAATCTGCGCCGGATGATGGATCAGATTTTTGGCGGCAGCAATTTTGTAGCAACGATGATTCGTCAGAGTGGAATCGCCCCGCGACAGGACGCTCGATTCATAGCGGTGCAGCATGACTATGTGGTCTGTTACGCCAAAGATTCAAAGAAGATGAAGCTGAACCGCAAGCCGAGCGAACTAAAAGGATTTGTTCATGAAGATGAATATGCAGATGTGCGCGGCAGATACCGCCTGAATAAACTGGACCGCGGCAGCATCCGCTATTCGGAGAGTCTCGACTATCCCATTGAGGCGCCGGACGGGACGGAGGTGTGGCCGGGAGGAAATCCAGAGGATAAGAAGTGGACGTGGCGCTGGTCGAAGAATAAGGTAGAGTGGGGTAGAGAGAACGGATTCATCGTTTTTAAGAAAAGCAGAGACGGCAAGAACAGTGTCTATTTCAAGGAGTACGAGCATGTTGATAACAAGGCTCAGCCTCGCATCAGAACCAACCCTTATCCTTCCATCATCCGCGGCGCCCCCAACGAAAAGGGAAACCGGGAGTTGAACGCGCTCTTCAAGAGCCGGGTCTTCGATTATCCAAAACCGGTGGCATTGCTGAAGATTCTTCTGAAGATGGCAACGGACAAGAATTCCGTCGTACTCGATTTCTTCGCCGGTGCAGGCTCCACGGGACATGCTGTCTGGGAACTGAACAACGAGGACGGCGGCAGTCGCAAGTTTATCCTGGTGCAGATTGACGAGCCCGTTCAGGAGGAAAACATTGCCTTGGACTTCCCGACGGTAGCGGATATCTGTATCGAAAGAGTGAGACGTGCAGCGGCGCTGTTCGATCCTTCGCAAAAAGGGGGGCATCAAGACTTGGGGTTTCGAGTCTATCGTGCCCTTGCCCGACAGTCCGCCTGAGAAACAAACACGCAGATGCTGAGAGTCGATTCCATTGATAGAGCCATACCTGTTCGGGAGCGGCTGAAAAGTGAACTGTCCTCCGCCGGAATGGCACTCTTTGAAACGGAAGAAATCTTGCAAAAGAACGGACGGCTCTCGGTTTTCCAGCGATTCCTGTGGCAAGACGAAGCGCTGCCGGATCAGAATACAGTGCGGCAGATGGTGAGGGAAGGCCTAGATATGGCCAAGTATGGTATCTTTGAATGGCTCGCAATGTCTTCTTTATCATCTACACGGAGCAATGTACGCGATTCCTTGTTTACGAGCTCAGCGAAGGGATCATTAAAGATGTTCTGGACTGCGAAGACTGCAAGGAGCTGTCCGTCTGGCTCAGTCGATACGTGGAGAGCCGGCGGCAGATTAAGCCGTTGGTTCAGCCTGAATATTTTTCCTGCCTGGATCGGTGTCTGCGCGCAAAAGGTGTGTCGTATCCGGGCAATTTTGACGACATTATTTTCTCAGAATTGAATGTCCCCCGGGTTGTACTGGAGTTCTCTCGCGTCAAGTACAATTTATTGCAGAAACACCGAAAGAACCTTCTGTCACAGGAGATCGGTGAACGGTTCTTCAGGGAAGACAGAAACCGCTGGAGCATCATCCTGGAATTGTCGCAGGCACTCTCAATTCCTAATCTAATCATTTGGTGGCAGGACGGGAACAGTGATAAGTTTATGACAGGATCTGTAGCGCATGTCGATTCAAAGAACGGCTTGGAGATTGATGATAATATTCTTTCTTTCCATCAACTTAAATCGCAGTTGCCTGAAATGATTCCCAAAGGAAGCGAAATGGCGTATGGCACCTGACCGTCTCAAAAGAACATTCCTAGCTGTTGAACTTCCCCATGAGGTCAAACAGGTGGCGATTCAGTTGCAGACGACTGTGGAAGCGAAACCGAAAGTGGTCAAGTGGGTGAAAGCGGCCAACATTCATCTGACGCTCAGGTTTATCGGTCCCACGCCTGAGGAGGAGATGCCCAAAATCAACGCTGCCGTTGCGGGAGCTGTGAAAGGATATCGTGACATAAAGCTGCGTGTGAACGGGACAGGAGTATTTCCCAAACCGCAGCGCCCGCGGATTCTCTGGCTCGGCGTGGAAGGAGATGTGGAACCGCTTCGTGAGCTTGTGACAGCGATTAACGGAGCTCTGAATGAAATGGGGTATCCTGCTGAGGAGAGGTTATACACGCCCCATATTACAATCGCCCGCATCAAATATCCGCAGAAGGTGACGCCCGATGTTACCACATTCCTGAATTGTGAATATGAGCCTGTTGACGTCAGCGTGGAAAATGTGAAATTCTTTCAGAGTGATCTTGTTCCCGGCGGGCCCATCTACACACTTCTGGGCGTTCACCATCTCTCCCCGGAAGAGACAACGGCGAGTGATGTGTGACTATGTATTCCTATTCCTTCGCGGGAGCAAAACTATTCATTGAAGGCGTACGCCGGAAAAAATCGTGAGACGGAACCGGAGATCAATTCCTAACTTGTCTCAACATCGATATATTGCGCATGACAATCAGGGAGATTTACGGTGGAATGGTCGGCATCTCGGGCAAGATTGAATCTCTTTTCAACTTAGCAGGAGAAATCTCACAATGAGTAAGAATGATGAAGGCAAGAAACTGAGGGCTCTCGATCTGGCTGTTGGACAGATTGACAAACAGTTCGGCAAGGGATCCATCATGCGTCTAGGTGAAGGGGTACAGATTCCGGGTCTCGACGTGATTCCCACGGGGGCGCTGTCGCTGGATGCTGCTCTTGGTATTGGCGGCGTGCCGCGGGGGAGAATCACAGAAATCTACGGCCCGGAGATGTCCGGCAAGACGACCCTCGCCCTGCACATTATGGCGCAAGCGCAGAAACTCGGCGGCTATGCGGTCTTCATCGACGCTGAGCATGCCATGGATCCCATTTACGCCGAAAAGCTGGGTGCGAAGATTCAGGACTTGCTTGTTTCCCAGCCAGACACGGGAGAGCAGGCGCTGGAGATTTGCGAGACCCTCGTCCGCAGCGCGGCGGTGGATATCGTTATCATTGACTCCGTGGCGGCGCTGGTGCCGAGAGCTGAGTTAGAGGGGGAGATGGGCGACAGCCATGTGGGGCTTCAGGCACGGCTCATGTCTCAGGCGCTGCGGAAGCTCACCGGTACGGTCTCCAAATCCAATACGGCTGTTATCTTCATCAATCAGATTCGTGAAAAGATCGGCGTTATGTTTGGTAATCCGGAGACGACACCCGGCGGCAGAGCACTGAAGTTCTATACGTCAATACGGATGGATATTCGGCGTATAGGCGCCATCAAGGAAGGTGATGTCAGCACCGGCAGTCGCGTGCGGGTGAAGGTGGTGAAAAATAAGTGTGCGCCACCGTTCCGCCAGACGGAATTTGACATTATGTACGGTGAGGGAATCTCTTATGAAGGCGACCTGCTCGATCTCGCTGTGCAGGCTGATATTGTAGAGAAGTCCGGCGCGTGGTATGCGTACGGCGACGAGAAAATCGGACAGGGGCGGGAAAACGTGAAGGTCTATCTGAAGGAGTACACCGACATCCGTGAAAAGATCGAGAGCGAGGTGAAAGCTT
>DCAL01000064.1 GCA_002311975.1 Fidelibacterota bacterium UBA1134 | reverse complement strand
CTTTCGGTGGCAAGGGCAAACGGATCCCTCGTAAGGACTACATACGACAGAAGAATTCTTCGCGCTCAACTTGACGCAATGATGGGCAAAATGTAACGGGAGAACGGAACAGATTATGGCAAAGAAAAAGAACAGGAAGCGCCGCAACATTATTATCGCTGTCGTTATTGTGGTCTTAGTTCTGGCCGGTGTTGGACTGAAGATGGCACGTTCTGGAGTTGAGCCCATCGAGGTGCAGACAGAGTCGGTGGGACGCCAGAGGATCGTGCACAAGGTAACTGCGTCGGGAACCATTCAGCCCGAGAGGCAGGTGGACATCAGCGCCAATATCAGTGCTCTGATCATGGAGATTATGGTGGAGGAGGGAGATTCTGTACTTATCGGTCAGCATCTTATTTCTCTCGATAGAACGCGTCCTGAGGCGGCGGCGGAACAGGCTCAGTCACGTCTTAAGTCCGCTCGGGCGACTTTGGTACAGGCAACAGCCACAAAAGATAGAGATGAAAAGCTGTTTTCGCAGCAGTTAATCTCCAGTCAGCAGTTGGAAGCTTCTACGGCGCAGTTTCAGCTGGCGGAGAGTGGTGTGGAACTCTCGAGGGCGGCACTGAAATCGTCGTTGGACGATCTCTCCAAGACTTCCCTTCTTGTGCCCAGCAGCGGTGTTGTCACCGAAGTACGCAAGGAAGCGGGAGAGATGGCCCTCGGTTCCATGTTTCAGGCTGACGTCCTGATGACCATTGCCGACTTGAGCAAGATGGAAGTGGTGGTGCAGGTGAATGAGAATGATGTGGTTGACGTCTCTGTTGGCGATTCCACCGAAATTGAGATTGACGCGTTTCAGGATACTCTCTTCTCCGGGATTGTGCAGGAGATTGCTCACGTCGCCCAGACTGCCGGCTTGGGCACCCAGGAGCAGGTGACTAATTTCAATGTGAAAGTCAAGATGCTGAATGTGCCGATTTCAATCCGCCAAGGGATGTCAGCTACAGTCAACATTATTACGGACGTAAAGGACGATGTATTAGCCATCCCGATTCAGGCTCTGACCGTAAGATCGGAGAAGCCGGTATCGTTCACTGCTGGACGCGGGCGTGGCAATATTACCGATGAATTCATCGAACGTCGCCGGGGCGGGCAGGAAGGCGAGGGAAATCCGGGAGGTCCTGGAGGAGAGAAGAGACAGAAGATGGTGGAAGTTGTCTTCGTGATGAGCGACACTGCAGTAGTCTCTCCCGGGGAAGAGAGTGTGGATAAGTCAAAAGGGTCGAAGTTTGCTGAGCAACGGCAGGTGAAAGTCGGACTTTCCAGTGAGACCTACTACGAAGTGCTGTCCGGCCTCACAGAAGGTGAACAGATTGTGACAGGCAGCTACAAGGCGATCTCAAGGGAACTTCAGCATAATGGACCCATTGTGAAAAAGGAGCGGGAAAAAGGCGAGAAGAACGGGCGGGAAAAAGATAGCCGTGGAGAGTAGTGGTTGACTTTCCGCAAAGACCATCTCTTCGCTCCTCCTTGCTGATTGGTTCATGATGCAGGAGGTTTCTATCTCGTGACACCGGGTGCACTCATAAGTCTGAAGGGAGTGACAAAGGTGTACGAGATCGGTGAAGATCAGAAAGTCCACGCTCTACGTGGCATCGATGCCGAGATAACAGCTGGTGATTACATCTCCATCATGGGTCCCTCCGGTTCAGGAAAGTCGACTCTGATGAACATCATCGGCTGCCTCGATACGCCCACGGAGGGGATCTATCGGCTTGAGGGAGAGATGGTCCACGAAATGGACGATAACCAACTCGCCTCGATTCGAAACCGGAAGATAGGTTTTGTTTTTCAGACATTCAATCTACTGCCGCGGTCGACGGCACTGAGGAATGTGGAATTGCCTCTTATCTACGCCGGTGTGCCTGTTGATGAGCGCCGCGAAAAAGCGGAGGATGCCTTGAAGAAAGTAGGTTTGGGTGATCGGATGGATCACAAGCCGAACGAACTTTCTGGCGGACAGTGCCAGCGCGTCGCCATTGCCCGAGCTCTCATCACTAATCCTTCTATCATTCTCGCCGATGAACCTACGGGAAACCTCGATTCCAAGACCGGAGTGGAAATCATGCAGATCCTGGTGTCGCTCCAGGAAGCGGGCAATACCATTGTCCTCGTTACGCATGAACAGTATATTGCGGAGCACGCAAATCGTGTTATCAAACTTCTCGATGGACTGATATCAGACGATACAAGCAACTGAGAAACTAACCTATGTTTACCCGTTTCATTGAAAATTTGCGTATAGCGATCTTTTCAATCTTCGCCAATCGTCTCCGCGCCATGCTGACAATGCTCGGCATCATCATCGGCATTCTGGCTGTCACCCTGATGGGTACACTCATTTCCGGTCTCGACAGATCATTTGAGAAGAGTATTTCCTTCATGTCGCGGGATGTGCTTTTTGTCACGAAACATGAGTGGTTCGGCGATGAGGACTGGTGGGAGGTGAGAAACAGGCGCAATCTGAAACCGGAATATGTAGAGAAGATCAAGAATCTTTCTGACTACGTTTTGGCCGCGGCGCCTCTCATCGCGAGAACCACTACCGTAAGATATAGAGATAAGAGTGTTATGGCCGTCCAGACGAACGGGACTACTGAGGAATATCTTCAAGTCTCCACGGCCAATATTGAGACAGGCAGGTTTTTTACGGCAGGAGAGAGCCGTTCCGGGGCGCCCGTATGCATCATCGGCGTCGATGTGGCGCAAGAGCTGTTCGAGAACGAAGATCCTCTCGGCAAGAAGGTGAAGTTTGGCCCTCACCAATTCAGAGTGATAGGCGTGACTGAAAAGCAAGGTAAGTTTCTCGGCCTTTTCAGTTTGGATAATCGCGCCATTATTCCTCTCGGTACGTTCCAGAAAATGTTTGCCCGGCGCGGCTGGTCTCAGATCATGGTGAAAGTTCCCGCTGAATTCGTCAGCGAAGCCAAGGACGAGTTGACTTCGGTCATGAGAAGAATTAGGGGGCTGGGACCGAGAGACAGAAATGATTTTGCTATCAACGAGCAGGAGGCCTTTCGATCGCAGTATAATACCATCAAGCTCGCCATTGGCGGCACGGGAGTTTTCATCACTATCCTCTCGCTGGTAGTTGGCGGTATCGGCATCATGAACATCATGTTTGTCTCGGTAAAGGAAAGGACGAAAGAGATCGGAGTACGGAAGGCTTTGGGAGCCACTCCCAAGACTATTATGAGCCAGTTCTTGCTGGAAGCTGTTATCATTTGCGGATTCGCAGGATTGATCGGTTTAGTATTATCGTGGTTCGGCAGTCTGGTGATTAATAGATTTTTCCCTTCGACCATGCCGGTCTGGCTGGCAGCAGCGGCATTCTTGCTCTCTTTACTGGTTGGAATTCTGTCAGGACTTGCGCCATCATACCGCGCTGCCCGGCTGCATCCTATCGATGCTTTGCGCTATGAGTAGGCGTCTGAAGCTATGAGATTTCGCAGGAGAAAACTGCGCCTTTTCAGTCACGAGCTGAAAGAGAGCCTGCGGATGGCGCTGCAAGCCATTCGCGCCAACAAGCTTCGATCGGTCCTGACGCTCATGGGGATCGTAATCGGCGTCTTCTCTGTTATCGGGGTCATGACAGCTATCCGTACGCTGGAATCGTCTATAGAGAGTGGTCTGAACATATTCGGCAGCAACACATTTGCAATCCAGAAAACGCCCGTCATGCAGATCGGAGGGCACGGAAGACAAAAATACCGTAACAGATCTAACATTACCATGGCACAGTTTGAAGAATTGAAAAGGCGCGCTCAACTGCCCCTCACTCTGTCTGTGGGGGACGATCATTGGGGCTCCAGAATCAAGTACGGTGAGAAAGAGACGAAGCGCAATGTGGTCATCTATGCCGCGGACGAATGGGCCATCAAGAACCATAATACTTTTATCGATGACGGGCGCGGCATTATTGCTGACGACGTCCGCTTCTCGCGCAAGATTTGCGTCCTCGGGATGGACGTGGTGGATTTGCTCTTTCCTTTCGAAGATCCTCTCGGCAAGAGTGTCGAAGTCGACGGCGTCAGGTATCAGGTGGTGGGTGTGACGGAAAGGCTTGGACAGATTTTCGGCGAGAGTAAGGACAACAATATGTATATCCCCGTCTCGACATTTTTGGAGAAGTATGGCAGCAATGGGACTTCTCTAGTGATTACTGTTGAGGCACAATCGGCAGAACTCTATGATGAGACACAGGATGAAGTCGTCGGTATCATGAGAACGATTCGAAAGGTGCCGCCCAGCGACGATAACAATTTCGAGGTTTTCTCAAATGATACGTTGATCGAAACTTTTGGTCAATTCACAGGCGGCGTTAAGATTTTTGCTATTGTGATCAGTTTCATCGCTCTTGTGGTGGCGGGCATCGGTATCATGAATATTATGCTGGTTTCGGTTTCGGAAAGGATCAAGGAGATTGGCATCCGGAAGGCGGTGGGAGCAACTCCAAGGAACATTTTGACTCAGTTTCTGATGGAGGCTGTTTTTCTGAGCGAATTCGGCGGCATCGTTGGCGTGATCATTGGGATTCTAGGTGGTAACGTGGTGGCTCTCATCTTCAATATCCCCGCTATGATACCGCTGGACTGGGCTTTTTACAGCCTCTTTGTCTGCTCATTGATAGGAATAGGCTTCGGCAGTTATCCCGCCTACCGGGCCGCAAGGCTCGATCCCATTGAGTCGCTGAGGTATGAGTGAAATTATCAGGTAACGGTTAGGGTAACGAAGCCCGTATCGGTTCTCGGCTGTCGTCTTTCGCTGTTCCTCTTTCGTCTCTTATTGGTCACCGTCACCGACCCGCCGCCCGCCAATACAGGAAAGGAATGCTAAGAACACGATGCACAACCGACGGGATCAGCGACGGTGGTTTTCTATGCCGTCTAACTTCTAACGTCCAACGTTTTTCCAATACTCCATCACTCCATTCCCCCATTTCTCCAAAACGCTCTAGTTTCTTCAGGTGCACTTGGCAAGATACCATCTTGCCCCACGATCCCTCGTTCTCAGATTTTTGGATTCCCTTCACCGCCTGAAAATACCTCACCACTCATTCGTTGGCGATTTTTCGGTTTTTGCAGAAGGTTATCTGTAGCCCGGGAAAGGAAACGGTGAGATCGGCGATGAAATTGGTCACGGTTCCGCCGCGATAAAACTTCGTCTTCTTAGAGTCGATGAGGTCGGCGTAGGTCGATTCGATGAACCACGGCCCTGAAAGGATAACTCTCGCACAGTTCATGCAGCTTGGCCTTCAGCGCGTCAACCTGCTTCATCTGCTGGAAGAAATTGTCGCGCGTTATCTTTTCGACGCCGGCGATCAGTTCGCTATCAGACAGTTTTAGAGCGTAGTCCGCGCTGGGGAGGTGGGCCTTAGATACATACTCTACGGAGAACTTGTAGGGATCTTCTCCCGCGTATCTATGACCACATGCATGTCCGCCCCCCATTTCTCATCCACGGACAGTCG
>DCAL01000060.1:7695-15297 GCA_002311975.1 Fidelibacterota bacterium UBA1134 | reverse complement strand
GTGCCAGCCGGTCGCTTTCTGAACGGATGGGCGGCGCCACCTTCAGATTGGTGTCATAGTCGTGGATGTCGGCATCGGTGAAGGTGAGATGATGCGGTGTTACCTCGGCTGTGATGCTGAGGCCGTTCCGCTTCGCACCGGCAATCCACGCCAGGGACTTACGCGAACTGACGTGGGGCACGTGAAGTTTTGCGGACGTGAATTGCGCCAGTTCGATATCTCTTGCCACCATGCTCGATTCACTTACATCAGGGACACCGGAGAGGCCGAGTCTCGTGGACCACTCACCCTCGTGAATCTGACCGTCCAGTTTCAGCGTCAGATCTTCCGCGTGATTAATGATCGGGACGCCGAGCGGTCCGCTGTACTCAAGCGCTCGGCGCAGAACACCGCTGTCCATGATGGGGATACCGTCATCGGAGAAAGCCACCGCCCCCTCATCGTACATGGCACGCATTTCGGTCAGTTCTTCACCTTTCTGACCCATCGTGACGGCACCGATGGGAGTGATAGCCACCGGCAACCCCGCCGATTTTTCTATCACGAAGCGAATCGATTCCGGAGAATCGATGGGTGGATCTGTATTGGGCATGACACAAACTTGTGTAAATCCGCCGGCGACGGCCGCATTGGCTCCCGTGGCAAGGGTCTCTTTGTCTTCCCTTCCCGGCTCGCGGAAGTGAGCGTGGATGTCACAGAAGCCGTGGGTTACAATTTTCCCTTCCGCGTCGAAAATTTCCGCCCTCTCCGCGGCAATTCGTTTCCCCACTTTTTCGATCTTGCCGCTCTTCAGCAGGATTTCGCCCTTGTAGCGCTCACCTCTGAACGGGTCAACTACATCGACGTTCTTTATGAGAAAAAGTCTTGGCAGTTGCTTACTCTTCATCTTCTTTCACCTGTCTTAGAAAGGGCTTGGTCATCGCGAGCGACTCCAAAGGAGGAGTGTTGCGATCTAATCAAGTGGAAGATATCATCTAAGATTTTTGCACCCCGATATGACATTCCTGCAGTAATCATTCTTCCGGCTTGTCTCCCAACAAGAGATAAAGCACCGCCATCCGGATGGCCACGCCGTTCAGCACTTGGTCAAGTATGATGGCGTTCTCGCTGTCGGCCACATCGCTGTCGATTTCCACGCCCCTGTTCATGGGTCCCGGATGCATGATAATCAGCTGCTTTTTCAGTCGCTCGATTCTCTCCTGCGTAATACCGAACAGATGACGGTATTCCCTCACCGATGGGAAATAGCTCGCTCCCATCCGCTCCCGCTGAATCCTGAGTACATTTATGGCGTCAGCCCAGTCGAGAACTTCATCAAGATTATGATTGACTGTGACTCCCAAAGCCCCCACTCCCAAAGGCATCATGGTGGGCGGCCCGCAGAGAGTCACTTCCGCACCCATCTTCTGCAGTCCGAGGATATTCGATCCGGCCACGCGGCTGTGAGAAATATCGCCCACGATACCGACCTTGAGCCCTTCAATTCTGCCGAATCTCTCCTGAAGGCTCATCATATCAAGCAGCGCCTGTGTCGGATGTTCATGTGCCCCGTCGCCGGCATTTACAACTACGGAATCAACATACTTTGTCAAATGAATGGACGCTCCGGGAACAGGGTGGCGCATGATGATGCAATCAACCTTCATGGCCTCGATGTTCTGAGCCGTATCCTTGAAACTTTCGCCTTTCTGAAGACTGCTTGCGCTGGCGGAAAAGTTCACCGTATCCGCCGACAGCCGCTTCTGCGCCAGTTCGAAGGATATCCTCGTCCGGGTGGACGGTTCGAAGAATAGGTTTACTACCGTCTTACCCTGCAGCGTCGGTACCTTCTTGATGGGTCTGTCCAGCACCTCCCTGAAGGTGAAAGCGTTTTCAAGGATCAGCCGGATGTCCTCCGCCGGAGCGTCAGCGAGACCGAGCAGGTGCCTGTTCTGCAAGAATCCCATCTTAGCCGTAGTCCACCAGATAGACAGCATCTTCGCCGTCCACTTCATCGAGTTTCACCAGCACGTGCTCGTTTTCCGCGGTGGGAATATTCTTGCCCACGAAATCTGCCTTGATGGGCATCTCGCGGTGACCCCTGTCCACGAGTGTCGCCATCAGAATTTTCGCCGGACGGCCGAAGTCCATCAACTCATCCAGTGCAGCCCGGATAGTCCGCCCCGTAAAGAGGACATCATCGGTCAGGATCAGCGTCAGACCATCGATGGAGAAGGAGATGTCTGACCCCTTCACCTGCGGCTGGATCAGGCGTTCTCGGAAATCATCGCGATAGAAGGTGACATCGAGAAAGCCGATCTGAATTTCGTTTTGGGTGAGACTCTGGATCTTGTCAGCGAGCCGGGTGGCAATGAATTCGCCGCGGGTGCGGATGCCGATAAAGGCTATCTTATCCGTGGAAGGAAGACATTCAGTAATCTCGTGGGCAATACGCGACAGAGACCGGCTGATCCCGTCTTGGTCAAGAAGCTGTTTCTTCTTTATCTTCGGCATGCTCAGATACCAAAAATCCTCCCAAGAAAGGAGGATGCCGAAGCGTCCTTACCTTCTCTCAGGAATGGTTTAAAGGACCTCTTTCAAACGCAAATTTACGACTAAAGTCTAACTCGAACCAAACGTTTTGAATTCACCCACAATAGTAGCGACCGTATCATCCAGTGATCTGCTTTCTGATAGATCCAGTTTCAGATTCATCTTTTCACGATCGAACCATTTCAACTGTTTTCTGGCATACTGGCGCGTCTGAATGTTGATACGGTCAACCATCTCGTCCCGGTTCATTGCTCCATCAAGATAAGCCATGATCTCGCGATAACCGAGGCTGCCCACGGGGTGGGACTTCTGATCGACTCCCATCTCCACGAGTGACTGAACCTCTTCTATCCATCCTTTGTCAAGCATCTCATCAGTGCGGTGGCAGATACGCGGCTCGAGAAAATTGCGTGACGCTCGCAGATAGATGCTGAAGGTTGTATCATCCGGGATTCTTTCCTGCTGGGATTTAAAATGGTCACTGGGGGCCTTGCCCGTTATCTCGAATATCTCCAGTGCCCGGATGAGCCGCTTGTGATTGTTGGGGTGGACGATTTCCGCGTATTCCGGGTCAACAGCGCGAAGCCTCTGCAACAGTTTATCAACACCCTCCCTTTCCAGCTCCGACTGTAGCTTCTTGCGGATATCAAGGTCAGAAGAGGATCCCTCAAAAATGCCACGGGTAAGCGCCCTGTAGTAGAGACCGCTCCCGCCGCACACAATGGGAAGTCCTTCCCGCTCCAAAACCCCTTCCATCTCCTCTTCAACCAGATGGGCGTACTCTCCTGCTGAAATCATTTCGCCGGGGTCCCTGATCCCGATCAAGTGATGGGGAATTCCGCCTCGCTCCTTCTCAGTGGGTTGAGCCGTGCCGATAGGCATATGACGGTAAATCTGACGGGAATCGAGGCCGATAATCTCACCGTCAAGTTCCCGGGCCACTCGCACGGCCACGGTGGACTTGCCCACGGCTGTGGGACCGGCAATCACTATGGCTATTTTTGATTTTCTATTGAACAAAAAGGCAGCAAATGGGATCGGAATCAGTCAATCTTATCAATCAAAAATCGTAAATAGAAAATAGTCAATTTCGTTCAAAGCGTCTGTCGAGTTCATCCAAACTAAGATTAACGATGATCGGTCGCCCGTGGGGACAGTAGTAAGGATGCTTGGTGGCGAAAAGGCGATCCACCAGTGACTGCATTTCCTCTTTGACCAGTACATCCCCGGCTTTCACCGCTGCGTGGCAGGCAAATGAAGCCGCCACAGCCTCCTGAAATGAGGCGTGCTCCCTTTTCTCAGTTTCATAGGAATCGAGGATGTCCTTCAAGATTCCGCGAATTTTTTCCCACCCCATCTCCGAGGGAACTCCCTCCACAAGAACGGTATTCTTACCGAACTCTTTCATGCGAAAACCAATCTTCTCCAGAAACGGGAAGAGGTCGATTAGAGCGGAAAATTCATCTGCCGGCAACTCCACCACCTCAGGAAAGAGCAGTGTCTGGCTTGGCATCGGTGACCCTTCCAGCGCCTGCAGCGCCTGTTCAAACAGGATGCGCTCGTGTGCCACATGCTGATCAATTACCACCAGACCGCTCTTGATTTCAGAGACAATGTACTTGGTGTGAACCTGCCAAATATTTTCCAGATTCACAAACTCCGAACTTTGCGGCTGAACCCGAATCGTGCGCACGTATTGTTTTGCCCTTTCCACCGTATCCACCCCAACTGCTCCTCCCGGCTGCCCTGACTGCCGCTGGAAAGGGAGAGCATCCTGCCCTGAAGCGGCATCTGGCGGCTCAAACTTTGCCAGATCGGGGATGGTGCTGAGAATCTCCGCAAGGGCAGCCTCTACGGCCGACTTCAAGGTATGATAGACACGCCACTCATCCTGAAATCTCACTTCAATCTTCATGGGATGGACATTTACGTCTACCTGATCAAGCGGCGCTTTCAGGTTCAGAACAAAGAATGGAAACTCACCACGGGAGACAAGAGAACGGTAGGCTGAATAGACAGCGGAATTCAAAAGTCTATCTACGATATATCGCCCCTCCAGAAACAGGAACTGCTCTCCCCTCCTCTTTCTCACCAGATTAAGATTGCCTACAAATCCAGTTATCTTGAACTGTCCCTTGGCGTAGTCCACAGCAAGAATGTTCTGTCTGTATGTGGGATCGAAAACTTTCCCAATCCTCTCTTCAAGAGTCTCACTACGAACGGAAAGCACCTTCTTGTCATCAGCAATCAGATTGAAGGCAATCTCGGGATAACTGAGAGCAAATCTCCTGACGACTTGAATGACATGTCTGAACTCCACTTTGGCACTTTTCAGAAACTTCCTGCGTGCCGGCACGGAAAAGAACAGGTCTGTCACCGAGATGGAGGTTCCCTCCACGATGGAGCCCGGAACCTGCTCCGATATTTCGCCATTGCTGATGGCAATCTCCGAACCTGTCCCACCATCCACGGTTGAAATCGCTCTCACTTTCGCGACGGAGGCGATGCTGGCCAGCGCTTCCCCGCGGAAGCCGAGGGTACTGATCCGGTGCAGATCCTCAGGCGACTCAATCTTGGAAGTGGTATGACGGCTGAAAGCTAACTTCAGATCGTCGCTCTCGAGTCCACTCCCGTCATCTGCCACTTGAATGGAAGCGTTCCCGCCGCCGCTTACGGATATGTCGATATTCTTCGCTCCGGCGTCGATACTGTTCTCTATGAGCTCCTTCACCACAGAGGCGGGACGCTCAACCACCTCGCCGGCAGCAATCTTATTTTTCAGATCGTCTGACAGTACGTGAATCTTGCCCACTAAAATTCCTTGATAGTTAACTCAACCGCCGTGGCAATCTCCTGCGCCAGAGATGCTCCCCGCTTTCTCAGATCCTCGACTTCAGATATCGATGTCTTGCAGAAATCCTCATCGTCTATTCCCGGCAGATTGATAAGCACATTCAGCCGCGCCCCTTTCAGTCCGGCCAGAGCCGCTTCGGCCGCCACGCCCGCATCGCTCGCTGAATTGGGATTCCCTTCTTTCGCTGCGGCTTGCGCCAGTTCTAGCGCCTGAAAACACAAATGGGCAACTTCCAGTGGAACTTCGGTGGCTCTCTTGGCGGCGGCATTCATGGCCTGCCCGCGCACCTTCTTTTCTTCATCACTCTTCTTCATCATCCGCATAGCCGCCATGACTGCGTTGAATGAGCGCGTATCCTCATCCACCAGAAAGGCGAGACGATCTTTGAGGAACTGCCCCTTCTCCCCCAGTTCCTCCATTCTTGAGCGCGAAGCCTCCATCCCCTTTTTTCCATGAGTAAGGGCTGCCACCATGCTGACGAGTGCTGCCGCCAGACTCCCCATAAGGGCTGAAACCGATCCGCCGCCCGGCGCAGGGCTGTCAATCGAAAGTTCATCCGCAAAACCGGCCACAGTCCTCGAGACAAGATCGCCCTGCTCAACTACTCTGTAATCAACAATCTTTTCCATAGGATTGAATTTGGCGACGTCGTTAAGACCGAGCGATTCGATGGCTACCCTCAGCAACTCAACCTCGGGAACCGCCTGCGTCTTCCCCTGCTTTTCCAGATAGAACCGCCCCGCCATGAGCATCGCCTCCAGAGGAATGAGACCGACAATTTCACTTCCTGTCACACGCAGTCCTCGCTTGCGAGCGCCCTCCCGTACAGCCTCGAATGCCGCATGAGGCGGTGTCACATGGTGATTTGTCAGGTTGATGGAAACCTGAGCCTTCTGGTATTCATCAATCACCCAGCCAACCGCCTTACACGACTCAAACAGGCCGGGCACTTTGATTGCCTTTCCATCCTCATCGCGCACGATCTTGCCGTCCTTATCCCGCTTGGCCCGCCCCGCTTCCCGGATATCGAGGGCGATGTCGGTGGCCACACGCCTGTCCTTCGTGTTCAGATTGACGTTGTACGCAATGAGGAATTCTCTGGCGCCGATAGCAGTCGCGCCGCTTCCGGCGTTAAACTTCGCTTCGCCGAAGTCCGGCTTCCAGTTGGGGTCTTTCAGCTTGTCAGACAATCCCTCATATTCACCCTTGCGGACATTAGCCAGATTCCGCCTCTCAGGCGCGGAGGCCGCATGCTCATACAGATAGACAGGAATTCCCAATTCTTCAGCAACACGCTCCCCCACTGACTTGGCAATCTCAACGCAGTCATCCATGGTTACACCGCGCACAGGAACGAAGGGACAGACGTCGGTGGCGCCCATACGGGCGTGAGCCCCGGATTGATTCCGCATATCGATGAGGTCAGCCGCCGTGGCGATGGCATGAAACGCTGCTTCCTTCACACCCTTTGGCGATCCGACAAAAGTGACTACCGTCCGGTTGGTCGCTTCGCCGGGATCAACATCCAGCAGAACTACTTCCGCAACCGACTCGATCGCGCGGCTAATCCCCTCCAGGATCGACTCATCCCGGCCCTCACTAAAATTGGGCACACATTCAACAATTTTATCCATCAGCTTAATTCGCTCCCGATGTCAAATAGTAAAATACAGCTGTCACCACACCAAAGACCACTATAAGCCACCAAATGGACCTTGCCGGCTTCGTCCTCTCGATGACCCGCCGAATATGAACATCCGATGTCATCACATGAGTCCGAAAGTAAACAGAGCTGAGAAAAACCTCACAAAGGGACCGATGAATATCCAGAATATGGAGATCCCGGTGAAAAACCCGAGCATGATGATTCCCATGAGGACGTAGGGCCCATAGTATTCGAGCCGGTCCGCCATATGCTCATACTGATACGGCAGAACACCTCGCAATACTTTCGACCCATCCAGAGGCGGAATGGGAAGCAGATTAAAGATCGCCAGCGCCAGATTGATTTGCAGACTGTAGAGCAGCATGTTGCCCAGAAAGGCGCCTCCAGCGGTGGCGAGAAAGCCCGATCCGAGAAAACTGGTCAGCAAAATACCGGATGCAAAGGCGAGGATCATGTTTGCCGCGGGACCGGCCAGCGCCACCCACAGCATATCCCGTTTCGGATCGTTAAAATAGCGCGGATCCACCGGCACCGGCTTGGCCCAGCCGAA
>DCAL01000060.1:6020-7508 GCA_002311975.1 Fidelibacterota bacterium UBA1134 | reverse complement strand
TAGATACGTCTTGTCCAAGTGCGTGTAGATCTGTGTGGAGCTGATATCGGCATGTCCCAGCATCTCCTGCACAACCCTCAGATCAGCCCCGCCCTCCAGCAGGTGCGTAGCAAAAGAATGTCTCAGGGTATGAGGACTCGCCGGCTTATCGATTCCCGCCTCTGTCACATATTTGCGTAGTAGTTTCCAGACACCCTTTCTGGAAATTTGATCGCCGCGGTAATTGAGAAAAAGTGTGTCGCTTCGTTTCCCCTTTTTCAAGAGAAGGGGTCGCCCTTCGTTGAGATACTTCTCTATCCAGTTTTCCGCCTGTTTCCCCAACGGTACAATGCGCTCTTTCGACCCCTTGCCGAACACTCTGATCCACCCCCTATTCTCGAACAGACTGATGAGCTTCAACTGGACAAGCTCAGTCACTCTGAGCCCCGCTGAATATAGCAGCTCAATCATGGTCCGATCTCTCAGACCGTATGCAGTTGACGAGTCGATCACTTCAAGGATTGCGTCCACCTCCTCAACACTCAAGATAATCGGGAGTTTTTGGGGAATCTTCGGCGCTGCGAGAAGTTCGGCAGGATTGAGAGCAACATACTCTTCATACACGAGAAACGAATGATAAGATCGGACGACTGAGAAGTTGCGCCGCACACTTGTAGCCATCAAACAAAGATCACTCAGATTTCGGATGTATTCGCGAATATGGTTGGGGTGGATATCGTCTATGCTGTCCAGATGTTTATCCCTTTCGATGAACGTAAGATAGCGGTTCAGATCGTGCTCGTAAGCTTCCAGCGTGTTGGGTGAAAGGTTGCGTTCCACCCTCAGCGACAAAAGATAGTCAGTCAGATACGTCTCCGTGGCTTGCTCCCTGTTACGCGAAGGATTGCTCCACAAGTTCACAGAAGATATGACCTGCCGCAAGATGTCCTTCCTGAATACGCTGCGTATCATCCGAAGGCACCCGGACGCAGACATCACCTCTGTTTGCCAGTCTGCCGCCGTCACGACCGGTCAACACGATTACATTCAATCCCTTCTCTTCAGCCGCATCCACACCTTTCACCACGTTCTCCGAATCACCGCTGGTGGAAAGTGCTATCAGAACATCGCCGCCATTGCCAAGACCCTCAATCTGCCGCGAAAAGAGTGTATCAAATCCTACGTCGTTGGACCACGCTGTCAGCAGCGAACTGTCGGTCGTCAGGGAAATGGACGGCAGTGGTGCCAGATCGTGGCGCCTCAGTCCGCCTAACAGCTCCGTTGACAGATGTTGCGCTTGAGCGGCGCTCCCGCCATTTCCGCACCAGAGAATCTTGTTTCCTCTTTTAATGGTATCGATAATCAAATCGGCCGCCTTGAGGATCCCTTCCGAGCAGCTGTCCACCATGCTCTGTTTGACGTCAGCCCCTTCTGCCAGTTGACTCTTTATCTGATCCAGTCCTGAGCTCATTTACTTACCGTGAACAGCATCTGCAAACGATTGCATCA
>DCAL01000060.1:0-5960 GCA_002311975.1 Fidelibacterota bacterium UBA1134 | reverse complement strand
CGTCTTGTGATCATCCGTCTCAGTAACCGTGCCCGTTACGACGAAACTTGCACCAGCCTCAACTTTTCTTGCCGCTTCCTGAGGAGATTTTATACCGCCGCCCACAATGAGCGGTAATTCCACTTCAGTCGAGAGCGCGCTGATTGTCTCCTCGGGGACGCTCCGTTCGGCACCGCTTCCAGCCTCCATATAGAGCAGCCTCATTCCGAGATACTGGGCCGCCAATCCGTGGGCAATCGCCAGATCGGAGCGATCCATCGGCAGTGGCTGTGTATTACTCAGGAACTCAACCGTCGATTTTCCGCCGCCATCGAAAAGCATATATCCTGTGGCGATGGCTTCAAGCCCAAGGTCTTTCACAATGGGAGCTCCAATGACCTGTTCGCCGATGAGATAAGTGGGATTCCGGCCGCTGATGATAGACATGAAAAGGACAGCATCAAAATTAGGACCCAGTTGGTTTACGGCACCCGGGAACAGAATCACAGGCACTTGGGATATTTTCTTAATGCGGGCAACACGCTCATGAAACTTGCCGTCCATGAAAAGGCTGCCTCCCGCAAGGATGGCGTCCACCTCCGATTGGTTGACCGAATGGACAAGTCTGTCCAGTATGCCGTCGTTCTTCCGATCGGGATCGATGAGAACCAGATAGCCGGCGCCCTTCTTGTTCCGCACGTTCATCAGATGTTCAAGCACGGAACTCACTGTTCAAATCTCCTCAGGAATGAGACGAGAGTGTCGATTGCTTCCCTGGAATGTTTTTCAGTAATTGCAACTCTCAGGAATCGTGGATCATCCTCAAGCATTGTTCCGGGCTGAATCTCCGCCTTTACCCCTTCGCCGAGGATAGTTTGCGATAGAACGGGGCATTTTACAACAAATTCATTGAAGAAGCGCTCTCCGAAGGGAATAGAAAAACTGGACAGTTTTTCTATTTCGGCTGCGGCGTAGTGGCTCTTCTGAAAGCATAGTTCTGCCGCCGCTTTGAATCCTTCCATGCCGAGAAGGGCAAGATAAATAGTGGCGCTGAGAGCCACAAGTCCCTGATTTGTGCAGATGTTAGAGGTTGCCCTCTCGCGGCGGATGTGCTGTTCCCGCGTCTGGAGGGCCAGGACGAAGCCATCTTTACCATCCACATCTTTCGCCGCCGCCACAAGTCTCCCCGGGACTTTCCGCATATGCTCCTGCCTGATTGCAAACAGTCCGAGATAAGGTCCTCCCAGCGAAACGGGCGAGCCGAGAACCTGTCCCTCACCCGCGTAGACATTAGCCATGCATTCACCCGGGGGTGCAAAAATTCCAAATGAGAGGGGATCGCCCACCGCCACGAAAAGCGCCTGAGAATCAGCGCACAGTTCCCCTGCATCTTTCCACATTTCGATCAATCCCAGTCTGTTGGGCGACTGAATCACAACAGCCGACACCTCTTCATCGAGATGACCGCGAAGCCATTCCAGATCGGTGAGCCCATCGGTGGCGGGAATGATTTCTATTTCGAGCGGAGTGTATTCCAGATAAGTCTCCACTACGCGTTGGTAGCTGGCGTAAAGTCCTTGGGACAGCAATACTTTCGTTTTGCCATTCACTCTTCCGGCTAAGAGGCAAGCTTCCGCTACGGCCGATGCACCGTCATAAAGTGACGCATTGGCCACATCCATTCCCGTAATCTCACAGATCATCGTCTGAAATTCGTAGATAACCTGCAATGTCCCCTGGCTCACCTCCGCCTGATACGGCGTGTACGAGGTGGCGAATTCCGAGCGGGACGCCAGATAGGGAACCGCCGAGGGGACAAAATGATCGTAGGATCCGCCGCCGAGGAAAGAGAGCGATTCAGCGGCGGAAGCGTTCCTGCCCGCCAGCGTTCTCATATCTTCGGTCACCTCCATTTCGGATATCTGCGACGGGAGTGAAAGATTACCCTTTACGCGCAGTTCGGCCGGAATAGCTTCCAGGAGTTCTTCAAAAGAACTGAGTCCCATCATGTCGAGCATCTCCCGCTCGATCTCCGGCGTGTACGGAACAAATTGATTTGATTTAGCCGGTGAGTTTCCCATAATCGTCCGCGCTCAGCAGCGATTCTGTCTCCGATGG
This sequence comes from Fidelibacterota bacterium UBA1134, assembly GCA_002311975.1. Taxonomy (GTDB): domain Bacteria; phylum Fidelibacterota; class Marinisomatia; order Marinisomatales; family S15-B10; genus UBA2146. Next base: position 3,863 of record DCAL01000060.1, on the reverse strand, counting down.
ATCCGACATCTCAATTTTGACAATCCAGCCGCCCCCGTATGGATCTTCATTTATCTTCTCAGGACTGTCTTCGAGCGAATCGTTCACCTCAGAGATTGTTCCTGAGACTGGGCCAAAGAGATCGGAAACCGTCTTCACCGCCTCGATGACGGCAAACGGTTCTCCTGTTTCCACTTCTGTCCCCGCCTCGGGAAGCTCCACAAAGATGATATCTCCCAGTTCACTTTGGGCGTAGTCAGTTATTCCTACGGTTGCCGTCTGTCCATCGATAGAAAGCCATTCATGTGTATCAACATAGGCAAGATCGGAAGGCGTATTCATTGCATCTCCTTTATGCGTGACTTTAAGACGTTTCTCCCGGACTGTATTCGAACGATTCGATGAAATTGGTATGAATCGCTCCCTCACGAAATCTATGGTCCTTCATAATAGCCCGATGGAATGGAATGGTTGTATGAGGCCCTTCAATGATTGTCTCTTCCAGCGCCCGCTGCATGCGATTGATAGCTGTAAGACGGTCATCGCCGTGAACGATCAGCTTGGCAATGAGTGAATCATAGTACCGCGGAATTTCGTAACCGGAATAAACGTGAGTATCCACTCGGACGCCATTCCCGCCCGGCACATGAAAACTTTTCACCCGCCCCGGCGAAGGGGCAAAGTTGTTTGCGGGATCTTCGGCATTGATACGACATTCCAGCGCGTGGCCGCGGGGCTTAATGGAAGCAAGATGTGCCGGGATTTTCTCCCCGGCGGCAACCTTAATCTGCATCTTGAGCAAATCCTTTCCGATTACCATTTCCGTGACCGGATGTTCTACCTGAATCCGAGTATTCATCTCCATAAAATAGAACTTTCTGGTGGCGTCATCAAACAGGAATTCCACGGTTCCCGCACCCACATAATTAATAGACTTTGCTCCCCGGACCGCCATTTCGCCCATTCTTTCTCTTAAATCATCATCAATGGCCGGCGAAGGAGATTCCTCGATAAGTTTCTGGTGTCTGCGCTGGATGGAACATTCCCGCTCCCCGAAATGGATAATGTTCCCGTGCTGATCACCAAAAATCTGGAATTCGATATGGCGTGAGTTGTCTATATATTTCTCAAGGTACAACGCTCCATTATTGAACGCTTTTTCAGCTTCCGCGCTGGCCATGGCGAATGCTTTTTCCAGCTCTTCTTCGCTGCGCACGATTCTCATCCCTTTGCCGCCACCGCCTGCTGTCGCCTTCAGCATGACCGGATAGCCAATCTCATCGGCTGCTGTTCCGGCAGTCTGTACATCCGCAACTACTCCGTCACTTCCCGGGATTACGGGAACACCGGCTGTCGCCATGGTCGTCTTAGCGGTTGCCTTCTCCCCCATAGCCCGAATGATCTCAGCGTCCGGTCCGATGAAGATAAAATTGTTGTCACTGCAGATTTGGGCGAATTCAGCATTCTCGGCAAGGAAGCCGTAACCGGGATGAATTGCATCGCTGTTTGTGACTGCGGCTGCGCTGATGATCTGAGGAATATTGAGATAGCTTGCCTGACTTTGAGGGGGACCTATACAGACCGCCTCGTTAGCAAACCGCACATGGAGGGAAAATTCATCAGCCGTAGAATACACCGCCACCGTAGAAATGCCCAATTCATGGCAGGCTCTGATAACCCTCAGTGCAATTTCGCCCCGATTGGCGATAAGGATCTTTTTAATCATCAATATCAGGAAAATTCATCCAGCCTGATTAATTCCCCGAAAGAATTGGGATTCCCAACATCAGCGCTTATTAACTCAACATAACTAGCGAATAAATTATGTACTTAGTGAGAACATTTTCCGAATTATTCATTTCGATTAATCAGGATCATTTGTTTTATAACGACTTGATTATTCAGCATGTGTTAGTTTCCTACCAAACTCTCATGAATAATTCAGGCTTATTCGGTAGAGATTATCGGGCGATTATCTCTCTGAGGAACAACTGTGAGATCTCTCAGGAGATGAGACTACTAGTCGAGTGTTATTAAGAAGATAGGCTGACCGTATTCCACCGGCTCCGCATTTTGCACAACAATCTTGGCAATCCGGCCTGTAACATCGGACTCGATTTCATTCATTATCTTCATGGCCTCAATGATGCACAGCGTTTGCCCCGCGCTGACGTAATCGCCAACAGATACGAATGGTGGAGATTCCGGCGAAGGCGCTGCATAGAAGGTCCCCACCATCGGCGCCGTCACCTCCACACCTTCCGATTCTTCTCCCCCGGCTGCTGGCGACGCCCCCTGATCGGGATCAGCCTCTGGAGCAGGATTCTCAACCGTCACCGTCGTGGGTTGTGACACGGAAGCAGGCCCCGATAAAACATTAGCACTCTTGGATACCCGAAACTTTCGTCCCCAGAAATTGACCTCGATTTCGTTAACGTCCGATGCCTCGAGCATCTCAATGATTTTCTGAAGTTTATCCTGCCACATACTATTTAACACGTTCCACATAATCTCCCGTTCGTGTATCAACTTTCAATACATCCCCTTCATTGACGAACAAGGGAACCATCACGACGTGTCCCGTTTCCAGTTCCGCAGACTTTGTTGCGCCCGTGGCTGTGTTGCCCCTCATGCCGGGATCAGACTTTTTCACCGCCAATTCAACAAAGACCGGCGCTCTGATTCCGATGATTTCGTCATTGATCGAATCAACTCCGACGCTCATCCCCTCCTTTATATACGGCAGTTCGTCAGCCATCAGACTGTGAGCCACATTTATCTGTTCAAAAGACTCAATATCCATGAAGACAGAAAAATCTCCCTCACTGTAAAGATACTGCATCTCTTTCGAATCGAGCCGCAACGGCTTGATTTTTTCGCCCGCTCTGAACGTAACATCAATCACCTTGCCTGACATAATATTCTTCAGTTTAGTTCTTACGAATGCACCTCCTTTTCCCGGTTTGACATGGAGAAAAGAGATGATTTTCATCCGGTGACCTTTATGATCAATCAGCATGCCGTTCCGAATATCTGCCGTCGTTGCCATAAACAGATAGCCCTCCTCCGAAAATTAACTTTCCAATTTACGATTGTGCTTATGAGGAAACAATTGTTAGTTCCCCTTTCACCGTCGGCAGCCTTATTCATTCTTCTATTTTATCAGAACAAAGTTCTTGGTTTGCCAAAGAGTTCCAGTAAACTGAAGAATCTTGCCGTGGATTATGTTGAAACAGACGCCAAAATGATTCAACAAATGGTGGATATGATCTTCAGTTTTGGAGGGCTGGGGTTTCAAGAAATAGAGACTTCCAGATACCTCGTGGATATTTTGAAAAAAAACCGGGTCCCTGGTTCAAGAGGGAATCTCAGGGATGCCCACTGCATCTTCACCGCATTAGTAGGTTGACAGCTTATCAAAAGTTTTTCTCTGTGGAGATAATATCCTCTGCATGAGAAGCGGTACCGCCACGAGAATAATCCCGATGATCAGGAAAATAAAAACAGTGCCAAAGTGTTGATACATTTAACTATCTGCCAGTAAGAATACGATGGGGATTTATCGTGGAGTGGATTCCTTTGCAAACCCAATTGGGGCACTGAAAAGCAATGTTCTCTCGCTTTGGACCAGCTGATCAGCCTCGTTCCCTGCCTGACCCCCTGCCAGCCACTCACGGAGTGGGGCAGGCTGGGGAAGAATGACGGCAGAGTGCTCAAAGAGTCCTTTGGACAACGATGGAGCTACCACTTGTCCGAAGAGTCCTTGGATCGGAGGAATTGCTGCAAATCGGAAATGAGCTGATGTTTCCTCCGATATTGGCGCTTCAAAATGATTCCTTCCCGAAGGAATCGGGATTCCATCATTTTACTCCGAAGACCGCTTT
>DCAL01000072.1:3769-11282 GCA_002311975.1 Fidelibacterota bacterium UBA1134 | reverse complement strand
TAGGGGTAGATCTTCAAAGTGCTCCGAGGTCATTTACGAAGTCTACCCCTATTTTATTTTCCGAAGCCAAGGACACTGTCATTCAAGAGATGACGGCCTAATTCTTGCGCCTCATGCTCAGGTTTCTTGCAAAGCGTCTCGCTCTCCATGGCCGTCCTGAGAGACGCCAAGTAGTCCATGGTAGCGTTGGAGACGATTTGCCGGTCTTCCTTGCCATTCCCCAGATTGTGCATCGCTTTTCCTATCAGATACTTCGCGCTTCCCGGCTGATTCGCCTTCAGCTTAAGCAGGGCGCCTGTCAGCTGAATGAATCCTCTGATCCATTCGCGCTCGTTTCCCCTGTCCGTTTTCCAGATGGCCTCCCAGGCCGTATGCGCCTTCAGAAGTTTCCCCTCTTTGAGAAGACTGACCCCCTTCCTGAACAGTTTTGATTCCTGCCGCGTCAAGGTGTCTTGGGATGCTTGTAGACTCCATCCTTCCGGTAGTAGTCGAACAGCTCTTGGTCGAACGGCTCAAATCGCAAATACTCTCTTCCATCATGGGGAAAACCACTCACAAAAGGTTCCTTGTCATTCTCCATCAGAAAGAAAATAACCGACGTTTCACGATTCTCATTTACCCCTTCTTCCGCCTCATAAACAGTCTCAGACAACTCCCACAAGAAAGGGCTCTGATGAGCCCACTCCAAGATACGGCTGATCAACTGAGCTTGACTCTCCCAGAGCGAAACTTTGGCCGCTACGGTATAGCCTTGCTCGATCAGTTCGGTGCCAGTAACAGATTTCAGGTTGACAGCTATCATTAATTAAAAAGGGGGATCATAAAATCCCCCTTCCTTTAACCTTTCCGCTTCAAGAAGTGACCTTATTCGCCGTTCTTCTCCTTTACCGGCACCCGATCATTGAGATCAACGATATCGGTCTCAGCTGTTGTCAGCCTCTGATCTAGATCACCGATATGCCTGTTGGTCAGTCGCTTGTATGAATTGAACTTACTTTCCGCGCTCTCAATACTTTTATCAACTTCTAAAAATTTGCTTTCCGTAGCACGTCTGAAATCCTCTAGGTTTAGTTGGACTGTCTCAATTTCGCGTGATAGCGAATCGGTAACGTGATGAATGAGCTGGGTGTTGGCGATAATGTCTTTCTGTGCTTTTCTCAGATGCTTCCCACGCCCGATGAATTGCAGGTTGAGGGTCCTCAAGTCTTCTCGGAACTCCTTATTGACTTCATCCACGTGCTTGAGCTGAAGCCTTTCCATCTCATCCATTTTGGCGAACATGGTATCAGTGGTAGCTTTGAAATAGACCGCCGCCGCTATCCATGCTATGACTATCAGAATCAGTAGTTTATCTTTGGTTTCCATCTGTACTCCCTTTATTTTTTCTCAATTTCTTCCAGACGTTTTTCCCACGCACTCATGTCACGCTGATCCTCATCCTCGCTGCCTCTCTCTTCTTCCTCTTCCCCGTTTCCGCCAGACTTGATTTTGTCCAACAACTCTCCCCGCTTTACTCCGATAGCTTTGAGCTGGTCCATGAGAGAATTCACTTCATCGTTAAACTCATTTACTGTTGTCTCCAGCCGCGAGATCAATTCTTCCATGAGAGTAACGCCATAAGATTCGTTAATCCCATCGAGAAGATCGTCAAGCTTTTCTGTGAGGTATTCCTTCCTCTTGTCTGAATCGGTCAGATCGACTGCCATATTCTAATCCCTATTTGATTCTTCTCCTTAAAGTACCTCGGGTCTGATTCTTCAGTTAAGACGAACGCTAATTTAATCTGTTCACACTATTTTCAGAAATAAAATACAACGTCTTGTTCTGTCTTGAATCTGATACGTACGTTATGAACATAAGGTTACAAGATCAACCCTAAAATTTCTATGTCTAATTTTGAGAAGATGATGGTTCCGCGAAGAGTGTATCACGCATCAACTCCTTGTGAATAATCGGGAATTCATCTGTCATGCTGACGAACCGCGGCCTCGAAAGAGATATCCTGATGTTATGCCTGTTGCCTTGGAAGGCTACCTCCCGCGTCAGATGCACATAATTTTGCTGTCGTGCGGATGGAGGAAAAAACCACAGGCGGACTTGATTTTCCATCATCCGCTGCAGTTCATCTTCCGGAGTATTGAACGAAGTAGTCAGGCGGACACGTGAATCGATAACGCGGCCGGTGGGCGCTACAATCCAATCCATCCGCCCCACTCCTTTGTAATCGTGGTATCTCTCCATCACATCAAGGATGGCACGTTTCATAAGCTCGTCTTGAGCCGCAACAACTTTGTTCATCTCGACAAGCGACCAATCACGCACATCCTTGTCTCTGTAAAACACGATTTGGTGTTCAGCATCAAGAACAGCATCGTACCGTGCGTCATCCCGCTCCAAGCCGTATTCAGCCAGCATCCCTTGCCACGCTTTCTTTTCTCTGGCTTCTTTCCCCTTTCTGATGGACGCTAGTCGCTTCAGCCTTTTCTGTTCATACGCCCGGATCTCACGGTCATAAGCCGGATTCTGTTTGTCAGGATTCCATAGCTTAATGTCGTTGTGAGCGAACTCACGGCTGATGGGATTAAAGATGGCGCGCTGAAAGCGGAGACCCAGATTATTGCTGGCGTCCTGAACAACAAGCTCTCCGGCACTGAGACCCAATTGTGACGCGCGCCGAAAAGTCCGCACCTCCGAATAGACGATCACATCGATTCGGTCTTCAACGCTCACAAAGACAACATATTCTATCGGTTGGAAAAGGCGCTTAATGGCCCTCACTCTTGTCAAAAAATGACCATCCACCGCATCAATGATTTCAATTTCGTAGCCGAGACGCATGATGACCTGCTGGCACTGATTTAGCGCCTCCTCGCGGGAGACATCGTAGTTGTAGGTCCTCACCATGGCCGGCGGAAGATAGCAACCGGAAAACCTCAGACTGTTGGCGAACAGAAGAGCTATACAGCAAAGTCGTACCGAGGATTGACCGAATTTTTGATCAGTACTCATCAAGCAGACTCTCTTCAGAAACTTCAGGCGTCTCGGGTTCAATTGTCCCATAAAAAGAAGGATGATAATAGTACAGTCGCAGCACCGACGGTACGTCATTGAAAACAGGGACATTTTCAGGATCGTAAGGCGCTACCGCGTGCAGTAACAGCTCGATGTGAACGGAATCAATTGACCAGGACGATCGAAAATAGGCTCTCGAAAGTTTCGGAAAGTCTGAGAAGAGATACTCCCGTCCGATTCCCATATCATTTTGGCTTGTCCTTTTCGGATGACCGTAACGCTTTGTCAACAAGCCTTCAACACGATGGAAATCTTCGATGTAATCAGCGATCGCCTGCGTCTCTGTATCATAGTCAACCCTAACCTTCCAGAATCCCTTGTCTGAAAAAGAATAGACATACGTTACACTGTCCTGTCCAAGGGTCCCCGAAACGGTTAAAGAATTATCATCGCTGGCGGAAACAGTATCACCGGCGGCACTCCCCTCAAACTGATCTTTGGTGGCGCCCCAGAAGTGCTCTTTGTATCGGGTTGCAAGATCTGCCTCTGATCCGGCAGGCGCGGCAGCATCCGGGGCTAAAGTGTCTTCATCAGCTTCATCAAACTCCAAGTCTTCTTCCATCTCTTCCGCCAGCGTATCAGCTTCCGCTTCCTGCTCGGGTTCGCCGGCTGTTTGATCTGCAACTGCCTCCTGAGACAGAATGGCGATGCTCAGAAGAAAAGTAATGAAAATAACTGACTGTTTCATAATAGGAGCTCCTTATTCATGGTAATATAAGAGGTTATGTGCCACATGGAACCGGTCCAACGAATAATTATTTTGCCGAAGCTCTCTATTTATCCCCACCGTCCAAAAGCGTCGGCAGATAATTTATCAGATAATAAGCAACAGCTGTCACTATTACAGCCTGAAGTAACATCGTTGCACCAATACACATGCCAATGACAGCTACCAGCCATAGAGGCGCCATTGACTGGAGCGTATCGGCCCAGCCTTTATCTTTCTGAAACTGGCTGTACGAGATAATGGCAATTGCCACAAACAGGGAGCCTGCTATGAGACCGGAGCCTAATTTGTCAGAGATCACGGTCATTGTAGCGGCAACAACCGATATGAGGGAATAGATACCGATCTTCTCTTTGGCAACGATCGAATTATGGCCGATAAACAACGGCACGATGATAGTTGCCGCCATGAGAATCTTGATGGCAAAACCGATTGCGCTAAACATGTGAAACAGATACCTCGGCTATTGTGACTGAAAACTTATTCTGACCCCGAAAATTATACACATGGCCCGAGGGATTGTCAATGGAATTCTCCCGGCGCCAAATTCAGAAAAATACACCGTTCTAGCGGATGATGGTGCCAATTCGGCTGAACCGGGGACCACCCCCTTTGAAGTCCCAGGACATATAGACGAACAGAGCTTCCCCAAGAATCAGCTCCTGCGGAACGAATCCCCAGTAGCGGGAATCAGCGCTGTCATCGCGGTTATCTCCCATCATCCAGTAGTAGTTTTGCCTCACGGTGTAGCTGCCGACTTCGCTCAGTGGGGTACCGTCGATGTAAAGATATTTTCTGGTTTCATCAGTAAAGTGAAAGTTCCACGTGTTCAGGAGTTCCCCGTTTTGATTACTGTTCGAATAGTACTTTCCGTACAACCTTCCGACTTTTCGTGGTGTATAGGGTTTCTGCGAGAATATGCCGCGAATTTTGCTCCCCAAACCGGACATATAGCGGCGTGCCACGTCGTTTGGATCGTGCATAGTAAACCTGTAGCGCCTGCCGAGATCACCGCCTTCAACCGTCACTTCGTGGCCGTCCATGATCATAATGGGCAGGAGATAATCCCAGTTCGTCGCTTCATCAATGATTATGATGTCGCCCCCCTTCGGCACACGCACGGGACCGAGATTATCCCGGTTTGATTCACCGCGCATAAAGATCCCCGGCTGTCTGAAATCTGGAGACAGAACATTCCTGTCAACAAATTTGCCGTTTTGCGGAAGTTCAAATTCCTCTCCATCAATCCAGACGCTCTTCTCGCGCACCTCGATGGTCTGCCCCGGCTCAGCAACGCACCGCTTGACGTACTTCTGGAAATCATCACGGGGATACTTGAAAATAACAACATCGCCTCGCCTCGGCTGTCTGAACTCCGGGAAGCGCGTCCACGGCACATAAGCGCCGATTTCGGTGTACGGAATTCCGATCCAGTCCGGCGTCCGCATGCCGTAAACAAATTTGTTGCCGATAAGAAAATCACCTGTCATGATGGTGTTCTCCATGGAGCCGGTGGGAACGATATACGCTTCGATAATGGTGGCGCGCAGAGAGAGAGCAATCAGAATGATTGTGAACAGAGACTTAATCTCCCGCACGATCTTTGTGATGGTTGAGTCTTTCATTTTCTTCGGCCCAATTTAAGGGAACCGCCGCCATGACACCAAGAGACAAAGCAAACGATTATTCTCATTTGAAATGCCGGTCGAGAGAGCCATTACGAAGAGGGCCTAGCCTATCTGCCGCAGTGCCGGCACGGACAGGTAATCTCATCATTTGAGGTTCACCAAAACAGATTGCCTCTACGTTTCACACTTTCCCGTTTCACGGCAATTCCTCATTCCATCTAATTGATAAAATCCTCATAATACCGTACGGACGGACGCCCCTTGCCAAACCGGACAGTTATCATATCAAAGCGACTGTCTTCAATGTCATCGTTCCGGTAGAGAAATACCTCCATGGCGTTGGCCAGCTTCTCAATCTTTCCATCATCCACCTGCTCTTCCGGGCGGCCCAGCTTCTTTTGAGAAGACGTCTTCACTTCTACAAAAACAATCGTTTCCCTGTCTCGCGCCACGATATCGATCTCTCCATGCGGTGCGGCGTTGAAATTCATCTCAATTATGTCGTACCCCTTGCGCACAAGTTGTTGTGCCGCCAGACGCTCCCCCCATTGCCCCAATCGGCGATTCTTCTTCAGATCGCTCAACCTCGGCATATACTCCTTCACCGGGCGGAAGGACTTTCTGTGAATTGAGCAGGCGAGGTGCTCCCTCAACTGCTGCAGATGCTGCTTCGTACCGTACCCTTTATGCTGGGCAAAACCGTACTCCGGAAAGATGATATCATAGTTTCGCATCATTCTGTCTCTAGTCACCTTCGCAATAATGGACGCCGCGGCTATAACATGAACTTTTTCATCGCCATCGATTACGCCCCGGTTCTTGACCACCTGATCGGGCAGGGCATAGCCATCGATGAGCGCTTCGTCGGGCGCTGGCGAAAGTTGTCCCAAGGCGATACGCATGGCGCGTCGCGTCGCCTCCAGAATATTCACCCAGTCAATCTCATCTTCATGGACTATCCCAATACCCACAGCGAGAGCCTGATCCATTATTTCGTCGTGGAGCCTCTCCCTCTTCTTCTCGGCGACGCGCTTGGAGTCTTGTACGCCTTCGATGGTAACTCCTTCGGCAAGAATGACCGCCCCCGCCACTACAGGTCCGGCTAGAGGACCGCGACCGGCTTCGTCAACGCCTGCTATAAATTTGGATACAACCATGTCATATCGATTCAATATGGCTGTTTGCAATCAGCTAAGTACCTGACAGGTTGGGTAAGACCTGTCAGGTCTAAACCAGAGGAACCCTAATTACAGCAGCAATCATCTACAATCGAGATTGATTCAGCCTTCAGGCCGGCGGCAACCTCCCACCGCATACAGGCATCAACTTTGATACCGTCAACCGTGGCAAAACTGGCAAAGTCCTCCTCGGTGACCAGCCGGAAATAGTGTTCCAGTTTGCTGCCGCAGTCCGCGCACTCAGCATCTTCATCGCAACCGAGAATAAAGAAACCGAGGACGAGACAAATCACACTTGCTGTCTTATGAAACTTTTTCATTTTTCAACCTTGCTCCTTTTTTTGTTTTTTGGGATAGTGTCAGTTTAGTTCCGTGATGGATGAAAATCAACGAAAACGGTGATTATAGGAATTCAGGCTATCAGAGGTAGACTGTGCAACGGCTCTAATAGAGGTTAGAAGGAAATCTGGAAGACGATCTCAAAAAGAACTAAAACGTCATTTCCAGTGAGAACAACTGCACGAAACCGAGCTTATCGTTATCCACTAAGGCAAAATCAAGATTAAGGCGCCGCTCTTCTACGTTAAATGCGACACCCAGTCCATAAGAAATTTTCGGCGCATCATATTCGTTGAAATAACCGACGCGGGCCGAGAGGATGTTGCGAGTACCTATTTGAGAAGAACGAGCTTCCTCGTTTGGCGCAGGTTTCCTGCAATGAGTTGGGCAAAGTAAAGTCCGCTCGAGAGCCCTGACGCATCCCACACAACCTCATGCTTACCAGAAACAACTCCGCCACTCACCAGTACCTCCACTTCCCTGCCGTGTAAGTCATAAATCGTAATGCGTAACTCAGATTGATGAGCTACATCGAATCGGATAGTTGTGATAGGATTAAAGGGGTTGGG
>DCAL01000072.1:2059-3625 GCA_002311975.1 Fidelibacterota bacterium UBA1134 | reverse complement strand
TGTGGACTCTTAACGCCCATCCAATTGATGAAGCCGCTCTGGCCCGGCGGCACAATGTTTTCGTCGGTCCACCCATCACCAGTGAGTTCAAATGCCTGTTGATAAGAACCGTGACTGTTGAGATTCTGCGGCACCGCTTTTACATCATCATAGGTGATCGATGAGATGGGATCAACATATTCATACATTAGCCTGACCCGGTGATCACCAACCCAGGGAACGTTGTCGCCATTGTCCCACCAGCTAACCGGCTTGTTGTTCCAGTTGACAAAGTAGTCCTGATCTGTGCCATCGGCTTGCGGCATCTCTTCAAATGGAATAAAACCGCCCCACTCCTCCGAACCGTCGCCCTTGTGCGGCAGACGCGGATCGACACCATCACTCCTGTCCTGAAACTTGCCCGTATGCCAGTACTTCACATTCTGATCCTGATCGGCGTAGTGTAGATTGAAATTCATCACGAAGTAATCTTTTACCAGATTCTCAAACTGTTCAAGGGTCGTCGCCTTATAGCTATCAAAGAAGAATTTCATCATCGTTACCTCTTCATTCCAGAAGGTCATCTTTTGAGCGAAAACCTGTTGTTTCTCCAGGTCGTCCGCAATGATGGGACCGTGTACCGTCCTGTAATGCTTAAATATCTCGCTGGCTCCCAATCTGACATGAATGGTATCAGTGATGACCTCAAAATCGTGCCACTCGCCGTTGTAGAAGTACTGACTAAAGGAGGTATCTTTAGTGGAGTCGATATAGACATCTGTATTATCGGAGACCCCGCTGGTCATGCTCCACGCATGATGTTCCGTATGTCCGATAACCACGCCGGGAATGCCTGCCACAGACATGCCCCCCACGTGAAACTGGGGACAATCCAATTCTACTTCATTGGAAATTTGAACTTCATTACGCCGTGGTTCCCCCATTTGCGGACAGCCAAGTAACATCACATTTCCACTGCTGGACCTTTCCGGCGTTACCAGCACCGCAAAACTGCCGAACTTCGTGGGCAGATTATATCGCTCCGCAATGACCTTCATCTCGGTTTGACGGCGCTCCAGTCTGTCCACCACTTCCTGTCTGACGGTCATGCCTGAATAATGCCATTCTCGCTGTGCCACCGCACCGCCATCCTGGATGGTAGTGGGAGCTGTAGGATCGTTGATGGGACGGTTATCGTTGAACCAGTCTTGACCCTGATTCTGGAGTTCCCCAAGGCGGCTGAGTTCGCCCCCGCCGAACTGGCCGAAATTGCGCGCCAAGTATTGACTGACAGCAATAGAATTAGAAGGCGTCCACGGTTCCATCTTGATATTCAGTAGAACGATTTCCTGCGGCCGATAATTATTAGGATTGAGCACCATGGTATCGAGAAATGTATTGACTCCCATGGCGTAGGCAGAGACGAAACTCTGGATGTCAAACGGTAGACTTTCATACTGCTGCCGCCTCTCCTCTTCAGTGTAGCCGACACGCCTGGCAGACTTATCCCAGTTGAGAAGATCGCTGCCGAGGACTTCCGCCATCCGTCCCTCTGCCGCCCGGCGATGGAACTCAAGCTGGGTTAAG
>DCAL01000072.1:0-1919 GCA_002311975.1 Fidelibacterota bacterium UBA1134 | reverse complement strand
GAAAGTAACAACTAAAGTATGTCTGTTCATAATGTCCGAAAAATAAGCCCGATCGGGGAGAGTACCAAATCAGATTTGGGAGCGGCATCTGTAGCATGAGCATCACGCCACGGCTCATCTTCGACCTTGCCTATCGAGCAATGCTGGAGATGGGTGCAAGTTGAACAACCAACGACTTATCCCTCATCCACCTACTCCTGATTTTCTTGGGATACGATGGATAAATAGCCCCGATTGACATCGAGGTTTGAGGGATGGTTGTTCTACATAGCCCGAAAGAGACTCAGAGTCCCCAAACGCTTCTCAAAAGGTAAAATCTTTCCATCCACGTCACGAAGCGGAAGAGGCGGCGAACTCCTCTGCGTTAGACCGGCTGCAACCACCATTATCACCGCGCTCATAAGAACATCGATGATATCAGCAGGGACTGGAGAGCTAAGGAACGTAGCCGCAATCCAAGCCGCAGATCCAAACAGCATGGAGGCCAGGGCTGCCGGTCTGTTGGCTTTGCTCCGGTTAGGGGGACAAATAGCCCCACAAGGAGCATACCGATCATATAGAGACCGATACCGGAATAGATTATCCAACTGTTACTTATCAAGGAAGGAACTTCGGCCTAATCGAGCACCGATTCGAGTATGTTCAGCATCTTCTTCTGCTGACTCAGCCACCCGAGCCTCACCTCTATATTGACATAGCGTATGCCCCGCTTGGCCATGGCTCTGGACAGGGAACCGTCGTCTTCACTGTCGGCTGACGCCTGCAGAACTACGTTGAACGGTGATTGCGAGAGCTTCGTGAAATCGTTTCTATCGGTACAGAGGAAGAAGTCGTGGGCATTTTGATCGCTCTTGATGGAGATCTCATTACTGTTATCGACTTCATCCTCAATTGAATATCCCCTGAGATTATTATGCAGCGCAACGAGTAGTCCGCTGTCGGGCGGCGTGATGGCGGTCAGAAAGTTTTCCCGATCCCGATCCAGTTTGTCAAGAGCACTGTTCATCTTCTTCTCTGACCACTTTGGACTGAACTTATTCAGATTCTTCTCGGCACCTTCCCGCGAAAACATCCTGTTGGGATCGAGCATTCCGCCTTCGAACTGGACTTCTCGTTCTGATCCAGCGATGAGAAAGGCCCGTCCCGGATGGGATTTCATATGTGCCTCGATAGCCATTCTGGCTGTCTGCTCGTCACCGTGAAGCCAGATATAGCGCCTTGATGATTCTCCCCCGTCAATCACCTTGAAACGGAGGGAGGCGAGTTCGATAGAGGCTAGCCCCCCATCACCCTTCATACCTAAAATCATAGCGAAAGGCATAAGCGGAATGATCAGAAGCGAAAGGAGATCACCGCATGACCGGGATGTGGACAATTGATCTATTCAGCGGAAGCCATATCGTGACCGCAACACTGGGGCGATTTGATCATGCCGCAACCGTTGGGACACTTGGACACTTCCACCCTCGTTCCGTCATCTGTTGTGATGTGATCATGTATCAGTTCGCTGCCGCAACTCGTGCAGGTGAGTCCCTTCACTCCCATGCCACACTCAGAACATACATATTCAGCCATGATGTTACCTCCCTCTTGGTTTTGGACTGTGATCGATTGTTCACTTCAGATAAATTTACTTAACAGTCATCAAACAAAAAAGGATGAGTACCCAAGCCAACAATTAAGACTTCATTAATTGCAATTAATACACAACCACCAACAATCATCACTGCAAGTAGCGAGTCATCCTCGACTATATCTAAGAAAAACATTACTGGCACAAATGCAACGCTTAGTCCAATAACAATTCAACCAATTACATCTATTGTATCTGAGATAAAATGGAGTGTCTTAAAGGGTCTTTCCATTTTCTTCCCTCCAAAAATTATATCATGATGTGGGTGCTTCTTTCATCCCGAGCG
>DCAL01000107.1:5649-9414 GCA_002311975.1 Fidelibacterota bacterium UBA1134 | reverse complement strand
AATGTCCCATGGCCGCTCTATCCGGATACTTGTTCCTGTAGCGTTCCAATGTGTTTAACCAGCCGTAGATGACGCCTGAGGATGAGACGAACCGGAGGGAATCACTCTTCCAGTATCCTTCCATGAAGGCATCAATGTCTCCACTGTTCCAGTCCGAGACCTGCTGATCCAGAAGAGAGATGATTTCCTTCTGTACTTTCGAAGTGGATGGAGCTGAGAAACTGTAGATAAGAAGTGTAAGAACAAGCGATAAGGAACGAGGAGTCATTTCCTCTCTGCCTTCAGGTTCATCTTGAAGAATTGAACTGTCTTTTGCCACGCATCTTCCGCCGCCTCGGCATTATAGTTCCTCCCGGACGGATTGGCGAAGGCGTGATTGGCTCCATCATAGATGTGAATTGCGGCAGGTTTGCCGAGAGACGCCAAAGCTGATTCGAACTCCCGCACCATTTCCACCGGAATTCCTCTGTCCTCCGCCCCGAATATCCCGAGAATGGGCATGCTCAGCAACTTTAGCATTGCAGGGTCAGTGACCAGCCTGCCGTAGTAGATGACAGCGGCGTCTATCTTTCCAGGCAGAATCAGAGCAGTCTGAAGCGACCATCCGCCGCCGAAACACCAGCCGATGACGCCCACTCTGGGACAGCCAAGCTCCTCTGCGAGGAAGTTGTAAGCTTTTCTGATATTGTCTTGCCCCCGCTTTTCATCGCCCTGGACGGACCGCATGAGTTCCACAGCCTCATTTGGCTTCTTCGCTACACTACCGCCGTAGAGGTCAACCGCCAAAGCGATGTACCCAAGTCCCGCTAACTGCCTCGTCATGGAACGGATATTTTCGTTCAGTCCCCACCATTCATGAATGACTATGACGCCCGGTAACTTTGCAGCCTCTGCTTCAGGCTGCGAAAGAAAACCATTTATTTTTTCCCCGTTCACAGTAGCGTAGCTGATGGAATTGGAAATCACCGAACCTTGGGGAGACTGCAGTGCTATAGCGGCAGGAGAAGGGTTGTCAGCGGCGTGCTCGCGCGCCATCCTTGAAGGATAGTCGGCCGGCAGCCACGATTGGGAGGGGGGGCTGGATAAGAGTATCGAGGAAAGGGTCAGAAGAGAAGTGAGAGCTATCAGTATAGTACTACTCTTTTCTGATTGAAGACTTTTCTTCATCTGCATTTTTCACAAAATCGAGAGATAACGAATTGACGCAATAGCGCAGTCCAGTCGGTTCGGGACCGTCCTCAAAGACGTGACCGAGGTGACCTCCGCAGCGAGCACACACTATCTCCGTGCGAACCACGAAAAAACTGCGGTCGGTCTCTGTCTTGATCCGATCATCGGCGAGCGGTTTCCAGAAACTCGGCCAGCCCGACTTGGAATCATACTTAGTGTCTGATCTGAACAGCTCGTTACCGCATCCCGCGCAGACGTAGGTCCCGTCTTCATGATATTCAATGTAGTGCCCTGAGAAGGCTCGTTCTGTCCCTTTCTCACGAAGAATGTCGTACTGCCTGGGTGTAAGAATATCTCTCCACTCTTTATCCGTTTTCACAATCTTATCTCCCATGTGGGCTTCACTCTCCTGATTCTGCGTCGCCGCCAGAAAACTTACTCCCCAGATCAGCCATAGCCAAAACGCTACATCTCTTCTCACGATTATCCTCCCTCCGCATACACCCCAATAATCGTCCATCGGACGATCGTCTCATTTGTCGGCACTAAGATGGCCCACGCATTCTTCAAATTAACACAGCTTGGCCTCACGGATAAAGACAGATTTTGCGCCACATAAGTTATGTCCGGATAGAGACTCAGATCCTCATCAAAAAGGGAACCTGTGACGGTTCTGCCGATATCGGTCTGCACTTCGATGGTGAGGTGCCAGTAGCTTATGGTCACGTCCGAAGTGTTGTTAATCCTCACATCCCAAGAAATATCTCCCGCTGAATTCATCCTGAAGTTTGTCAGGCTGTGCTGGAATGTAACGATATCGTCATCCAATTCCCTCGTACCCATGATTCCGTCTTCGTTCTCACACGCACCAAACAGGATGAAGAAAGCCGGCAGGATGTGTCGCACAGTTATGCGCATTGAGACACCACTTTCAACCCATTCACCACCATATTGACTCCACAAACGTGCATCAGGGGCAATTTACGATACAACTGAGATGAATCCATGGAAAACGCCATCAACACGACACTTCAAGGTCTCTGTTCGGTGATGAACCCGGCCGAAGTCCACGGAATCTTGATCTGTTACGCTGGCTGATAGCTGATTTGCACTTGATGATCAGCTACTCTTTCCATGGAGCGAGCCGCTGGTTCCAGTGGCGCGCGTTGTATTTGTTCAGGATTCCTATAGTGTCTTGGATCGGGAGCGCCGTTCATTGTGAGCGATCCGCCGAAATTTGTTTGCGCGAGAACTCCCTACTTGAGTTTCTTCCCTTCGCTCAACATATCCATCGCTTTGAGAATTCTTCGTTCCCTTGTTTCGTTTTTCTTGGCTTCTTCAATCCAGTCCACATACGTCTTTTTATGGGAATACGCCATTGCCTCGAAATAGTCAGTCGCGCTCCTATTTTTCTCGAGAGCTTTCTTCAGATCGTTTGGAACAGTCACCGTTCTTGGCGCCGAATCGAGGCCCATGACGACTGTTACCATATCGCCGGCCGATTTTCCGATGCTGTGCCGGATCGCCCTGTTTACCACCAGATAGTGTTTGCCGTCACCGTGAGGCATGAGAGAACTCCTGAACGGATGACTGTCAATCTTCCCCTTAACTTTGATATGCCCCTTCTTCTCATACTCGGCTACAGCGTCGAAGGGGAGTGTGAAATAGGTCCATGAGCCTGTTGCATCCGGCTTGGTAAGGAGCGCCTGAAACTCTTTTGTCTTGGACATTGTTAGCCGTTCGGCAGTGTCTCTGTAAGGACTCGAATTACATTGCCCCCCATCACCGCTCTGATCTCATCGTTGGTGAATCTTTCATCCATGAGGGCCTGAGTGATGAGTACCATCCCTGATGCATCGACCATTGTTGTCGTGGCGCCGTCAAAATCCGAACCAAGAGCTACATATTCTATCCCGACAAGATCACGCACATACTTGATGCGTGCGCCAGATCGATCGTCAGGCTGAGCTCTTCCATGCGTCGGATTACACTCCTTCCAAATTCCGTGATGCCTCCCTTTTCAGCGCCGCCGGAGGAGCCGCCCACTTCGTTATCGAAGAAATGAGTCAGTCCGAGGATGCGGTAGCCGGCGTCATACAGTCGATCTACATTTTCGAGTTTTCCTTCCAGCGCATGTAATCCCTCCACGGAGAGCAAACCACCGACAACTTTCCGCTTTGATAATTGTCTTATATTCAGAAATGACTTTAGTTCAACGGCCGACGTAATGATGTATAGCTGTCTATCCGATCTTTTGGCGGCATCGTAAAGCAATTTCGCCTGATGCAGCGCACGATTTGTCAGGTTGAACCATGTGGCAATGGGCCACCGATTCGCTATCGCCAGTTTGATTAGCTGATCAGTGTCTCCTTTATTGCTCTGGTAGTTCAACCCTCTCGGCACCTTGATGACAGCATCAAAGACCTGAATGGCCATGTTTCCCTCTTGCATCCGCGACAAATCGAGGTGACCGTGATCAAGACGTGCCAGGAAATCGCGGTCCCAGAGAAGATTATCAGAGTGGAGGTCCGCTACCAGAAAGGCGGAATGTAGTGTTATGGCCTCTTGGGAGACGGAAATGGGAGATTCCATAAG
>DCAL01000107.1:3855-5604 GCA_002311975.1 Fidelibacterota bacterium UBA1134 | reverse complement strand
GGGAGATTCCATAAGCGAAACGCAAAACTGCCGGTCGGCCTTTTCAGCCATAGTTGGGAGAACCGAAAAATAGACGATCGACAGGGCCGCGATGAGAAGAGCAACGATGAGTGCTGCAGTGTGATTCATAATCAGTACCTTATCCCTATATTGAAGAACATTAAAGACCAGATGTCCGTCTGTTCTTCAATGATTCTTGTAGTAAGTTTCCCGGCGCCGTGACCATCTCTGGTTTCGATCCGGATCACGAGCGGAAGGTCGTTCGACCTGTTCTTCTTCTGAAGTGTAGCGGCACGCGTGAAAACGTACATAACACCGAAGTGATCGTTAGTTTTCTGGCTATGCTATGACTGCTCATCATCAGTTCTTCATACTTGATGCCGTTGAATTAGTCAAAGATTCCTCTATACACCTGCTGCTCACAGAATCAACAAACCCAAAACCCAAACCACCCTTTCGTCCCCTCCTTGGCAAGGAGGAGAATCCGGGGCAGTCTTAAACTGTAAGAAACTCCATGGAAGACGAGACTTTTCTGGTAGAACCGTTGGAGATCTGCGCTAAGAATGTGTGACCATTCTCAAAAAGGTTTTATCCATCAGCGCTTTTGCGTGCAAAATCTTGAAGGTTCACTCAACGACCTTTCTCTCGTCTCTGTCGGATCACCATCCGCTCCACATCTTCAAGAAGTTCTTTAGCATCATAGATGATTCCATCTTTAATAGTGTACTTAACGCCCCCCACTCTCTCTACTTCTCCTGTTTCATCATTCAGTCTGACCGCACCCGTTCCGTACAGAACCTTGAGATTCTCAACGGGATTCTCATCCACAATCATCAGGTCGGCAAGCATACCTGGACGTATGACGCCGAACTCGATCGGTTTCCCTTTCGGTTTATAGATTGTTTCAGCGCCGTGCATGGTTGCCGAACGGATCACCTCCAGAGGATGAAAGCCCGCTTCCTGAAGCAGCTCCATCTCCTCGATGGTGCCAAATCCGTAGAGTTTGTAGATAAATCCTGAATCGGACCCTGTGGTCACCCTGCCGCCCATATTCTTGTACTCATTCAGGAATTGCATCCAGACGTGATAGAAGTTCCGCCACGCCACTTCATCCCAAGTTGTCCAGTTGAAAAAGTACGAGCCGTGACTCACCCTGCTGGGGGTATAGTAATCCCATAGCGACGGCAGTGTATAAGCGTCGTGCCAATCGGCGTTACGTGCGCGCATGACATCCCGTCCCGCAGCATAGATGGTCATGGTGGGATCGAGAGTTACATCAAGCTGGCGGAATTCCTTCAGCAGCGCATTCCATTTCTCACCTTCCGGTACCACGAGATTCCACTGACGTGCCACCTGTCCAAAACGGTGCTGCTCATCGCTGTAATTCAAGTCGGCCGGCCACGGCTGAACATCGTTATTCTCATACATCGATTCAAACAGGCCGTAGAAATGGGTGATCGTTCCGAGTCCGAGCCGGGCCGCGTTGATGGCGTTCATTTGGGCGACGCCGGTTTGAGCCAAATGTGCCGTAGAGCCAAGATTGTGCTTCTTCGCTTCATCCAGCAGGGCCGCCATAATGTCCGGACGGAATGCCCGCAATTTAAGACCGTCGGCTCCCTGCCGGGCCGCGTACCGAACCCACCGTCGTGCATCTTCAGGATTATTGATCGGTTTATCCTTCCACTCTTCTCCCATCCCGGGGAGGAAATAGGCCACAATCCTCGGTGCAGTGATTTCATTGGCGGCGCT
>DCAL01000107.1:3364-3814 GCA_002311975.1 Fidelibacterota bacterium UBA1134 | reverse complement strand
CTGAGCGTCCACTCGAAGGAACCCAAAGGGACTCCGCGAACCGTCGTGATGCCGTGAGCCAGCCACAGTTTGTAGGTATATTCAGCTTCCGGCGCCTTCTTCGGATTGCCGCTGTGGACATGCATGTCAACTATCCCAGGCAAGACGAAGGAGCCTTCAGCATCAATCTCGAAGGTGGCATCCTTGGGACGCTTCTCGTCGTTGATGGGAATATAAGGTGAACCGACGCCCTGCACCTTCACAATTCTGTTCTCTTCGATGACGATATCCACCGGACCCCTGGGCGGACCTCCCGTGCCATCGATGACAGTGGCGCCGCGGATGATAAGTCGCTCAAATGGACCATCACCCTCTGCCCTGTCGGGGGCTGGTTTCAGCATCTCCTCCTGACCGAAAAGGAGTGTTACTGATAGAAGAATCAAGCCACGTGTTATGATTCGCATCGATTTG
>DCAL01000107.1:2778-3312 GCA_002311975.1 Fidelibacterota bacterium UBA1134 | reverse complement strand
ACCACATGTTATGATTCGCATCGATTTGCCCCCTCTTGCTGTACGATTAAGGATTACTCAGGTATGAATGAAAAAGAAGTTAAGAAAGCTGACGCCATTGGCAAAGAAGTGAACACGATACAGAAACATAAAGGTAGACTTGGTCCTGTCTATCCAAGCGACCGAAGGTTAATCTTCGAGGTTTTGCTAACATCGTTCGAAGCATCGTGTGAAGAAGTTCGTTCTCCCCTCTAAAACTTGAAGGTTTGCCTTATCACCGTTCAGAGGCCGCCCTGTACTCGATCTTCCCGTTGACGATAGTATAGAGGATGTCTGTATTGAGGATTTGATCCTCTTCCACCGTCATGATATCTTGCGAAAGAACTGCGAAATCGGCCACCTTGCCAACTTCGATGGAACCTTTGAAAGTCTCCTCGAAGGCTCCGTACGCGGCATTGAGTGTGTAGCTCTTAAGTGCCTCTTCCCTCGTCATCTTCTGATTGGGCTCATATCCGCCCGCAGGTTCACCTTTAAGCGTACGGCGTGTAACCGATG
>DCAL01000107.1:0-2733 GCA_002311975.1 Fidelibacterota bacterium UBA1134 | reverse complement strand
GGCGTGTAACCGATGCGAAGAAGCATTCGATGGGGCTTATGGGTTCAACTGGGACGTCCGTCCCGTTGATGACTACAGCGCCGGAATCGATTAATTTGCGCCAGACGTAAGCTCCCTCCTCGATACGCTTCTTCCCAAGTCTATCGATTGCCCACGGCCGGTCCGAGCTCAGATGGATTCCCTGCATAGCAGCGATAACGTTTAATTCATGAAAACGCGGCAGGTCTTCCGGATCAATATGCTGGGCATGCTCAATCCTGAATCGGTGGTCACGGGCGTTTTGCGGATACTTTCTGAAAACGTCCTCATACTGGTTCAACACTTCCCGAATGGCACGATCTCCAATGGCGTGAGCATTCACCTGAAATCCGTTGAGCAAGCCTCTTTCAGCGACCTCGTGGACGTAGGTCATGGGCTGTGTAGCCATGCCGGAGTGTCCGCTCCTGTCTAAGTACTCATCCAAAAGCCAGGCGCCCCTCGAGCCGAGTGCACCGTCAGTGTTGAGCTTGACGGCGCGGATGGTAAGAAAGTTGTCGCCCGTACCGATTTCAGGTCCTTTTTCGTACCAATGCTCGAGCAGCGAGGGATCGCGACCTGTGAGCATCACGTAGAGACGAACTCGAAGCTTTCCTTTATTCAAAAACTTCCTGTATGTGTCAATACTCGATTGCCCGGAACCGGCATCGTGAAATGATGTTACGCCGTGACGCAGACACTCATCTATGGCAAGCTCAAGAGCCCGGGATCTTACGTCAACGGTATCCTTACTGATATGACGCCAGATAAGACTCTGAGCGACTTCATTGAAAATTCCTGTCGGTTCGCCGTTCTCATCTCTGATAATCTCTCCCTCCCCACCAAAAGTTGATGCGGAGGTAATGCCCGCAATCTCCATGGCCTTCGCATTAGCGAAACCGGCGTGACCGCTGGCGTGCGTCAGAAAAACGGGATTATGCGGCGAAACTGCGCTCATCTTGTAGTGCATCTGAAATCCTTTGACCATCGGCTTAGGCTGTGGAGTCCATTTGCTCTGGTGCCAGCCGCGTCCCAGAATCCATTCACCGGGCTCAGCCTTGTCCACCACCTGGGTTACCCTCTTCACTAAGTCCTCGTAATTCTTCGCCCCACTCAAATCAAGGCGCATCATCGAATTGCCGAGACTCATGATGTGACCGTGAGACTCGATGAATCCGGGAATAACTGTCATGCCGTTCAGTGACAGAACTTCCGTATCCTCACCCATGAATGCCGACATATCTTCATTCTTGCCAACAGCCACGATTCTACCATCGGTTACCGCCACTGCCTGTGCCGTGGGCGCTCTTTCATCAACCGTATAAATCTTTACATCGCGGATGACAAGGTCGGCTTTCTCCGATTGCCCGCAACCGTAGATGGCAATACCGTTGAGCAGCACAAGAATCGCAAATCCTCTCTTCATTTTCATCATGTGATCTCCCTCTGATTTTGAATCATGGATGCTGTCATATTAACGCGTCTAAGGGTGTTGTGCTCATACCTCTCCCTGGATAGATTGCTCCAGCCTCCGCGCTTCAGACAGGAATTCCTCAACTGTTAACTCTCTCAGGAAGAGAGCGAACAGTCTGATGAGCATGTCGGAATCAATTGACGCATTATTGATAACCCCACTGCTCCACCAAAAACGGATCATTTTTCAGGGAACAGAATGATGACTTCCGCGGCGACTGAATCGATCTTCTCTCTTGAATAAAAGAGGGGGAAAAAGTCGTCTTGGCCCCAGAGCTCAAAGAGATTATCATAGAACCGGCTGTCGGGGTCTCCGGACTGGCCAGGGTTATATTCATGGCCAGCGTCCTGTCCCAATCAGCCGTATCGACGATAATCCTGAATGATGCACCCGACCTCTGGTTATCCCATCCACCGGTATTGTTCACCGTATAGCTGTCTCCGCCGCGAGGATACGGACCCACTTCAATCCTGTTCCGAATCTCCTCATTCACGGCTTCACTCAGCGGGTGAAGCAGCTTAATGTGCTTGTACTCCGGCTGACCGTAGCGCCAGTTGTCCATAGCGGGGCCAAATTTGTCAATCAGGAACACGACAGCGCGCGCAAGCATTTTTAGAAGAAACTGATCCCGGCCAACTATGGGATTATCGCCAAAATGACCGTCGGGGACCGCCAGCCAGTCAATAATCTTCTTCATGGGAAGATAGGGGAACAGCGTCTTCGCCTCATCGGCAACAAACAGTTCCCTCACGCCGGCACGCACTTCCCTCTGCCACGCAACATAGATACCGGCTTTCACGGATTCGGGATTCAGCTGGTAATCCCATGAGAGCAGCTTCAGGCGCGCCTTCTCCACGACCCTGTCATCTGACGGCAGATGCTTCAACATGGGAACGAGAATTCTGGCCGGGTGAGAACTGTAATCAGTTTGCAGACGCGCCATATGGGAAAGCGAGAACTTGCTTCCCCTCCCCATCACCTCGTTCAATCTGGACCAGCGGAAAGGATCGGTCCATTCCCAGGCGATGGCAACCTCACGATAGGGATAGTCCCGTGGCGTAAGATTACTGTTCGCTGTGGCAAAGTAACCCTTCTCAGGATTGAAAGAGTGCGGTTTCTCCTTGATTTCGAGATAGCCGTCCCACTCATATTTGCCGTCACCCGGAACCGGCACGAGGCCGCTCCAGTTTCGCCTCACCGGCGCAATTCCTGCGGATTGCCAGCCCATATTGCCGTCGCGATCC
>DCAL01000050.1:3026-3294 GCA_002311975.1 Fidelibacterota bacterium UBA1134 | reverse complement strand
GTCATATCTGAAGTTCGTCTAATCACGTCTATTATTAGTTTTGGCGCGGGTAGAATTTCCGCAAGGCGAACCCACTTCTGCCACCATTTCCCGATAGTACTGAGCTGCCACTCTAGACTAACTCTAAACCTATCATCGTTCTTAACTAAGTCAAGTCCGATGTCCGCTATTTATGCATCGTATCCCGAAGCTTCGTGAG
Organism: Fidelibacterota bacterium UBA1134; assembly: GCA_002311975.1. Taxonomy (GTDB): domain Bacteria; phylum Fidelibacterota; class Marinisomatia; order Marinisomatales; family S15-B10; genus UBA2146. Next base: position 3,095 of record DCAL01000050.1, on the reverse strand, counting down.
TAGATATATTCATCTATCGTATAACGACGCTTCCGGAGTAGGTGGACCGCTCACCAATTTTTCAGGCGA
>DCAL01000050.1:0-2874 GCA_002311975.1 Fidelibacterota bacterium UBA1134 | reverse complement strand
ACCTGATCTGGATAATGCCAGCGAAGGGAGGCAAGAAATGAAACAATCGAGTGATTTCCTCTTCAGACTGAAGGGGATTTTTATTTTCCAGTTTCTGATGTTTAGTGCGATTGCACAAGATCTCATTACCGTATCGGGAAAGGTAGTTGACGCCGAAACTGAAAGACCCATCGCCGGAGCCAATGTGGTGAGTGGAGAGATGGGCACAACCACAGATGACGAAGGCGCCTTCATTCTGGCGATGCCAAAAGGGAAGACGGCTACAGTTTTTTTTATCGGCTACGAATTGGCTATCGTTACTGCTCGGGACCAGTTTGTTACTGTGGAACTGGTACGGACCGTCCTCCAAGGGGAAGAGATAGTCGTGCTGGCCAACCGGGCGGTTGCAGGCGTTACTCCTGTGGCATTCTCTACGTTGACTCAGGAGGAGATCGAGCAGCGCTATACCGTTGAAGACGTGCCCATGATTCTGGCCAGCGAGCCGGGCGTTTACGCCTACGGTGAAAGCGGCAATGGGACGGGCTATTCTTACATATCCATCCGGGGGTTCGATCAGAGCCGTATCTCGGTGATGCTGGATAACGTGCCGCTCAACGACAACGAGAGCCACCAAGTTTACTGGGTGGACCATGGGGATATTCTGTCTGATGCCAAGGATGTCCAGATTCAGCGGGGTATCGGCAACTCGCTGTACGGTTCGGCGGCATTCGGCGGCTCCATCAACATTCTGACGCAAATCCATTCCGATCAGCGGAAGTTGAGTGCTTCGGTGACGGGCGGTTCATTTAACACAACTAAGTACCGTGCCAAGTTCAATTCCGGCAGAATGCTTGGAGACAACCTCAGTCTGACCGCCCGCGTCACTCAGATTGAGTCTGACGGTTACCGGGAGTACCACGAGAGTCTGCAGCGTTCCATGTTCATGGGCCTGGAGCATCGCGGCGAGAAGATAACCAATCAGTTCCGCGCAAATATCGGATACGAGAATACCGATCTAAACTGGGACGGTATAGCGGCAGCGGATATCACAGACCGCACACTGCGCCGGGCAGGGTACAAGTCGTACACGGACGACTTTTTACATCAGATCTATTCCCTCAACACAACCTACCATATCAAGCCGGGGATGTACTTTCATAATGTGGGCTATCTGGTACTCGGTTCGGGGTATTATGAGGTCTTCAAGCGCGGTCGCGATTTCTACTCGTACAATCTCGACGTGGACGATGACTACACGGACGAGGAGGAGATGGGGATGGAGACAGATCTCCTGAGAAGGAAATGGATCGTGAATCGATACACCGGTATCGTGCCGTCCCTGACGTGGATGACCGGTCGGCTCCGGTTTGACTTCGGCACTGAAATCCGATTCTATTCAGGCAATCATTTCGGGAAAGTCACTGATTTCTCCGATGCGGCCCTGAGAGCCAGATTGGGAGAAGACTGGTACAAATACTACCGATACATCGGCAGGAAACGGTCCTTCAGCGCCTTCTTCCATGTCGTTTATTCCATGAATGATCAACTGAAACTTGTGGCAGATGTGCAGCTTCAGGGCCACCGGTGGAATCTTGATCAGAAGAAGATTGGCCACGCTGCGGGGCATCAGCTCTCGGCTGACTGGAACTTTCTCAATCCCCGGGCCGGCCTTGTCTTCGCGGTCACGGATCAGCTTGCCATCTTCGGTAACTACGGAAAATCGCAGAAGGAGCCCGCCGACAATCAGATCATCGAGGCTGACGACGTTTGGAGTGACCCTGTCATGGCGGCGGCTGAGGGTGTGGATGATTTTGAGCTGGGAACAAACTTTTCCGTCGGTGCGCTGTCCGGTTCAGTTAACGTGTACCGGATTACCTATGCCAATGAGCAGTTGAAAAATATCGACGTTGAGCAGGAAGGTGAATACGATTACTTTGCTGCAGATAGAACCGTTCATCAGGGCGTTGAGTTTGAAGTCGATTATCGGTTTGAGGCAGGTCTTACGTTCAGTTTCAACGGTACATTGGCTCAGAATATGTTCTTCTCAGGCGACTATAATGGCAATCTGCTTCCCAACGCACCGGACCGGTTGTTCAATGCATCTGTCCAGTTCCGGCCGTTGGCGAACCTGACGGTGTTCTCCAATGTGCGCCATGTGGGAAAACAGTACATCGACAAGGAGAACACCGAGGAGGGACTGATCAATCCGTTTACACTTGTAAATCTGGGCATGAAGTATCAGTTCGGTCCGGCTGGACTTCTGGTGAAGGTCAACAACGCCTTTGACGTACTCTATTCCACTTTCGGCTATGGCTATGAGTGGGACGGCTACTGGGCCTACTACTGGCCCGGGGCGACCCGAAACTACAGTCTGACAGTGAACTATTCGCTGTAGTCAATTTTTCTGTCATATGGAATTTCCTTCTCTGATTCCGAAGAAGCTGCGGGGGACCAAGGGAGATGCACAGACTGAGGGCAGAAGGTTGCATCAGCATCCCTCTTCAACAGGTTCGATTCCAGCCACTCCCAGTTTTGAACCTGTCTAATCAGGTTTTGAATACGAAAGATTAAGAGCATGAAACTGTTGAAATGCTTCATACCAGAATGTATTGCGTTCTAGTGAAATAGGAGAGAGAGTCAGCTCAAAAATTCTTCGCTCACAGACCAGAGGCGTTGCTGATCTTCCACAACATTGGATTGAGCTGAACTGTTTTTGGGTCTGCACTTAACAAAGTATTTACCGCTGGCACCATCTACTTCAGCGGAAGAGGCCAAGTAGATACTGGTATTGGCACCTTTTTTTACATTAATAGCGCCCACAGTTTTAACTGCAGTGAGACTCATGCGCACACCAGTTTTATTATTATTGCCAAAATTGGTATTCACAAAACCGGG
>DCAL01000065.1:22554-25794 GCA_002311975.1 Fidelibacterota bacterium UBA1134 | reverse complement strand
AGTACGTTCCCTCGAATACCTCGCAGCTGATGCAATTGCACAAAACTCCAATATGCTGGTGACCGGCGGCAGCCCCGAATCTAACCACGTTAGAATTACTATGGCTGTGGCGGCATACTTGGGCCTAAAAGGAGTTGCTGTTTTGCCCGGCACGCAGCCTGCTGAAACACAAGGAAACCTTCTCCTGGATAAATTGCTTAAAGCCAAACTTGTTTTCACAGGCGATCCTGACCGTAAGCATATTGATAAGCATATTAGTGATGAGGTTGAACGCTTATGTACGCTAGGTAACAAGCCATATATGATTAGACGTGGTGGCGTCTCACCTCTTGGGTGTGTTGGTTATGTTGCCGCTGCAGTGGAGATCTGCTCTCAGTTAAAGGAATTAAACGTAGATCCAGACTATTTAATTTGTGCCACCGGATGCGGAGTTACGCAAGCTGGATTACTGGTAGGATTCAAATTGATGGGATTAAACTGTAAACTGTATGGAATGACTGTCAGTCGTAAGCGTAGAGAATGTATATCTCACATCGAGCAATTAACCAAGGAAACAACAGAAATTTTGGAATTGGACTTAACAATCTCAAGTGATGATATTCTAGTGTTAGACCAATATATTGGTGAGGGATACAGTATACCTACTCCTGAGGGTATTGAATCTATTAGTCTTGTTGCTCGAACTGAGGGTATTTTCCTGGACCCTATTTATACGGGGAAAGCAATGGCTGGCTTAACTGACTTAATTAAAAAAAATCAAATCGACTCAGATAAAACAGTCATATTTCTTCATACAGGAGGCACCCCCAGTATTTTTTCCTACGCATCAACAATAAATCCTTCAAACAATTAGACAAATTCGAAAACTGATAAAGTTGCCATTAATCAAGAAAACCTGAAAATGTTGTATAATTTCTCTTGAGGAAGGTCTGATGCCCATATATGAATATCTATGTACCCCATGCAGTAAACGGGTAAGCCTGCTTTTTGGCAGTTTTGATGAAGCTAACAGAAATATCGTGGTCTGCCCTGACTGTAGCAATAGTAACTTGAAGCGCCTGATTTCTGTCTCAGGCATATCAAGTGGCCAGAATAGTACATCTGAATCGAACAGATTATCCAAAGGCTTAACATCCAATGATCCTCAGTCATTAGCACGGACCATGCGTTCAATGATGAGTAAGTCGGGGCAGGATTACGGTAGCGAGTATAATGAAGTTGTTCATCGTTTGGAAAAAGGAGAAAACCCCAATTCCATTGAAAGATCCTTGCGCAAGCGTTCAGGCGAAGACGGGCACGTGTGTCCAGGTGGACACAAACATTGAACCATATTTGCGTTGATCGTTCCCACTATATTGAACCGATGTTCGGAGACTCCTTTATGGTTGTTCGGCCGTTCACAGCATATTCCATAGGCAGGCCATTGTTAGAAAGCTTATCGAAGAAGCCCTTTTCGGGATATACGGCTGGCGTCTACAGGCATTCATGCAACATAATTGGCCATGATGGGCGAATGATCACTTTAGCACTTCCATCTATAGGTAAGGGCCCCTTTTCCATTGTTATTGAAGGAGAAAATCCATTTGCTTTTATCACTACCAAAATGCATGTGCGAGCGGGCCGTCGTGGCATAGCAGTAGGGGATATGCTATTTATCCGCTTAGACTCTGTTGAATACTGGGAGCCTAGATTGTTTCAATTTCCTCGCTCATTTCACCTCAAAACTTCCATCGCTCAATTGTTGAATAATTATACACAATGGCCCAAGGTGTCTGAGAGGATTGCCGGGAATAAAATCGTGAGAGATCGACTTATCACTGGAGCAACGGCGTTGCAACACGCGTTGCGTAACGGACATTCCACTAAAAGGACTGTTACGTATTTGGCTGGATTAGGATTTGGACTTACGCCATCCGGTGATGATTATCTTCTTGGAGTGATGGCATCTCTCTGGCTTACTAGGAACACCTCAGGTCTAGAAGAGATAGCCCAGTCAGCTCGAAATAAAACTACTTCTCTCAGTGCGGCCTTTTTGGAGGCTGCATCCAAAGGTGAATTTTCAGAGTCTTGGCATCAACTGTTACAAGGTATTGTTTCCCAGGATACCAAGACTGCACGCGATGCTATCTTTAGGTTTTCACAGATAGGAGCTTCATCTGGGTGGGATTCTCTGGCTGGTTTCGCCACCCACCTTCTTGGATCAAGGTAATGTCCATAGGGTGAGATAATAACCTTCAGACTTCGGCTTATTCTACTCCCTAACAGGTTATGTCCACCATGGTAGATGGAGCTGAGATTAGCACAATTTCATTTACTATTGGTTATAATGGTGCCTGCGTCACCTTTGAGCGCATGTTGAATATTTTCTATTGAGGTAATGAGGGCAGATTCCCCCCCATGGTTGATAAACTCCACTGCAGCTTTTATCTTAGGTTGCATGGTGCCGTTAGCGAAGTGGCCTTCTTTCATATATTTCCTGGCCTCAAAAGAAGTCATTTGGTGAATTGGTTTCTGGTTGCTCTGGCCGAAATTGATGTAGACATTATCAACGTTGGTAATAGTCAATAAATAACGGGCACCGATCTCCTGGGCAAGAATAGATGATGCCAGATCTTTATCTACTACAGCATCAAATCCTTCTAAATTGCCATTCTCCATAAAATAAACCGGGATACCACCTCCGCCTGCAGCTATAACAATTTTTCCGGCATTCACCAATTCGGTTATGGCGTGTGATTCTACTATAGAAATAGGTTTGGGAGAGGGGACCGTTCTTCGCCATTTTCCATCTGAGGTTTTCTTAATGGTCCAGCCAAAATTTCTTGATAACCGTTGAGCTTCCTCATTGTTGTATCTCTGACCTATAAATTTAGTGGGGTCTGAAATTTCAGGATCATTCTTATCCACGACAACCTGGGTTATGACTGTGACAACATCTCTATAGATTCCCTCGCGTTTAAGCAGATTCTGAAGTGATTGTTGGATCATATATCCCATCCCGCCTTCTACATCCGCAACGCAGTATCCCAAAGGAAGTATAGGAGCCTGATCCGCCGTTAACTCGGTTCTAAGAAGGGCATTCCCCACTTGAGGTCCATTGCCATGTGTAATCACAAGATCATAACCGTGGTCAATGAGGTGTTTTATTGCTGACAGACTCTTCCGTGTGTGACTGAACTGATTGGCTATTGTGTCAATTTGTCCTTTTGGAGATATGGCGTTTCCACCTAGTGCCACGAC
>DCAL01000065.1:22295-22476 GCA_002311975.1 Fidelibacterota bacterium UBA1134 | reverse complement strand
GCCTTTGAGTTTTCATTCATAATAATGAACAAACTATGATCATTGTGCCCCAATAGTTCATGATAGTTCGGAAAAATACATTCTTAGACTATCTATCTGTTAATTATAGAGTGAGGCTTTTTGCATTGACAAATGAGTGAGTGTATAAAAGTTTTGTCATCCCAATATTTAGGAGAAACTT
>DCAL01000065.1:0-22288 GCA_002311975.1 Fidelibacterota bacterium UBA1134 | reverse complement strand
TTAAACAATGTATTCTTATGTTTGAAACAAAATTTATTGGGTATTGTCAACAGAACAAATACGTTACGAAAAATCAAAGTTGAGAGTAATCAATAAAACAACTTTGTTTGGTATACTGCAGCGATTTACTTTAATCTTTGTAACAAAATCATTGTCGGTACCGCTGAGGCCGGCGAAAGGTCTGGTCTGCTTCTAGCGTCCATTATCGAATATTTAGGAGAGAAAGAATGAACATCACGTTGAGACCAGAAATTGAAGCTATCGGTGAGGAAATCATTGAAAATAGAAGACACCTTCATCAACATCCCGAACTAGGACTCCAAGAGCACAACACGGCCAAATTCATCTCTGAGAAGCTTAATGAACTGGGTTTAGGGATTTCTACCGGTGTCGGTCAGACCGGAGTGGTGGCGCTGTTAAAGGGTGGCGACGGCCCGTGCATAGGCCTCAGGGCGGACATGGACGGCCTGCCGATTCAGGAGACGGGTGACGTTCCGTACAAATCGATAAACGACGGTGTTATGCACGCCTGCGGTCACGACGGCCACATGGCCATGCTCCTCGGTGCGGCGAAGGTGATTTGCGGTATGCGGGATCAGTTGAAAGGGACTGTGAAGTTCATCTTCCAGCCGGCGGAGGAGGGGAGAGGCGGCGCCCGCTTCATGATCGAGGACGGCGTCTTAGGAGATCCTGACGTTGATGAGATCTATGGCATTCATCTTTGGAACTATCAGGAATTCGGAACGGTGGGCGTTCAATCCGGTCCTGTATTGGCTGCCGCCGATGAGTTTACCATCACAGTAAAGGGGAAAGGGGGTCACGGTGCGGTACCGCACCAAACCGTAGATGCAGTTGTAGTTTCAGGTCACCTGATTACTGCCTTGCAGACCATCGTGAGCCGAAACACCAATCCTCTGGAATCGGGTGTAGTGACCATCGGCCAGATTGAAGGCGGCTACAATTTCAATATCATCGCTGATAAGGTGGTCCTTAAAGGAACCGCGAGGGCCTACTCGGAGGCAAACCGCCAGATGATCAAGCAGCGGTTGCGTGAAACATGCGATGGAATCGGGGCTTCCTTCGCGGCCGAAATCGTTTTGGACTACGTGGACGCCTATCCGCCTACCGTCAACTCGGCTGTACAGTCGGATAAGGTGTCAGCGGCGGCGGGAAGGGTTGTGGGGTGTGGCGTTCAGCCGCCGTACATGACTATGGGCGGCGAGGATATGGCCTACTATCTGCAGAAGGTACCCGGATGTTTTTTCTTTGTAGGGTCAGCGCCCATGGACAGAGAGCCTATGAGCGTACCTCATCACTGTTCCCATTTTGACATCGAAGAGCAGGCGCTGCTGGTAGGGAGTTCTGTGTGGGTGCAGTTGGTTGATGACTTACTTTTGAACTGATCAGAATGGAGTGCTCTTAGAGTTCTGCGGGCACTAATAATACGAAGTGGAATTATTGCTGAACATATGTCTGCAGAACACCCTCCTGTTGCATAAGACAAGTTGGAGAGGAGTCATAGCTTTAACCAACTTCACCACGGCATCTTCTCCAAATCCACATTCCCGCCTGTAAGAATAATTCCCACCTTCTTGCCGACCGTCTCTACCTTGTAATTGAGCACCGCCGCTACCGGTACGGCGGAGGACGGCTCGATGATGATCTTCATCCGCTCCCAGACTGTCCGTATGGCGCTGATGATCTCGTCTTCCTCCACGGTCACGATGTCCGCCACGTGCTTCCGGATGATGGCAAATGTCAGGTCACCAAGGGAAGTGAGCAAACCGTCAGCGATTGTTCGTGGGTTAACGGACGGAATCAACTCTCCGCTGTAAAATGAGCGGCAGGAATCATCGGCGCCCTTTGGCTCCACGCCTATCACCTCGGCCGCGTGACCCAATCCGGAAACTGTTAGGGCGGTGCCGCTGATAAGTCCACCGCCGCCCACGGGCGTCAGGATCACATCCAGATCGTGAATCTCCTCCATCAGTTCCATGGCCGCCGTTCCCTGACCGGCGATGATGCGGGGATCATTGTAAGGGTGAATCTCGACTGCTCCCGTTTCTTCCAAAATACCAACCAGCGTTTCCTCTCGCGCTTCAAGTGTCGGCTCGCAATAGGTGATCTGCGCCCCGTAACTTTCGACGGCCTCCTTTTTTACTTTCTTTGTGTTTTTGGGCATGACGACATGGGCCCTTATCCCCCGCAGGCGGGCGGCCAGTGCCAGAGCAGCAGCGTGATTCCCCGAGGAGTGGGTGGCGACGCCCCGGCTCGCCTCTTCATCGGTCAGTGAGAATACGGTATTGCACGCCCCTCGGAACTTGAAGGCACCGACTTTCTGGAGATTCTCGCACTTGAAGAAAATCGTAGCGCCCGTCATCTCGTTGAGGCTTCTGCAGGTGAGGACGGGCGTCCGGTGAGCGTATGGCGCGATGCGGACTGCCGCTTCCTTCACCTCGGCGAGTGTGGGGATTTCGGTCATTCTTCTGTCAGATGTTATCCTGAAGTGGCTAAATTGTAGTTAACCTCATACAGCTATGCAACCAAATCCGGAGACGTTATGAAATCACATCACAAAGAACTATGGATGGAAGTGCCAACTCGTATGGACTTTGTCAATATTACGCCGCAGGTAGAGGAAGCTGTGCGGGAGAGCGGTGTGCAGAATGGGTTCTGCCTAGTGAACGCAATGCACATCACAGCGTCTGTCTTCATCAATGATGATGAGCCGGGGCTGCATCGGGACTACAAACGGTGGCTGGAAGAGCTGGCGCCTCATGAGCCCCTTACCGGCTACGATCACAACCGCACTGGCGAGGACAATGGTGACGCTCATCACAAGCGGCAGGTGATGGGCCGGGAGGTGGTGATTGCCGTCACGGACGGGCAGCTCCACTTCGGAACATGGGAGCGGATCTTCTACGGTGAGTTTGACGGCCGCCGCCGCAAACGGGTGTTGATAAAGATCATTGGAGAGTAACACTTTTTCTGTGAATACAAGTGATAAGAATTGATAATCTGATCAAAAAGTTCCGCCTGACGAGACGGTCTCGCCGTGAAATGGGTGAGAAGTTCCGTAACGCCGCTACACTCACGGCTGTTGATGGTATCTCCTTCGAATGTGCCCCGGGACGGGTGTTTGGATTGTTGGGTCCCAATGGTGCCGGGAAGACTACGACGCTCCGGATGGTGGCGACTATGCTCAAGCCTTCTGCGGGGGAGATATCCGTGGCCGGTTTCGATACTCAGGCTGAGCCCCGGGAAGTCCGCAGCCGGATTGGTTTCATGACGGCCCAGACGGCCCTGTATGACCGCCTCACACCGGCCGAGATGGTCAAGTACATGGCGGACCTCTACGGCATTGAAAACGACCGTTTCCAAAAGAGAAAAGAAGAGCTGTTCAGAGTCCTCGGCATAAGTACTTTCGCCAGCCGGCGCATCGGCCGTCTCAGTTCCGGCATGAAGCAGAAGACCTCCATTGCCCGCACACTTATTCACGACCCTGAAGTTATGGTTTTTGATGAGCCGACATCTGGTCTCGATGTGATGACCTCCAGGGCGATTATCAATCTCATCCGGTCGTGCAAGGACGAGGGTAAAACGGTCCTTTTCTCAACGCACCGCATGGGAGAGGTAAAACTGCTGTGTGACGACATCGCCATCATCCACGAGGGGAAGCTATACTTCAACGGTACTCTCGAGGAGTTTGAGGCTCAGATGACTCAAGAGAGTTTTGAAGACGAGTTCATCCACCTTGTGGGAGAGGCGTAGACCATGTGCTGGATGAAGATTTTCGCCAAGGAATTGAAAGATACGCTCCGTGACCGACGGACGATCATGATGATGATTGTCATGCCTGTGGTCATGATTCCTCTCCTCATAACAGTTGTCGTGAAAATTCAGGTGTCGCAGGTGGAAAGGGCTCAGGAAAATCAGTTAAGGATTGCCTTCATCGGTGGGGCGCATGCGCCAGAACTGCTCACCCTCTTCCAGAGAGACGATGGATTCTTCATCGTTGAGACAGTGCCTGAGGATACTGCCGTGGCTATGACGGCGGGAGAGGAGTTAGACGGCGTCGTAGTAGTGCCGGAATCGTTTCCTGCAACGATAGCTCAGGATAGGCAGGGAGAGATTCGGATTATTTTCAAATCCTCCGAGGCGTATGGGGTGGCAAGATCAAAACTTGAGGACGTCATTGAGGCGTTTAGCAGGCAGATTGTCACTGACAGGATTGCACGATTCAATCTCGATGAAAACCTGTTCGATGCGATCTCCATTCAGAAGACAGACATCTCCTCTGCCCAGGAGAAACTTGCTGAGGCAGCGGGAGGGTGGTTGCCTTATCTTTTCGTCATTTTCAGCTTCATGGGGGCCATGTATCCGGGGCTTGATCTGGGCGCCGGTGAAAAGGAGAGGGGCACCCTGGAGACGCTGCTGTCGTCTCCCGCCAGCCGATTGGAGATCGTGGTGGGAAAGTTTTTGGTTGTCATGCTGGCGGGCATTGCCACGGCGCTCATTGCTATGATGGGAGTCTATCTCACCGTGCAGCAGTTTCCGGAGATCCCCAGCGACGTCTTTGACATCATCATGGATATGCTGGGACCGAAGATGATCCTGATGATCTTTAGTCTTCTCCTTCCCGTTACCGCTTTCTTCGCGGCTGTGATTCTCGGGCTCTCCATCTACGCCCGCTCATTCAAGGAGGCACAAAGCATCATAACGCCCTTGAATATTGCCATCATTTTTCCCGCCATCATCGGTACCCTGCCGGGCATCGAACTGAACGCCAAAACGGCGCTGGTGCCGATACTGAACGTGTCTCTCGCAACAAAGGATATGCTGGCCGGAACCGTCAATCCCCTCTATCTTACAGAAGTGTACGCTTCCCTGTTTCTGCTGGCGGGAATGAGTATCTTCTGGTGTGTCAAATGGTTCAATCGAGAAGAGACCCTGTTCCGGAACTGATGAGAATAACACGGTTAGCTTATCTGATCTCGGTCATATTCAATCCGGTGTTTGTCTCAACAGCGGTTTTTCCCGTTCTCATTGTGACGGCAGATGGTATGACTATTCGAGACAGGGCTGTCTTCCTCACCATCATTCTGTTTTTCACTTCTGTCGTACCTCTCACTTACGTCGCTTTTCTGATGAAACGGGGGAGAGTCGATTCCTTCGATGTGGATGCGAGGTTGAAGAGGCTGGGTCCTCTTGCGGTGGGTGTGGCCGGTTATCTTGCGGCGTTCGCTGGTCTATCGGTTCTTCAAGCGCCGGCGATCATTAGAGGACTGATGTTCTGCTACGCTGTGAACACTCTTCTCGTGCTGATTATTACGCGACGGTGGAAGGTCAGCATTCACGCCACCGGCATCAGCGGTCCGTTAGTTGCACTGAGTTATCATTTCGGCGCGGTGACGGTGCCGCTTTACCTCTTGATCCCCATCGTAGGTGGTGCGCGAGTCGTATTGAGGAAGCATTCTGTCGCTCAAGTCGCAGCCGGGGTCATCATTGGCCTTGGCCTAACAGTGGTACAACTACATCTGCTGTTCCTTTAACAATCCGGACTTTGGAAGAATGATGAGTGCAATAGAAGGGAGAGATCATACAACCTGGCGAAATCACGATCAATTATGTGGTGGCTGTCGCTTTTTTTAAGGGAAGTCTTTCAAACTGTATGGTATCAACGTGGGCTACTAGTTGGCGGATCTAATTATCATGGGGATGATTTTGTAGGCGTGGGCATAAAAATCGCCACAGAACTTCAGAGAATACAGAGAAGACATTATTTGAAAGGATAAGACTAATGGCTAAGAGATTGTCGGTCGCAGTTTTCGCACTTATAATCTTCACCGGACTCTTTTGGGGTTGCGGGGAAGGTGGACAGTCCGCGGATTTGATTCTTCTCAATGGCAAGGTCTATACTTTATCTTGGGACGAGCCTGTTCTCGATGGCACCCCAGCGAGAAACGCACCGTTTCGGAGAGGACGCTGGGAGCAAGATGCTGAGGCGGTAGCTGTGAAGGATGGGAAGATCATGTATGTTGGTTCTTCCCGGCGCGCCCGCTTGGTCTTTAACTCCGATCTGGCGGGGTCAGATCACGATAATTTCTACGGACTTCACGCCGCCATCACCCGCCGGAGGGGTGGTATCCGGATCAGAATATGACACCGGCGGAGGCCGTTCGGGGCTACACTGTCTGGGCTGCCTATGCTGCTTTCCTAGAGGACAAAACTGGAACGCTCGAAAGAGGGAAGTGGGCAGATATCACTGTCCTGGATATTGACCTCCTGAACGTGGGACTCACCGATCCTGCTAGGCTGTTCGACGGGAAGGTCCTCATGACGATGGTCAACGGTGCCGTCATCTACGAGAGCGACAAGTGGAGAACACCGACATCTGAGTAATCAGGCCCACGGCGTACAATGGAAAAACTTCTCCTCCGGGACGTACTCTCCCAAGAGCGCTCGACATACTTCCGTCATCTCTTCTTCCACGTGCCGTCTATAGGTAACCATCCCGTTGGATGGCGAAAGCGGCCCGGCTAATAGACGGTCGTCAGGGTAGAGCCTGACAATCCGGTCGTACATCGCCTTCGGAAACCGCATGGGACCTAGTGAAGTGGAGTGGACGGCTTCAGGCGGAACCGCATTGAAAATATCTCTCACAAGCTTGCTGTAACTGTTCTCGAAACCCTTGTGGTAGATGAGAGGGTCCAGCCTCAGCCCCACTTTCCATCCCGCCTCGGCCAGCTTTGCCATCGCTTCAATGCGGCTCGCCACCGGAGGAACACCGTGCTCTGTTTTTTCTGAAATTTCTGCCGGTGTGAAACTGAACGCCGTCACACAGTTCTCAAACGGTTCGGTCTTTAGCAGCTCCTGAACCCTCACACTCTTTGTCCTCAGTTCGAGCAGAGCGCGAGGACGTTCTCTGAAGAAAGGGAGGAATGCCTTTACGAAGCCTGTCACCGATTCCAGTGCGAGAGAATCGCAGTCGTAACCAGAGAAGAAAGTTACGGCTTGACTTTCCTTTGTTTCCTCCAATCTCTTGTCAATGGCATCCATGAAAGACTCATGATTCACAAACATGACGTAGTGGGCTGACTGATACATTCCCTGAAGAAAGCAGTAACGGCAGTCATAGAGGCAGTTGAGCATGTGAGAAAAATAGAAATTCTCGCTGCCGCCGATGCCGAAACCTTCGGGCGCAGGGAGAACGAAGTTCTTGAACTTCTCAGCAAGGATGAGGGCTGGCCGGCGCTTCTGAATCCGGAAATCCTGACCTCTTGGATTGAATACTTCACCGTAACGGTGGCACCTTATTCGTCGTGCGCCGGGGAATCGGGCGAGGATTTCTGAAGTCCGTGGATGGCTGCGGACCGCTTCCTCGATGTAGATTGTCTCAATCACAGTGAGGCGGCTTTTACCGGAATTCGCTCCAACCTCTCTGTCAGGAATTCCAGTACCTCTTTCCCGTCTTGACACTCAGGGATAGCGGAGTCAAGGGGATCGCTGTCCGGAATGAGGAGAGTCCACCGCTGAAGGAGCTTTTCAAGTTTGTGAGCTCGTGTTACACTGAATTTCCATTGCTGAAGGAACAGCTCTAAGTGTGAAGGGGGTGCTTGACGGTCCGACTTTTCTATCGATAGTTGAAGCAGTTGATCGGCGACCGTCTCCACAGCGTCAAGATGTTCTCTTATCATCTTGGCGACCGTACCATAATCGAGGTCGTTCTGTTCACTGTTGTCAGAAACTACCTTCAAGCAATGGATCAGTTCATGAGATGTGAAGCGTAAAGCAGTGGCGTAGAAACCGGTCGCCTCCATGTCCACAAGACAGCCATCGGGATAGTCGTGCGTTTCTTTGTCGACAGTTCGGACGGCGGCCGTCCCGCATGGCAGATCGAGCACCATGGGAGGATACCACGACCGGCCGCTGCCGGCGTCCGTGATCTTGTGCGCCGCCACTAGTGTGCTGACAGAAAGAGTCTTGTGCCCCGCAACGCCGACATTGAACCATGCGGTGGCACTGTTGCCCCTTGAAAGCGATGCCAGATGAGACACGGCGGCTGCCGCCGAAACTTTCCCCACGCCGGAAATAATAAGATGAATGGTTTCCCCGCCGTTTGCGTAGACGTTGAAAGTGTCCCCGCTCTTGAACTCGAGACCGAAATGACGGATGAGAGGCTTTGCCTCCGGCGGCAGAGCCACCACAAGGTTGAGATGTCCTTTCAGTTCAGGTTCGTCGCCCATGGTTTTTCGAACGCCGCCGCCGGAGCGGCTTTTCCCCGCTTCCGCGCACCTTCCGTGTAGATTCGGTCCTTTTCCGCCAGCATAGCCTCCGCAGCCCGCCGGTCATTTTCATTAAGGGTGTCTGACTCAATAATCTTCTTCAAGGCTTGGATGCGGAAGCGGTCCATGCCCCAATGCCTCTTTGATAGCTGATCCTCATGGCCGCCATACTTCACCAGAAGTTTCTCAGGAAGATAGAGCACGGGATAGCGTGCTGTGACTCGAAGCCACAGATCGTAATCTTCACAGGCGGGGAGTGATTCATCGAACTGTCCCACATCGCTGAAGACAGAGCGGTGGATGAGGACACTCGAAGGCGAGATACAGCAGAGGGCGAGACATTTCCGAAAAATCCAGCCGCCGTGCTTGGCGTGCTTTTTCATGGGATTGACGCGGCGGCCGCAGCGAATCCAGATCTCGTCCGTGTGGCATACCTTCGTTTCTGGATGTTCTCCCAGAGCGGCCATCTGACGCTCCAGTTTATCGGCAAGCCATTCGTCATCGGAGTCGAGGAAGGCGAGCCACTCCCCAGATGCTTCACGAATGCCTCTGTTGCGGGCAGCGCTGACACCGCGATTCGACTGGTGGAGAGTGATGACTTCTGGATAATTCGATTGAATCAAGTCGGACGTGTCATCGGTGGAGCCGTCGTCCACGATGACAATTTCCTCCGCCCGCTTTGTCTGATTCAGGACGGAATCGAGAGCGCGGGGGAGGAGGTGGGCACGGTTGTGAGTGGGGATGATGACGGAAATCGATGAGAGAGGGGCAGTCACCATGTTGTCACGAAGAAATCGGCTACCGCAGTTTTTCGGAGAGGCAATCTGTCAATTGATCCATGCCCACCCTCTCCTGCTGCATGCTGTCCCGCTGGCGCACTGTCACCGTCTGATCCTCCAGCGTCTGCGAATCGACGGTAATGCCGAAGGGGGTTCCGGCTTCGTCCTGTCTGCGGTAGCGACGGCCGATGGACCCCCCGGAGTCGAAGAAAGCGGCGAAGTTTCCCCTCAGATCGTTAACAATTTTCTGCGCGATGTCAGGCATTCCACCCCGGTTCACCAAGGGAAAGACAGCCGCCGTAATGGGGGCTACTCGCGGACTCAACCGGAGAACCACCCGCTTCTCACCTTTTACTTCTTCTTCATGATAGGCGTCAGCGAGAACAGTGAGGACTGTTCTATCGACGCCGGCGGATGCCTCTACCACGGCCGGGGTGATATGTTCATTCGTCTTGGAATCAAACCACGTCATCTTCTTGCCGCTATGGCTCACGTGCTGATCAAGATCGTAAGTACCTCTGTCAGCAATTCCTTCCAGTTCAGACCAGCCAAACGGAAATTCGTACTCAACATCGTAGCAGTCGGCGGCGTAATGAGCTAATTCGTTCTTCTCATGCTGGCGCAGCCGGAGGTTATTCTCCGCAATCCCGAGGCTCTTATACCAGTCGAATCGCGCCTCTACCCAGTACTCCAGCCACTTCGATGATTCCCCGGGCCGGACGAAGTACTCCATCTCCATCTGCTCGAACTCTCTCGAGCGGAAGAGGAAGTTGCCGGTAGTAATTTCGTTCCTGAACGCCTTGCCGATCTGGGCGATGCCGAAGGGGAGTTTCATGCGGGCAGTACTTTGAGCGTTGGCAAAATTCACGAAGATTCCCTGAGCCGTCTCAGGACGGAGATAGATGACGGATGAGGAGTCCTCAGACGGACCGTAGTGGGTCTTCAGCATCAGATTAAATTGCCGCGGCCGGGTCCAGTCCTTGATGCCGCATCTGGGGCACGGCTTGTCCGTATCCACGTGGTCGGCACGGAAGCGTGCGCGGCAGTTCTTGCAGTCAACGAGGGGATCGTGGAACTCCTCAACGTGTCCCGATGCTTCCCACACCTTCGGGTTCATAAATATAGCGGCGTCCATCCCCACCACATCTGCCCGGGAGGTGACCACGTCGCGCCACCAGATCTGCTTGACGTTATTCTTGAGCTCTACGCCCAGAGGACCGTAATCGTACGTCGCCTCGAGGCCGCCATAGATCTCAGAACTCTGGAAAATGAATCCACGCCGCTTACAGAGCGACACCAGTTTTTCCATGGTATTATCCATCTTTCCACAGAGATGTTATTCCATTTCCTTCAACTCTTTCTCGATCAGATCGTCAAAAGGGATCTGGCCGGGAGTCTCAGCCACGACAGCGGGAGAGAGTGCTGGTGCTTTGTGTTTCTGATAGTTTACCAGAATAGATATGCCAAGCAGGAAGACAACCACAGGCGCCACCCAGACCATCAGATTAAATCCCTTTGCCACCGGCGTTGCCAGGATGCGCTCGCCGTATTCGGCCACGAAAGTGTCCAACACCTGCTGTCTGGTCAAGTCGCGCTCGACCATTTCCCGGATTCTCGCCTCCATCTCGGGATTGCCGTGATCAGCCACTGTGCCGCTCCAGCAGCACGGTGCCATAAGGTTCTGTTCAAGATCCTTCACCAGAGCCTCCTTCTCCTGCCCCATCAGCAAGGCGAAGGGTAAAACGAGAAGTGTCAATATAACTCTTCGATTCATAGTTTTACCTATTGGTCTTCAGATTCTTCGCTGTCGGTTTCGTCAGTGAGAGACTGGAGTTCGGTCTTGCAGTTTGGGCAGGCAAAGAACGTCCCTTTTTTCTTGGTTGTCCTCTCCTCCACGAAATGGTTGCCGCACTCTCCGCAATGATTGAGTACAGGCTTATACCATGAAACCTGCTCACATTTAGGATAGTTGCTGCAGCCGTAAAAGACCTTTTTCTTCTTGCTGGTGCGCTCAATCAGTTCGCCGTTGCACCCTGTCTTCGGGCACGTAATACCCGTGGAGAGCGGCTCGGTGTGGCGGCAATCGGGATAATTCTTGCAGCCGACATATCTGCCGAATCTGCCGAATTTTACTTGAAGCTCAGCACTGCATTTCGGGCACGGTTTTTCCAGCGTTTCGACCTCCTCGTCTGATTGGAGCGATTTGGCATTGCGGCAGTTGGGAAAGCCGGAACAGGCCAGAAACTTCTGCCCCCGCCGGTTCCACTTGATCACCATGGGGCTGCCGCACTTCTCGCACGTCTCTTCTGTCGATTCAACTAGAGAAGATTTGATTTCCTTGCGTTTCTCTCTCACCGCCTCCATGGATGTGCTGAACGGTTTGTAGAAATCGTGAAGAACGGTCAGATAATCCTGTTTACCCGATTCGATTTCGTCCAGCTCTTCTTCCATCCTCGCAGTGAAATTGAAGTCAAAAATATCGGGAAGGTTGCTCACAAGGATTTTGTTTACTGTCAGGCCAGCTTCACTGGGGATTAACCTGCCCTTCTCTTTGCTCACGTATTCGCGCTTGTAGAGGCGGGAGATTGTTTCCGCGAATGTGCTGGGCCGGCCGATGCCCCTTGAGTCGAGTTCTTTGATCAATGAACTCTCGGAGAAGTAGGGCGGCGGTTTGGTGAAGTGCTGCTCCGGATCGAAATCTATCTTCTTAAGGATATCGCCGCCGGAGATGTTTTCAGGCAGAATTTGCGACTCTTTTTCCTGTTTTGCGGGATAAATCTTCCGGAATCCGTCAAACTTGACGATCGAGCCCGTGGCACGGAAAGTATGCTCATCGCCGGCCGCAATATTGACTGTTGTCTGATCGAGCACCGAAGAGGTCATTTGACTGGCAACAAATCGCCGCCAGATAAGGTCGTAAAGTCTGAGTTCGTCTTTTTTAAGCACCCCCTTCATTTTATCAGGATGGAGTGTGGGATCGGCAGGTCGGATTGCTTCGTGTGCATCCTGGACCTGCTTTTTCTTCTGCGCGTATGTCCTCGGTTTGTCTGGCAGATAAGGAGCGCCAAACTGTGTCGAAATAACATTGCGCACAGAATGGAGAGCTTCACCGGCGATACGGGTAGAATCGGTACGCATGTAGGTGATCAAGCCCGTCGGCTCGCCCTTGCCCGTGTCCACTCCCTCGTACAGCCGCTGAGCAATCCGCATTGAATTGGCCGGGGAGAATCTCAGTCTGCTGGCGGCTTCCTGCTGCAGCGTGCTGGTGATAAAAGGAGCAAACGGATGTCTTCGCGCTTCCTTCCGTTCTACTGAGGAGACAGTGAAAGCTGAATTTTCCAAGGCTTCCATGATCTGGCTGACAGTTTTCTCACTCGGAAGCTCCGGTTTCTCATCTCCGATGCGGTGCAGATTTGCTGAAAAAACAGCGCTATCTTTAGTCTCTAACGTTACTTCCAGCGTCCAGTATTCCTCCGGCTTGAACGCTTCAATCTCTGCATGCCGCTCACAGATCAGACGCAAAGCGACAGACTGAACTCTGCCGGCGCTCAGTCCGCTATAGAGCACTTTCCAGAGGAATTCAGATACTTCAAATCCCACCAGACGGTCTATAATCCGCCGCGCCTGTTGGGCATTTACCAGTTTGCTGTCCACCTCCCGCGGATTGGCCATTCCAGCCTTGACCCCGGTGGCAGTGATTTCGTTGAACAGTACCCGTTTTATTTTTTCTGAATCGCCGCCTAGTTCAGTAGAGATATGCCACGCAATGGCTTCTCCCTCACGGTCAGGGTCTGTTGCTATGTAGATTGCTTCTGCCCCCGATGACTGCTCCTTAAGCTTCTTTATGATTTTTGCCTTCTCGGGCAACACAACATAACTGGCCTTGAAGTTGTTCGTGACGTCGATGCCGAGCTCTTTCTGCGGCAGGTCCTTCACGTGTCCGTTACTCGCCAGAACACGATATTCCTTGCCCAAGTAGCGCTCAATTGTCCGCGCTTTGGACGGAGATTCAACAATTACGAGTGCATGGTGTTTCATAGTTTTCCCTTCGCGCGTGAAAAATTTACGACTGAACAGAGAAAAATCAAGAGACAATCCGAAAAACAACTACCGCCCAGAACTTTAACTGCATTTTCTGAAAAGGATCAGGGATTGTTCAAGAGATCATGAGTTCCTACTTTCCGCAGAATTGCTCGATCGCCTTCTCTTGTGTAGGTAATTCTGTAGTTTCGAGAAACCCGGATTTCGTAAATGCTGGTGTGTCCTCCAATCTTCTTGTGGCCGAGAGAGGGATGGGATGGGTTCTCCTGGAAGAGAGTGAGACTTTTCTTGACTCTCTTCTGGATTTCCGAAGGTAACTTTTTGTAGAGTTTAATGAATGTACGCGTCGCCTCAATATGCACTACTTGTCCATTTCTTCCATCAATTCGTCAAGATCGGCCGTCTCTGTTAGCCTCCCGGACTGAATGTCTTGCTCAGCTTGGTGTTCGTCCTTCTGCCATTCTTCTGTGAAGAAATACGCTTGATCCCTCGGGATTACTATCTTCGGCTCGAGAATGATCTTGTTGTCCTCTATGTAAACGTCCATGTAGTCATTCGAGTTCAAGTGCAGTTTTTTCAGAATCTCCTTTGGAATAGCTACCTGATTGCTCTTGCCTAACTTTCTCAGCATCTGAAATCTCCCATTAATCCATGAATCAATTTAATCATTTGTTTGTAATTTCCATAATCTGTTTCCGGAATGGTTGAAACTTTAAGCAACTACACTCATAATTGCACGTTTGCTTCGTAGGGTGTACCTTCTCGCCTAGTGGAAGTTCTTAGTAAAAGAATGCTGCGGGATGCTGACGGGCGAAAACGATCAGACTTGGCCCGACGACAGATTCGAGGAGATTTCCTTCAGCGGCCAAGTATCTTGCTCACCACTGACCAGTGTTTTCACTTGAGCCGTGCCAGCGGCTAATTCCTTTTCTCCAATAATGACCGCGTGAGACGCGCTCAGCCGGTTGGCCTCCCGCATCTGAGCTTTTAGACTCCGGCGCAGGGAATCGAAGTCGGCGGAAATGCCCTCGGCCCGTAGGTCCATGGTCAGTTTAAGCACGGCGTTCCGGGCAGCGTCGCCTGCCGCCACCACATAGACGCGCGGCGCCTTTTGATCTGAATCCTCGTCCCCCTGTTCCATGGCGAGCATAATCCGCTCAATCCCGGCAGCAAAGCCGACGGCGGGAGTCTGCTTTCCTCCCAAATCCTCAATCAGCTTGTCGTATCGGCCGCCGCCGCAAAGTGCGTCCTGAGCCCCCACATTCGGACTGGTAATTTCAAAGGTCGTCCGCGTGTAATAGTCGAGCCCCCGTACCATCATCTTGTTCTCGGCAAAAGGGATATTCATCCGCTCAAGAAAATGCTTTACATCTTCATAATGGGCTCTGTCATCGTCATCCAGATAGTCGAGGATGCTGGGGGCGTTCTTAAGAAGCTTTTGCTCCTCTTCGCTTTTGCTGTCGAGGATGCGCAGCGGATTTGTCTGCAGCCTCCTCTGACTGGTTTCACTCAGATCGCTTTTGTGCGGCGTGAGAAACTCCACCAGAGCGTGCCGGAAGACGTTACGACTGTTGTCAGAACCGATGCTGTTGATGTGCAGAGTGATATCGTCAAGACCTATTTCCGTGAGAATCGTATAGACTAAGGCCACGATTTCGGCATCCTGCTCTGGGTGAGGTGACCCGATTGCCTCCGCTCCGAACTGGCGGAACTGGCGCAATCTGCCCTTCTGGGGACGTTCCTGTCTGAAAAGGTCGTCGATGTAGTAAAGTTTCGTTAAGGCTCCACCTCGTGCCATATCGTGCTCAATGTAGGCCCGCATGACAGGCGCAGTCAGTTCAGGCTTGAGGGTGAGACTTGTACCGCTCTGATCGGAAAACGTGTACATCTGTTTTGTAACGATATCACTCTCTTCGCCGACGCTGCGGGTGAAAAGTTCTGTCTGTTCAAAAGCGGGCGTGCGGATTTCTCCGTAGCCCCAGCGGTTCATTACATCGTGAATGGTGGTCTCCACAGACCTCACTCTTGTGCTTTCTTCAGGCAGAAGATCCCTTGTCCCCTTGATAGACTTAAACTGTTGTTCTGATCCCATCTCTTCTCAGGTTAATCGTGATCGACCATGTCTGTCAGTAAAGCTCTTGCCCTCTCCATATCTGGCTCCGGGACGTAGAGTGTGGCACGGCTTCCGAGGACTGTACCTCCCTTAACGCCGTAGGCTGATGTGAAGAAATCCGCCTTGAAGTAACTCATGATGTCTGCGTTATCCAGCGCCTCCTTGGCCATTTCGGCGTAGAGCTGACTGGAAAGTTCATACAGTTTGACCCACTTCACTTCTTCCGGCGTAACTTCTTCGGGGAGTGCGGAGACAAGCGACACACCGCAGTCGGCGCAAACTGCGACTTCTTCCTTGTACTCAGATTTACATTCAGGACAAAACATCGTAATGAGTCTGATTAACAGGTGAGGAATTTGTTTCAGGCCATGCCATATTGTCAAAACATATATGCAAGTCCCAGTCTAAGCTCGGATCCTTTCAATGAGTCACCAAACGGATTGGGCGCATCGGTGATGATAACCGAGGGATTGAAAAGAATGTACCTGATTTGGGTCGTAAACAGTATCGGGAGTCTATCACTGATACGAACTTCCGTCCCAACTGAATAACTGAGAGATATCTTGATGACGCTTTGCAGTTCCAGTTCGCGTCCTGAATCGAGTCCGCGGATGACACCATCGAGAGCGCTTCTCCCAATTCCTCCGCCCACACTGACGACCCATTTTCTGACTTCCAGAAGATATAGGTTGAGCGAAAAGTTAAGTGAATTGATGAAGGCGACACTTCTAATCGGTTCTGGATCGGCAAGCATCTGTGCGGGCCCGCTTGAATAAATCCGGCCCATATACGTAGTCTTGTAAGTGTGATGTGATACCTCAATCCGGGTGCTCAGCCTCCCGCGTAGATGGCGTGAAAAAAAGATCCCGCCTCCGGATGGATTCTCTAGATTCTGATTGTCTATCCACATTTTTGAAGCGTAAAGCCCAATCTGATTCCCGACAGACTTCTTTACGGGCACAATCAGTAGAATCAGGATTATGGCGAATGAAGCGGGGGCACGTCGTAACGATGCTGACTTCAATGTGTCGCTGGGGCTTCGTTTTTGCTGCGATACATTTCGTCTACTCATGCAGTGAAGGCGGCAGGACTATGGAATACTCGGTCCCAGCCAGCGGCCGCCGCGGGACTCAAGTTTGAGGTCACGAAACGTTGGAGATTTGACGTTGATGCGCATGTAAAAGCCCCGCCCGAATCCGCTGGGCGTCCAGTTGAAATTGAGTTCCCAGCAGTGGAGATCTCGATGGACGTGAAAATCGTGGCTGACCAGTTTCCTCTCTAACAAATCAAAACGGGCGCTGTACTGAATTCGCCAAGCTTTTGTCAGTTGCAGGCGCAACGATGTGTTCATCCAGAGGTTATTCTTGGGATTGAGGGGATCGTTCCGTCTCGCCGAATATCTCAGACTTACCTGAAGATCCCACAGGTCTTTCCCGGACTGACCGGCACCAGCCGCGCCTCCGAGTCTTCGCACACCGCCGCTGGTGAGGTCGGCTTCCTGGGTCAGAGTATCCACGCCGGCAGTGTCAGCGGGCGAGTCCCGATCGGTAAAACCGAGTCGCTTGCCGGACAGCTTGAATCCTGTGGCTGCGTTCATCTCGATAAGGCGGGGCAGAGGAATCCCATTCTTACTGGTTCTGATGCGATCTGCCCTCGTTGCCTTGCCTTCATGATAGTCGACATCGTAGAAGTCGTGCGCCATGCTGAAGTCGAGATTGAGTTTCCTGAGCCAGCCAGCCCTGATAGATGAACGCAGCTTGGCCAGCCTGAATTGATCGGCAGCAAAATTGTAGCTTGTCCTCATATTCCATGTGAGCAGATTATCGATTTTCCTCTCTTCATCACCGCGGCGGACTTTTGCCTGAAAAAGATTCTTGACTGAAATGTTCAGGCTCCTCTGTTCCTGCCTGGACGTAGCACCGATCTGTGAACCGTTGAAATAGTCAAAGAGATGTTCCTCTCCGTTCTCGTCGGTCAGAGTCTTGAAATATCCCGCATCATATCCAAGGATCGGCTTGGAGTAGTCGGGCCGGAAGGAGAAGCCCACCGAAGGGGTGATGGTGTGACGCAGCGCAGTAAGAGGACCAATCCTGATGGGAAACAGTCCGTAGAGCTTCGTGTTGGCGTTGACGGAAAAGGTTCCCTTATGGCGCGCCCGGAATCCCCGGACTTCCTGCCTCTGGATTGGATTGCCCAGCGTATCGGCGGCTTCGGCATCGAAATACTTGGTGATCCATTCTTCCCTCAGAGAGAAGCTTTGCCTGAGGGAGAGAACTTTGAACAGCTGTGCCGATCCCGATAGTGAAATGTTATGCACCCAGCTGTTGTCAAAGTCCGTCTGGCGTGTTCCCCATGCAAATGATGTGTCCAGCGTGGCGTCTTCAAGCGTATCAATCGTTGCTTCAGATTCGTAGAAGCCGGTGCCTCTGTTCTTGAGAGCGCTGTTGTAACTCCAGTGAAAGGTTGTGCCGCCTTTTTTAGATCTTCCGAACAGTTGAGACTGTCCCTTGCGAAAATTGAATGTGGGGAGGGCAGTGGTTGTCTCCACCACCCGAGCCCCCGCCTTGCCGGGCAGCTGAAAGTACAGCGAGTCCTGAACTGTTGTGGGATGCGTCTTCGCCTTTGCCATGAGGTTGCGTGTTTCCGAAAGGTTCATGGACATGCTGACATTCTGCTCCGGCCACCGTTTCGAATAAGTGGCGTTGGAGACAGCCTTCTGATTCAGACGCGTATCCCTGTGAATTCCCAGTCGGCGGTTGAACTGACTATCGTTGTAGTATTGGGCGCGTACATTGAAAGACTGACTGTTGCGCATCTTCTGAGAGTGATTCCACGATGCTGACCATCTGATGGCGCCCGGCTTGTCAAAGAAATCGGCGATCTCCCGCGTGGCCACCGTCCTGTTATAGCGGAAGTTAAATCCGCCGCTGAATGCATAGCGTTTGAAGTAGCGATTCGTGTTGTGAAAGACAATTCCCTGCCGGTCGTAGAAGTCCAGAGCGAACTGAGAATTGAAGAATTTATTGACGGCCCAGAAATATCCCAGCCCTTTCAGATACTGTCCCTGACGGCTGTTCTCTCCGTAGGACGGCATAATCCAGCCGGAGTGACGCTTGCCGCCCTGATCGGGGAATAAGCCGAACGGCAGTCCGAAAACTGGAATTCCCCCCAGGTAGAGGATGATCGGCTTGGCGATAACCTTGTCATCCATGATCATCTTCATCTGACGGCTCTCGAAGTGGAAATGAGGATCCGGATCAAGATCGCAGGTGGTGTAAATGCTCTTCGAAACGAAGAAGGTGTCTTTCGTCTGATTCTGGATTTCCTCGCCTCTGTAATATCCGTCTTCCATTTTGGTCCGCCCCTGCTTGACGCGACCGCGCCCGGTGGAAAGATTATAGATCAGCGCCTCTCCCACCATGGGTTCTCTTCCAGCTTCTCTGAATGTAGGCATGTCATCGGTGGAGTAGGTCTCCTTGTGGTGGTGTGCCGGAAATGCCCGCAACAGATTGTCCTGCCAGGTGATATTCACGAAACCTGAATTCAGCTTTGTGTCTTTGTAATCGATCTGTGCATCGTGATAGAGCTGAGTCTGCTGATCCGGTATGCTATACCTGATGGTGTCAGCACGGTAGACGATAGGGGCATCCACATCTTCGGTGGATTCATCAGGGAGGTACTCTCCCCGGGCGCCGCCAACGATATGGATGACTTCCAGATCCTGCCTGTCAGAAGAATCCGGCGAGAAGAGGAGCGTGATAGTATCGCCGCTGGCAAGATTCTGGCCCTGATAGACGGAATCTTCAAAAAGGTGGTACAGCGTGGTAGCCATCCCTTCAAGCCTCATTGAGTCCAGATTACCCTCTTTGAGGTAAGCTTCAAGGCGACTGCCCGTCATATCATCGACAAATTCTTCCTCGGTGTAGCGTGTGACTAGCGTATCTTCCAGTTCTACCTTCTGCCGTACTTTGCCTCTGGTGTGGTAGAGCACGTGTGCTTTTTCAGGGATTACCAGCCGATGTAAAAGATCGTCTTGGTAGTAAAGTTCAATTTTCTCTCCCGTAAGTTTGTGTCGCCCCTCTTGAATAACAACGGGGTTTTGCAAAAGGATTGACATCTCTTTCTCGGCGTTGAAGATGCTCTTGCCGCAGGTGGCCTCGCGGTTTTCTTCACGGATGGTAACAGTTCCTTGCGCGGTGTAGCTGGCGGTCCCCGATTCCGGATGCTTGGTATAGGTAAGATTTTGTGCGGTGATCACCTGCTTCCTCTGGGTGAATTCGACATTGCCGGAAGCGATTCCGCTGTCTGCCTCCATGAAGAAGATGAATGTATCTGCGAGGAGATGATATTCTTCATCCGCAAAGTGTGTGTTGCCGAAGGAGGTGGCGATATCCTGCCTCGAGTTTATCACGACGGAGTCTGCGGTGAGTACCTTCTGATCTTCTTCCATGCGGACGTTGTGGACGAATGATCCGATCTCCTCCCTGTTCCTGTAGTAAGCCCGTTCAGCCGTAATAGTGGCTTCTCCCTTTCTGAATTTGACGTTACCTCTCAAGTGCTGAACCGTATTACCTTTCTCATCGGTGATATTTTCGAGCTCATCGGCGTGGATCAATTTCAGCCTTTCTCCGGGAGAGGCGAAAAGGGAGGTGAGCAATAGCAGATAAAGCAGATGTTTCAAGGGTTCTTGCTCTCGCGGCGGTGAGGCCACAGGTGTTTCAGACGTTCGGAAATGAACTCCTCGTAGCCGTGCCCTGTAGGCCGGTAGAAAGAGACGGGGTTCACTCCTTTGGGGAAGTAGTGAACATTAGCGGCGAAGTGTTCAGGATGGTTGTGAGGATATGTATAATCCTTGCCGTAGTCAAACGCCTTCATGAGCGGTGTCGGTGCGTTCCTTAAATGGAGTGGAATAGGTGAAGTTCCTTCTTTGCGCACCTTGGCCGACGCTTCCCGGATCGCCATGTAGCTGGCATTGGACTTAGGCGCTGCCGCCAGATAAGCGGTTACCTGTGCCAAGACAAGAGATGCTTCCGGCATGCCGATTGTGTGCACCGCTTGGAATCCCGCTGTGGCGAGGATGAGGGCCTGAGGGTCAGCATTGCCCACATCTTCCGATGCCAGAATGATGAGGCGGCGAGCAATAAACTCCGGCTGTTCTCCACCTTCCAGCATGGTGGCAAGCCAGTAGATGGCGGCGTCAGGATCGCTGCCGCGGACAGACTTGATGAAGGCCGAGATGGTATCATAATGATAGTCACCCGCTTTGTCATAGATCTGCGTCTTCTTCTGCAGCGCAGTCTCGAGGATCTCTGCCGTAATAAAGATTGAATCTTTTTCAGATGGCGTCATTGCCAGAGCGACCTCCAGCGTGTTTAGCATCTTGCGGGCGTCGCCGCCAGCGGAATGAATCATCGCCTGCCGCGTGTTGCCTTCGAACATGAGCCGCTTTTTCATGATCACGACGTCGGTCTCCTCTGCGCGCTTCAGGATGGCGGCAAGATCATCTTGGCTGAGATCCTCCAGCTTCAGGACGCGGCAGCGCGAGAGAAGGGGTGAAATCACTTCGAAGGAGGGATTCTCCGTCGTCGCTCCGATGAGAATGACGGCTCCATCTTCCACGCCGTGGAGCAGGGCATCCTGCTGTGCTTTGTTAAAGCGGTGGATTTCGTCGATGAAGAATACGGTATGCTTCGCCATTTTGAAATTTTCTCTTCCGGCTTTCAGAATCCTTCTCACCTCGCGCACACCTGATGATACGGCCGACATCTGGTAGAAATCGGCTTTAGTTTCCCTGGCGACGATCTTGGCCAGAGTTGTCTTGCCCGTGCCGGGCGGTCCCCATAAGATCATGCTGAACAGATTATTCTCCAGAATTGCACGTCGCAGGAGAGAGCCGGCGCCCACAAGATGCGACTGGCCGATGAATTCAGTCACGGTCGCCGGTCTCACGCGGTCAGCCAGAGGGGGTAAAATCTCACGAGCGGGCGTCATAACGGGTGAATTTAGACTTCAAACCGTGGAAAAGCAAAAAGGACAGAATGGTGTGGCAATTGTGATAGGATCAGGTTAGACTTGCAACCATTCACTAACGATGGAGGCGGCAAAATGAGGCATATTCTTTTACTGGCGGCGGCATTCGCCGTTGTGGGTTGTTCTGGAGACAAGTCTGGAGAAGAGGTGATGACAGATTCGGGATTGAAGTATGTTGACATGAAGGTTGGTGACGGCGCATCGCCGCAGGCCGGTCAGCTTGTAACCGTTCACTACACCGGCTGGCTTGAGGAAGGCACGAAATTCGACAGTTCAGTGGATAAGAATCGGCCATTCGAATTCACCATCGGAGCGGGACGTGTGATCAAGGGGTGGGATGAGGGCGTCCTGACTATGAAGGTGGGGGGCAAGCGCAAATTGAATATTCCGCCTGAATTGGGGTACGGCGCCCAGGGAAACGGTCCCATTCCGCCAAATTCTACCCTCATTTTTGAAGTGGAATTACTGGCAATTCGTCAATAAATTCTACTCAGTTTGTTTGCGCCAAGGAGGTGCGGGATCTTTTGGGCCCGCTGAGACAGTGAAAAATCAAGCTGAGAGATCAATCTACAATATCTACTATCAGAAGATCATCGGCGCCAAGACATTCATGGGCGTCAGGTTTCTCAACTATAAACAGCGGGAAGGTGACTGTATTGTCGATTATATTGAACGGCAGGGAAACTCAGGGGACATAGTGGATATCGGGTGCAGCACCGGATATTTTTCCCGCCGGCTTGCAGACCGCTTCGGTGCGGACAAGGTGTACGGCGCCGATATCAGCCAAAAATCCATCAGGAAATGCCGCGAGCGGCACCCCGACATTCAGTTTCATTATATCGGTAACCGCTTCTACGAAGACAATCTCGGCCGATTTGAGTATGTACTGCTGGCGCATGTTCTGGAGCACGTGCACAACCCCGTAGAAATGCTGGAGAAAGTGAAAGGTCTCATGACCGCCCAAGGATCTCTCATCGTCAGCGTGCCGCAGGAGAGGATCAGGGGAGATTCGGCTTTGCCGGAAAACCTCTACAACTTCA
>DCAL01000102.1:602-3571 GCA_002311975.1 Fidelibacterota bacterium UBA1134 | reverse complement strand
AACTCACCAGCCTGTATCTGGTACAGGTAAACACCAGCACTGACTTGTCTGCCTAAGTTATCAGTACCGTCCCAGACAGCTGTTCTGAATCCAGCATCCTGTGACTGATTGATAAGGGTCTTTATTTGCTGACAACATTTTGATGCATGATAAAGTCCCCTCTCTTCATAAGAGAGGGTCAGGGAGTTTCATTACAAAGGCAAAAAATCCGGAACCTTCAGGGAGAGGGCCGGGGTCAGTGTTTTTCCAGGCGAAGACGCGAGCTAATCTTCATCGTTTTTCTCATCATCACCACGCTGTAAATTACATGACCTTACACGCTATATTCAGATGAGCATGAAAGCTGAAACAGTCCGCCAGCAATTTATCGATTTCTTTAAAGAGAAGGATCACGCCTTCGTCCGCAGTGCCTCCCTTGTACCGCAAGACGATCCGACACTCCTCTTCACCAATGCCGGCATGAACCAGTTCAAGAATATCTTTCTTGAGAAGGAGAAGGCGAAGCACGATCGCGTGGTTAACTCTCAGAAGTGTATCCGCGTCAGCGGTAAGCATAATGATCTGGAAGAGGTTGGGCACGACACGTTCCATCACACTTTTTTCGAAATGCTCGGCAACTGGTCCTTCGGTGACTACTACAAGGAAGGGGCTATTCTCTACGCGTGGGAGTTGTTTACCGATGTGTGGGGCCTCGATAAGGACAGGCTGTGGGCTTCTGTTTACAAAGACGATGACGAAGCTGACGAGCTGTGGAAGAAGGTGACCGATATCGATGCCAACCGTGTTCTGCGCTTTGGCAAGAAGGACAATTTCTGGGAAATGGGGGAGACTGGGCCATGCGGACCGTGCTCGGAAATTCACTACTACGTGGGCGATGATCCGTCGAACCAGAGTCCAGACGGCGTCAACGCTTCCGGTCAGTACTGGGAGTTGTGGAATCTCGTCTTCATCCAGAACAATCGCAATGTCGACGGATCGCTGGACGACCTGCCCAAGAAGCATGTCGATACGGGGGCCGGACTGGAACGTATCGTTGCCGTTCTCCAGGAAAAGACCAGCAGCTACGATACAGATCTCTTCCAGCCCATAATCCGCCAGCAGGAGAAAATCCTCGGCAAAAAATATGATGCTAATCTGGTGGCACACCGCGCCATTGCTGATCACATCCGTATGCTCACTTTTTCCATCGCTGACGGCGTGCTCCCGTCAAACGAAGGGCGAGGCTATGTGGCGAGACGGATCCTGCGCCGGGCGGCGAGGTTTGGTCACACACTCGGTAAGCACGAACCGTTCCTGCATCAGCTTGTTGCGACGGTGGTAGAGCAGATGGGAAACGTCTATCCCGAAGTGGCTGAAAAGCAGGCACATGTGGAAAAAGTCCTCGAAGCGGAAGAGGTTCACTTCAACGAGACCTTAGATCGAGGTCTTGAGCAGTTCGAGAAAATAGTGGCTGATCTGTCGAAGAAGGTCGTGCCCGGTGTGGCCGCTTTCCGCCTGTATGATACCTACGGCTTTCCAGTGGATCTTACGGATCAGATGGCGAAGGAGCGCGGTCTTACGGTGGATCTGGACGGGTTTGAACAGGCGATGGAGGGTCAGCGCGAGCGCGCCCGATCTCTGGCAAAATTCAAGCTCGACAGTACCGACGAAAAGTGGGTACACCTGACGGAAGGCACGGACTCAGAGTTCCTCGGCTACAGCGACCTCACATCTGAATCGGTGATCCGGCGCTATCAGCAGTCTGACGGCACGGTTCTTGTGATTTTGGACAGAACACCGTTCTACGCCGAGCAGGGAGGGCAGATCGCAGACACAGGATTTATCTCGGGAAAAGACTTCAAGATCAGGGTGACTCAGACTGTTAAGGACGGCGCCAGTCATATCCATGTGGGAGAATTTATCGACGGTAAGAAAATCACGTCCGAGAAGGTGACGGCAAATGTGGACAGCGAACGGCGCCGGAACATCCGCAAGAACCACACGGCTACCCACCTCTTGCACAAGACTTTGACGATGGTTTTGGGGGAGCATGTACATCAGGCGGGATCACTGGTAGCGCCGGACTATTTGCGCTTCGATCTGACTCACTATCAGAGGGTTGGCGCAGACGAACTGCGTCAGATCGAACAGATTGTAAACGATGAAATAATTAGGAACACTCAACTCGACATCACTGTAAAGGATTATGAAACAGCGCGCAAGGAGGGTGCCACCGCCATTTTTGAGGAAAAGTATGCCGATGAAGTGAGGGTTATCTCCATCGGTGGTTTTTCCAAAGAATTGTGCGGCGGTACTCATGTGGAGAGAACCGGCGACATCGGTTACTTTAAGATTACGGAAGAATCTTCCCTGGCGACGGGCGTACGACGGATCGTGGCGATGACCGGTCCTGGGGCGGTAGAGTATGTGGGTAAAGGCTTCGATTCCCTGGCTCAAGTGAGGGAGCTCCTCAATTGCGGCGTCGATGAAGTGGCAGAGCGGGTGGCAGCTCTGGTGGAACAGCGCAAGAAGCTGGAGAAGGCTCTCAAGAAGCGGCGCTATTTGGACAGCGGTTCGGAGTTGAAGACGGTGGTGCAGAAAGGCCGTACTGTGGGCGATTACTGTGTTGTCAGCACCAAGCTAGAAGCGGCCGATCTCGATCATCTTAAAGCTATGGGTGACACAGTGATTCAGCTTTTGGAAAGCGGTATCGCTATCCTCGGAGCGGTCATCGACCAGAAACCGAACGTTGTCTGCGTTGTGACACAGGATTTGGTGAAAAAGGGCGTTAAAGCGAACAACTTCGTAAAGGAGATAGGGAAGACGCTCGGTGGTGGCGGTGGGGGAAAGCCGCATCTCGCCACGGCAGGCGGCAAAGATAGTAAGAAAATGAGTGCCGTCCTGAAGGAGGCCGAGTCTGCCTTTGTTGAGCTTCTGGAGGAGCTGGATGCCTGATCATCTCATCTTCCACAAGAGCCGACCCGGGAAGG
>DCAL01000102.1:0-554 GCA_002311975.1 Fidelibacterota bacterium UBA1134 | reverse complement strand
AGAGCCGACCCGGTAAGGTCGGCTGTTCTCTGCCTGAATGTGATGTGACGCAAGTCTCACCGCGTGAGATTTTCAGTGATGGCGTCTTGAGGCAGTCTGATGCAGAGTTGCCCCAAGTGACGGAACCGGAAGTCGTGCGCCACTACACGAATCTGTCATCGAAGAATCATCATGTGGATAAGGACGTCTATCCCCTCGGCTCGTGCACTATGAAGTACNNAGTACAATCCCAAAGTGAACGATTCCATAGCTCAATTGGCGGGATTTCAACACGCCCATCCGCTTCAGCCGTCCGAGACTATTCAGGGCGCTCTGGCTGTCATGTGGGGACTGGAAAATCAGCTCAGGGCTGTCACGGGAATGAGCCGCTTCACGCTTCAGCCCGCCGCCGGCTCCCAAGGCGAGCTGGTGGGTGTACTCATCATGCACAAGTATCATTCCCTCAAGGGAAATTCGAAAAAGACAATTTTGATTCCGGACACGGCCCACGGTACCAATCCTGCCAGCGTCGCCATGGCGGGATACAATGTCGTTCAAATCAAGTCCAATGCCGA
>DCAL01000071.1:4663-7475 GCA_002311975.1 Fidelibacterota bacterium UBA1134 | reverse complement strand
GCTGGGAATCCTCTCCCGCATCTACCGACCGATCGGCCTGAGTAAAAGAGGCGCGGATCTGAGGAATAAAACGCGATGAAAAAGATGTGGAGCCGTGCCAGCGGTGCGCCTTTTGAAACAGATCATCATAGACGCCGTAGGAGACGGTACTGTTCAAGGCTTTCCCAAGACTATGATCCATCTGAAATGAAGCAAGGTTGCGGCTGAGGCCGTTCGTCTCGGAAAAAGAACGGGTAGCCCTGTCAAGATTCCATTGACGCCCAAATTCCACCCGTTCATCCCGCTGCAGGGATACGAACTGTTCACCGCGGCGCTGAACAAGAGCTGACACTTTGAGATTGCCCCAATTGCCCGGCAGGTGATCAAAATGTGAGAGTGACATTTGTCCTGCATAGCCGGAGTTATCGTTATCGCCCACTGAGGAATAGAGATTTCTGTCTATCATGGACGTTGCCATTTCCCCCGCAACTGTTGTTGAGTCGGAGAGATATACTTTTGCGTCAAACGTGGTTACCTGATGAAGCTCCGGCGCCGCCACCGGACGCCACGGAGCGTACAGATCTGATGTCTCCTCCCTTTCATCTTGAGGAACATATTCATAGAAGACCTTCCCTTGATCACTAATCTTCCGCGCGTACATTCCGGAAGAGCCCATATTGTGGAAGGTGATGCGATAGGTTATTTCATTCTGCGGCCGGTCTCCATCCGTAAAGTAGACGAAAATAGAATCGGTGTCGCCGTCTGTGGAAAGATCACGGATGTAGCGTCCCGCTGAATCGACGAGAGCTGTGGTACTCATGATTCCTTCATCGCCGCTCAGTTCAAGGAGATGACGACTGTCCTCCCCGGCAGCGAAGGCGAGCCGCGAATCGAGGTCATCCCCCTCTCTGACCCAATTGACCGAAGCACGTGATTTCCCATCAGAGAAGAGGTGAACGGCAGACACGGCAGACATCTGCCGTGCATAAACAAAATCTGAATATTCGTACTCGATGTAAATGCGGCTCTTGGATTCTATTACGCGGCGAGGCGTGAAGGTGATTTCTCCCTGAGAGTAGTCCATTATATAATCGTTATTGTCTCCCCTTTCCAACCGCTCGCCGTCTATCCACACTTTTTCAGAACCAGCCATCACAATGATTCCTCGCGTGCCCTTGTCCGAATAGAGCGGAAAAGGGCCCTGATTCTGCTCTTCGCCCATAAACTCCATTCTATGGAATTTACCGCTGGAACTGCCGATTGTAGTCATAACGTGTGAGTCGCCGTCGCCCATCTTGATGTTGAGACCCTGAAGCCTTCTGGACATGGTCAGGAAGTTACCAGCGTTGACATTCATATCTATGTCACCCGCTGTTATTTCAGCAAAAGGATGCTTTACTTCAAGATATACTTTATCTATTTCTTCCAGCGCCTGGGTATTTCCTTCCGGCTGGATAGGAGAATTCTGATCTGACAGAGTACCCGCTATGGTCATATCTTCTGTTATCTGACCCTGAAGACTGAAGTTGAGTCCACCGGTAAGGGACGCGCCGCTGGCCGGAGTGAGCGATATACCTCTGAAGAGTGAGCCGTCAGTCACTAGAGGCAGCTCATGGGGAGAAAACAGGGGCAGTTGAGGCGTCTCCACCGACCGGCCCTGCTTCTGCGCAATCTCCTCCAGTCTGGGCAGCGAATCGATTAGCGGCGCATAGACGGTCTGGATCGGCGAAGCGAGCGTCTGATAACGAATAATAAGAGTGGTCGGCGACGAAGGAAGGCTATTAAGACGAACTCTTCCGCTCACTGTCTCCAGCTGATAATTGTGAATCGGCGTATCCCCCATGAGCAGCCTTTCAGATCCTCTGATCACAAAGCCGTGACTGAGGGTAATAACGGAATCGCTGTGCTCCACCATCAGCGTATCCACAATTACTCTAACGGCAACAGAATCGTCCTCTGCCTGTCCCACCGCCAGCATCAGCAGCAGGGGTACCTTGGCCAGTCTACTCAAGGTGCTTAAGCCTCGCTGTAAGAATCTTCCCCGATGATTCATCGATGATGTAGATGGAGTCGCCAAGGATGTCAACATCAGCGACAGCGATTTCCCGCTCCTTCTTTGCTTGCTGCAAGACGGGTTCCGGATGCTTGGATTTCGCGGTGACAATCCAGCACTTTCCTGACTGTTCCGTCAAGAGCCAGTTGCCGCGCCAGCTGTTTACTTCGGGACTGTCCTGTCCATCGATCAGCACCGCGTAAAGCTGATTCCCTTCGCGCGAGAAGACAGAAAGGAGAGCCGTTCCCCTATCCACAACAGCAATCTCTCCCGATGCGCTCACCGCAATATCGGACACATCCATGAGCCTGTCCTGACCGTAAGATACGTCCCCGATGACCGTAACGATTTCCGCCCTCGCCGAGAGACTATATAGTTCACTTTCAGCAGAACTTGCTATGACCACCTCCCCCCACCGATTCTTGCTGATGCTATGCGGAAATTCAAGAGGAGAATGCCGCCGGGAAGAGTTCAAAGTAAGATCGTCCACAAAGTTCAGTCTTCTGTCAAAGCGCAGTAGCCTGTGGGTAGCATTGTCGGAGAGTATGACGTCCAGACCGGGAGCGGCAACAATATCGGTCACTTGGGAAAACCTTTCGCCTTCATCGCCCCATCCGCCTGAAAAACGCGGTGCGGATCCGTCGCCAGGAATCAGCACGAGCCAGTAGTTTTCATTATCCACCAGATAGAGATCGCCGAACTGATTCACAGCCAGCCGGTGAGGTATGACATTCTTGTCTTGCAGCTCTGCGGGGAGGGGCAGCTCCTGCCACGGCATGC
>DCAL01000071.1:270-4597 GCA_002311975.1 Fidelibacterota bacterium UBA1134 | reverse complement strand
AAAAGGAGCAGAGTCAGTATTATAGCGACGATGCCGGTCTGACCTGACAAAGACGTGTCAGACCTCGGCCTTGACGGCCGGTTCCCGGACATTCTTCGACCTGAATATAAAGATGAGATAACTACCTGTGAGGAGCAAGATGATTGAAATGAGTTGTGCGCCGGTGAGTCCGAAAAGATACTTGTTCGTAGTCCTGATGAATTCGATGAGGAAGCGCTCTGTGCCGGCAAGAACGAGATAAATGGCAAAGAGCATTCCGGCAGGTTTGGTCTTTGTCCTCAAATTCCAAAGGAGGGCAAAGATTGCAAGTCCCGTCAACGTTTCATAGAGTTGTGTAGGATGGACAGGGATGAACGTGGGCGGACTCCCTTTGGGGAAAGTCATAGCCCACGGCAGACTGCTGGCGATGCCGTAATCATCTCCTACCAGGAAGCAGCCGATGCGGCCTATGGCATAGCCGAGAATGAGCAGCGGCGCAGCACTATCAGCGATTTCCAGCCACGGCTCATTCTTTTTCCTGACGAGCAAGGATACCGCCAGCATTCCTCCGGCCAGTCCGCCTAAGAAGACGAGCCCGGAGCCGCTGAAGATCATACCGAGCGGATCGGCGGCAAAAGCACGATGATTCTCAATCATGTAGTAAACCTTTGAGCCGACGATACCGCCGATGGCTGCCCAGAAGACGATATCTGCCGCCAGTTCGGGATTCTTCCCCCTCCTCTTCAGCTCCTTGTGCAAGAGATAGTAATTGACCAGAAACGCCGTTGCCAGCATGAATCCGTAAGAGGGAATCTTTAGGGGGCCGATTTCGAAAAGGAACGGTCTCACGACAGTTTACTTCCACAGCCTGAACAGAATCCATCGCTTTTCTTCACAGCGACACCGCACTGGGAACAGAACTTCTCGTGTACACCGCCGGCGAGAGGAGTAGCCTGTTTTGAATTTGATCTCCAGAAGAGGAATCCTACAGCCACAGCAAGCAGTCCGAGAACAGCCATAGGTTCGTAGGTAGGAAGGCGATAGCGCGATATCTTATCCCGGCCGCCGCTTGCCGGGGGAGCTGATGATGCATCGCCGCCCAGCATCTCCTGCAAGAGAGCAACACTGAGTCTTCCTGAAGGATTGCGGTAGGAGAAAGCTATCTCTTTCGCAGATCCCGCTGCAAGAGAAGGGAGATGTGTACGAGAGTACGTAAGGCCGTGGTCGTCGGAAAACGCCTCCACCTCCTTCTCGGAAAAGGTGAACCCCTGAGCGGCGAGAGGGTGCTGAATTGCGATGTGATAATCGGCTAGCGGTTGATTGAGCTGTAGTGTGATTTTCGCTTGGCGACTTTCTGATGCATCGAACGGATTGAAATAGTATTCTATCTGGAAACTGCTGCGCACTACGGTTAGATCGACCCATTGAGCGCCGTTTCTCTGCACCAGATCAACCGGGCGCAGGTCGCTGACGGTATCGCTCTGCCCCACTTCCATGACGACTGTGGTCTCATGGGGCACGCGAAGCTCCAGCGGCAGAGGCAATCTGTCACTTTTCACTGTTCCCGTGTAGATGACAAGGATGCCGGGGTTATCGTACTCTGGCCAGACTGCGATAATAAAATCTTCGAAAGGGGTATCGCCGGCGGATTGCGCCGAAAGGAAACCAGCCAACAGGACAAAAGATAATGCGTTTCTAACCATCGCTCCAAGGTCCCGAGTTTAGAGAGACCTCCACGGATAATCAACCGAAGAGGGGTGGCAAAGTTCCATTGGAGAGAATAGGTCTCGTCTCACGGCAGATCGAATCCTCACTGAGTCTCGAACGCCCCCGCCAAAGTCGCGGTGCTCTTACTACCACGATAGTTTACTCAGGTTTGGCATCTCCGCTCTTCATGACTGACAGCTTCAGGAATTCGTTGTCAGATTGAAAACTACCACAAAATCATAAACCATGTGAGCGTAGGCGGTGATGCCGAATCCCCGCGCAACATAGAGAGAGCCGAGCAAAACGCCGGCGAAGAGTCGATAGAAGAAAAGGGTCAAGTTTAAAGGCTCACCAAAAGCACCGACGAAATGAAATCCTGAAAAAAGGCAGGCGGAGATGAAAATGGCGGCTGGAATACGCCACACTCTTTTCCAGAGGAAGATGAACTTCAGAAGCTGCGAGATAAGGGCGATGGCGACAACGCGAAAAACAAATTCTTCGTAGAGGCCGGCGCCAATGGAGAGGATAATCTGCTGCGCCAAAATCTTACCGGATGGAAACATGAGCAATACGGGCGCATATTTCAGCATTACGTAGAGCAGAAAACCCCACAGAGTCCCCTCCAGCAGCATCTTCAGCAGATACTCACTGCGGATGGCTGTGATGCTCCAATTCTTCTTCTGGAAAAGGAAGACAACCATGAAGCCGATAATGAAAGCTACGCTGAGAGCGTACGCACCCCACGCGCCAAACAGCGCAAGGAGCTGTCTCATGAGGACGTCGGCGCCGTTGCGCAGGGTAGCCATCTGATCGCGGCTCAGGAAAAGGACCATGATCTCGTACACCGCGAATAGGGGCAGCGTAAAAATGAAGCTGTAGTAAGGAGAGCGGGAAAGATTCCAGTAGCTGGCGTCGTTATCCATGTCCGCCTAACGTATTAGCGTTTCAGTGGTGATGAGTCTCACTTCTTCTGTTCAACTTGAAATAGTGCCAGGAACGCCTCTTGCGGCACCTCCACCCTGCCGATCTGTTTCATCCGCTTCTTGCCGGCCTTCTGCTTCTCCAACAGCTTACGCTTGCGTGTGATATCGCCGCCATAGCACTTGGCGGTTACATTTTTGCGCAATGCCTTGACGGTCTGGCGGGAAATAATTTTCCCGCCGATTGCGGCCTGTATCGCCACATCATAAAGCTGCCGTGGAATCAGTTCCTTCATTTTTTTCACCAGGGCAAGACCTTTCGATTGAGCGTGGTCCCTGTGTACTATTAGTGCAAGCGCATCTACTTTATCGCCGTTGATGAGAATATCTAAACGCACCAGGCTGGATTTATCGAAGCGGATGAAATGATAATCCAGGGAGGCATATCCACGACTCACCGATTTCAGGCGGTCAAAGAAATCCAGCACCACCTCGTTCATGGGTAATTCGTATTGCAGGGAAACCTGTTTACCGATGAATTGCATGTCTTTTTGCACGCCGCGTCTTTGCACGCACAAGGTGATCACCGAGCCGAGGTGTTCCTGGGGCACCAGGATACTGGCCAATACGATAGGCTCGCGCATTTCCTCGATCGAAGTGATGGCGGGTAAGCGCGACGGGCTATCCACCTTGACGGTGTCGCCATTATTTAGTTTTACTTCGTAGACCACGGTGGGAGCCGTGGTAATCAGCGACAGGTCATATTCCCGCTCCAGCCGCTCTTGGATAATTTCCATGTGCAGCATACCCAGAAAACCACAGCGAAAGCCGAAGCCCAGCGCATCTGAATTTTCCGGTTCGTAATGTAGAGACGCATCATTCAATGTCAGCTTGGCGAGGGCGTCACGAAAGTTTTCGAAGTCCTCGGAAGAGACAGGAAACAGACCCGCGTATACCTGGGGCTGGATTTGTTGGAAGCCGGCCAGCGCCTCTACTTCGGGAGAGCGCGCCAGAGTAATGGTGTCACCGACTGGCGCGCCATGAATGTCCTTGATGCCGGCGACGATGAAGCCGACTTCACCGGCAGCGAGCACGTCAGTCTCATGGCGCTTGGGCGTAAATACACCGATGCTGTCGGCAGTCTGTGCCTTACCAATGGATTTGGCGATGATCTTATCGCCCTTGTGCAGGGTGCCGGCCATGACGCGCACCAACGACACCACGCCGAGGTAATTGTCGAACCAGGAGTCGATGATCAGCGCCTGTAATTTTCCATCACGGTCAGCTGTAGGCGGTGGCACCTTGGCGATAATCTGTTCCAGTATCTCGTCTATCCCCATGCCGGTCTTGGCGCTGGCACAAACCGCTTCGGACGCATCGATACCAATTATCTCTTCGATTTCCATGCGTACCCGGCCCGGTTCGGCCTGGGGCAAATCCATCTTGTTGAGAACCGGAATGACCTCGAGGCCCTGCTCGATGGCGGTATAGCAGTTGGCAACGGATTGGGCCTCTACACCCTGGCCTGCATCGACGACCAGCAAGGCACCCTCGCAGGCGGCAAGGGATCGGGACACTTCATAGGTAAAATCCACGTGTCCGGGCGTATCGATGATATTGATGCGATGCTCCTCAAACTGCTGGTTCATCCCACGCCAGAAACAGGTCGTGGCAGCTGAGGTAATCGTGATTCCTCTTTCCTGTTCCTGCTCCATCCAATC
>DCAL01000071.1:0-192 GCA_002311975.1 Fidelibacterota bacterium UBA1134 | reverse complement strand
CCATGATCGATATGAGCGATGATGGAAAAATTACGGATATGGCTTAACTCAGTCACGGAATCGACTTTTACTGACAAAGGGAATGGGACGGGTATAAAACAAGGCCGCAAGTCTACAGTATCCTGACTTGGGTGTCAGGAAGTTTACTGCTCGCGGCGTGGAACACCAATAGATTCAGAGCATTAGCGATAT
>DCAL01000052.1:8348-13662 GCA_002311975.1 Fidelibacterota bacterium UBA1134 | reverse complement strand
AGACCATGCAGAACGGCAATTTGTTTATACGGGATGCCATCTTTCGTCTTGAGATCATAGAATTTCGGCGTTGACACAAATTCAACGGGCATCACGTTTCTGCCATTGTTTGTAACCAAATATTTACCATCATCATCGCTGATAACAGCATAGGGTGATTCCTGTGCAAAGTCACCCAGTGTTGGCACCATAGCTGCGACCCCGTTCAGCAAAAAAGCTTTGTCATCTGAAGGGCCTGCGCCGCCACATCGTCCGCGGTCTCCTACAGGAACGTCTAAACGTGCCCCGAAACTCTGCAACTCAAGTAGGACTTTTTGCTTATCCATTCAGTGTTCTCTTTATATGATATTGATTGTCAACGTAGTTAACTTTACTATCGAAAGTAGTCTCCGAACATCTATATTGATCGAATTCTCCCCGCGATACCCTTAGGATAGTAAAGGGGTTGTACTATGACAAAGGCAGTGAGCGGTGGGAACTCCCAGCCACACACACTATCATAATCATCTCAATCACTGTGCTACTGTATCGCATCCATTTGCGATACTTGAACATCACTGTTATTCGAAGGTTACGAGCTTTACGATCTCAAGATATCTATCGACAGCTTAATCCTGACCTTAAAGGGTCCAGGTTGCGATTGTAAGGGCCCCATCCCGCCAATGGTCGATCAAACAATCGAGAACATCGAGCGGATGAAACGGCTTCACGCCATCCATGATATCGCTTTCACGCATACCATAGAGTGCCGTCATAGCAAATCGGCAGGCGTTAACTGTACCGCCTTCCTCCATGATCGTTGTGATCTGTTTATTCAGTGACAGATTGCCTGGGAATCCTTCTTCACCAACATCGGGGAAACCCCGGCCGGCCGCAGCCATTAGAACGCCAGGACCGTAGAGTGCCAATGTGGTGGCGAATCCCTTACGAACAATGCGGGTGGTAGTCAGCAAATTCACCAGACCAACAGATCCTTCGAAAGGTACTGAATGCATCATTATCAGGGCACGATCACCATCACTGGCCTTGTGATCCGGATAGAGTTTTTCATCCAGATTAATCAGTCTATCACCCTGCTTTGGACCTTCAACATTTATCATTGTCATGATTTTTTCCTCCTATCATGTTTTTATTGAAAGAAATACGTACTTAGCACTAACATTTCGTTGCCAAATTCGATTCATGCATCGACTACCAGAACTTGCTGTACAGCCGTTCAGCATTATTCCAAAAAATATCTTCCTTAAGCTGTTCCGAAATTGGTGCACCTTCAATTTTCCAGTATTCAGATACAAAATCACTCCAAGGAACATCTGAACCGAACAAACAGCGGTCGCCGCCAATCCCCCGTTCTTCAATTTCCTTGAGCAACCAAGATGACCCAAAACCAATCGACCATGTTAAATCAGTATAGACCTGATAACCTTCTTCGACCAGATTGAAGAACTGAGGAATGAACTTAATATGTCCACTGACGCCTCCACCCATATGAACCACATGTATCTTGTTGCGTTTACCGTACTTCTTAATTAGTGCTAACGCGTTATCAATATCCGAACCGCCGCTAGGGCTTGTATGGATGTGAATAGGCATATCATGTTCCGCCGCTGCATCAAGGACCATGTTCCATAATTCAGCTGATTCCTCATCCCACTCTTCAGGATTATACGATCCGCCCAGAAGGCATGTTGCTTTTAATGCAATTAATCCTTTCTCACCAATCAGTTTCAGAGACTCAATTGTCCTGTCTTTATCCCTAGGTAAGGCCGAGACCCAGATGGCACCCAGCAGCCGGTCAGATTGTACCGCACCTTCTGCGACGAGAGTGTTGAGTGTGAAAGGCTGAGCCGAATCGGGATAGCCATAGTTAGGCAACACGAGAGCACGATCAACACCATGATCGTCCATACCTCCTAGATATTCTTCTATGGTGTCATAGTCCGTTGTTGGTTTAACGGCCTCTGGCAAACCATAGTAGGCAAACCCAGGTACCGGCCCAATATGACTGTGATTGTCAAAAACATTTTTTCGAATTTTTTCCATAGTTTTTCAAACACTCCTTATTGATCAAATTATTTTTCAGCTAATCGAAATTCTTGCACTTGGAACATATAACATTACCCCGTATCACTCGTTCTAGACGTTGCAAATATTAGGAAATTACCTACAACATAGTATCCCTTCACGATGCTATATAGCGTTTTGATAGGCCTCAATCTATTTAGTTAAACTTCGTCACAAGGCACTGCTGACTAAGTTCAGTCAATAATCTTAATTGTCAATATAAGCTGGACTCAATTAGTAAGTCAAACATTTTTTCTGCTATCTCCGTATTTGCTATGAGATGACTTCATTTTCAATTGCCTCAACTTCGTGTCTGATGTTCGGTTTCATCGCTTTCCCCTCAATCTAACCTGCATAATCCGCCACGAAAACACCAAGACACCAAGAAGAGTTTTCGGAGGATCCTTTGGAGATAATATCGAACTTATCGTGATAAGAACGAACAAAATCATAATCAACAATTCAGTGGTCATTTTCCTGTTATCACTTTATCAATAAAGACTTTGTGACTTGGTGGCTGATGAATGGATCAGGCTAAGTCACTACTGATGCTTTCAATGGTCCCCTTCAGCAGCCGCGTAAACTTATCCGATACCCGGTTCGCCACAGATATAACATCTTCGTGAGTCAACGGTTCATCAGTGATTCCAGCGGCATAGTTGGTGAGACACGATATCCCCAGAACTCGCATTCCCAGTTTGCCCGCCGCACGAATCTCCGGCACCGTGGACATCCCCACCGCATCTCCCCCGAGCTCATGAATCTTCTCAATCTCCGCCGGCGTTTCGTACGAGGGACCGAGCGTCCACGCATACACACCTTCTGCCGTTTCGATCCCCTCAGCCCGTGCGGCTGCTCTTGCACGGTCGAGCAGTTCAGACGAATGATATTCTCCGCCGCGCACCACATCAGGCATTTTACTGCTTTCCCTGAAGGTGCAGTCGAGGTGGCCGTTCAGCATCATGAGAGTTCCGGGCTCCAGCCGTCTGCGCACAGAGCCGGCTGAGTTGGTGATGATCAAATTGTTAACCTTTAGCTGGTGGAAGAATCTGACAGGGAGCGTCACTGTTTCAAGATCGTACCCCTCATACATGTGAAAGCGGCCGCTGGCCACCACCACCGGCTCGCTGCCCAGTTCGCCAAAGACGAATTCCCCTGAATGCCCTTCAACGCCTGAAAGAGGATACCCCGCAATATGCGCATAAGGAATCGACGTCTGGTTCTCTACATATTCGCTGAAATGTCCGAGCCCCGAACCGAGCACTACCGCCGTCCGCGGCGAGACGTCGATCAGCGAATTGACGTACTCCAC
Organism: Fidelibacterota bacterium UBA1134; assembly: GCA_002311975.1. GTDB lineage: Bacteria > Fidelibacterota > Marinisomatia > Marinisomatales > S15-B10 > UBA2146. Next base: position 10,286 of record DCAL01000052.1, on the reverse strand, counting down.
CATCTCTCTGACAGCATGAGGGGAACTTTCAACAACAGTCACTGTTTTACTCACGTCGAAGGAATCAAATTAGGATGGCTTCGGAGGGATTTCAAGATAATTCCATTGATTTGACTGGGGTCGCTGTGTAGCTTCCCGCGCCGCCGCACATCCGCAATTCTTGAACTTGAAGAGGATAATATGACGCAGAAAAGTGATGTTCGACTGGTGGAAGAACTCCATCAGGCAAGAGATAAAATGTATAGCGAACTGGGCAAAACCATTATAGGCCAGAGAGAGATCATTAAACATATCCTGATCACACTTCTGTGTCAGGGTCATGCCCTTGTCATAGGTGTTCCTGGCCTGGCGAAGACGCTGCTCATCAAAACGGTGGCTCAGATTCTTGACCTGAAGTTCAGCAGAATTCAGTTTACACCCGACCTCATGCCGTCTGATATTACAGGGACGGAAATTCTCGAAGAGGATCACGTTTCAGGCAAACGTGAATTCAAGTTCATTCGGGGACCGGTTTTTGCCAATATCCTGCTGGCCGACGAAATCAACAGGACACCTCCCAAAACACAGGCCGCCCTCTTGGAAGCGATGCAGGAACACAAGGTAACGGCGGCGGGGATTTCGTACACGCTGGACGAGCCGTTTCTCGTTCTGGCCACTCAGAATCCCATTGAGCAAGAGGGAACTTACCCGTTGCCCGAAGCTCAGCTCGACCGTTTCATGTTCAGTCTTAACATTACTTATCCCAGCCGTGAGGAAGAGGTGGATATCGTCAAAACTACCACCGGAACATCGCCGGAACACCCCCAATCCATCATCTCCCGGGATGAAATTACAAGCTACCAGTCTCTCGTGCGGCGCGTTCCTGTTGCCGACAACGTGGTTCAATTTGCCGTCGATCTGGTGGCTAAGACGCGCCCGGGCGACGGCACTCCTCAGTTCATCAATGACTGGCTCGATTGGGGCGCGGGCCCTCGGGCGTCACAGTACCTCATCCTGGGTGCAAAAGCAAAAGCCATACTGGAAGGCCGGCCCACCCCCGATATATCAGACGTCCTCGTCATGGTTAAGCCGGTCCTCCGTCATCGAATCATCACTAATTTCAACGCTGAGGCTGACGGCGTCAGCACAGATCAGGTTTTGGATAAACTGGTTGAAGAGATACACTGAAGGTTAAACGTTGGACGTTAGATGAAAGTTGACAAACGCAAATATCTCCATCCCGAAATGGTGGCGAAGCTGAACAACATGGCGCTCCGGGCACGGCTTGTCGTGGAAGGATATATCATCGGCATGCACAAGAGTCCCTACCACGGCTTCAGTGTGGAGTTCGCGGAGCATCGCGCCTACGGGCCGGGCGATGAGATTCGTCATGTGGACTGGAAACTCTACGGTAAGACAGACCGCTACTATATCAAGCAATTTGAAGAAGAGACGAATTTGCGCTCTTATCTCCTGCTAGATACGAGTAAGTCCATGACATACAGCAGTCATAAGATATCCAAACTGGATTACGGCAGCTACCTCGCGGCGGCCATGACTTACCTCATGCTGGCACAGCAGGACGGCGTCTCCATCAGTCTGTTCGATGACGGCATCAAAAGTTTCGTCCCGCCCCGTTCGACGCCGGGCCACCTGAATACGGTGCTAGCACAACTGGAGAATCTATCGACAGGACAGGATACCCGCATAGCCCCGGCCCTGCACAATCTCGCCGAGCGCATCAAGAAAAGGGGACTCATCATCCTCATATCAGACCTCATCGATGACCCGGAAGAAGTGTTGACCGGATTGAAACACTTCCGGCACAAGAAGCATGAGGTGATCGTTTTTCACCTGCTGGATCCCAAGGAGACGGAGTTCGACTTTTCGGTCAGAACACGGTTCATGGATATGGAGACAGGAGATCAGATTACAACAGAGCCGTGGCAGATCCAGTCA
>DCAL01000052.1:5961-8316 GCA_002311975.1 Fidelibacterota bacterium UBA1134 | reverse complement strand
GATCCAGTCAGCTTACCAGCGTGTCGTAAAACAGTTCCAGGAGAAATACAAGATGGAGTGCCGCAAGAGGAATATAGATTATGTGCCTCTCTACACGAACCAGGATCTGGACCTGGCTCTTACAGGCTATCTGAAGAAAAGGAAAATGATCGGTTGATCTGAAGCTCTATTGGACGGATTTTGCTCTCTCTAACAGCTCCTCGGCCTCATCTATCCGACCCTGTCTGTAGATCACTCTGGCCATCGCCCGCAAGAGTGTTGAATTCTCAGGCTCCACGCGGAGCGCTTTACCGTAGTAGTATTCGGCGTCTTCCCACTGTTCCATTCTTTCATAAGCTTCTCCGATGCCCATGGCGGCCTCCAAGTCGCTTGGATTAAGTTTTAAGACTATCTGGAATTTCTCCTCAGCGAGGTCAAAGTCAGCAATCTGAAGATAGAGGACACCCAGGTTAAAGATCAGGTCAACATTCTCGGGATCTACCTTTATCGCCTTCTGAAAGGCGAAGATGGCCATCTCCTTATCACCCTGATCGTAATAGATATCCGCCAGGTATCTCGCCGCGGCGCTGTTAGATGGATTGATGCGCATGCTTTTCTCCAGGAATTCAATAGCCTTCTCAACCTCTCCCTTATCCTTATAAACCTTCCCCGCATTTACGAGCAGGTCTGCATCATCCGGTTTTCTCTTCAGCGCCTCCTCAAGCGTCGATTCAAGAAGATCGGCCTGCCCTGACTTAATATAAGCGAACACCAGATTCTTATAGGTTCCGGAATCGTCGGGATTGATTGTTTTCGCTTTTTCAAACGCTTCGATGGCAGCCTTCAGGTTCTCCTCCTTTCCTTCCGGCTGATTGATGGAAAGATTGTAGTGATCGGCCCCCTTATTGTAGTAAACCATCCAGTACTTCAGGCGAGCGTTCTCGACACCAGCCGCAACGGTAAGACCGTTAGACAGTTTCTTATCCGGCGCCAGAGCCAAAGCCTGATCGAACATTTCGTTCATTTTACCCCACTCCTTTTTCCGGCCGTATATTTCTTCTCCCAAGAGGAAGAAGACTTCCGGATTCTCAGGCTCCAGTTCTAAGGCTTCAAGCAACATCTCCTCGGCCATCTCCCAGTTCTCTTCCCGGATATAGAGCCGGGAGGAAGTTATCTGTTCGCTGGCACAGCCCCAGAAGACCGCAAAAAGGGCTGATAAAACAGTTAGTTTTGTAAATATGGATAAACGCATAAAAGAGTCCTCCCTACTCGTAGTTTTGTCTAAACTGAGGCAAAAAATTTACCCCTCTGTCCATGTCTATTCAAGCAAATTCTGACTTGTCGGTCACAACATCCATCCGCGCCTGAAGAGTCTCTTCAGTCAGTCTTAAGATACCTTCCGTACCAAATCCTTCCACACAGAACGATGCTGTGGCAGAACCGGCGACTAAGGCACTCTTCATACTTCTCCCATTGGCCAATGCCGCGACAAAACCGCCGGCAAAACTGTCCCCGGCTCCCGTCGGATCCACGATCTTCTCGATGGGATAGACTCCGGCGTGAACTGCTCCAGAATCATCCACAAGGGTCGCACCGCTGCTCCCCTGTTTCACCACAACAGTGCCCGGTCCCATGGACCTGATCTGATTGGCGGCATCTACTATCTCCCGCACTCCGGTCAAGAGGTGTGCCTCATTCTCATTCAACAGTAGAATATCTGTTTTCAGCAGTACTTGCAGCAGATCATCTCGTGTGGTTTCTATCCAGAGATTCATTGTATCACAGATAACAAGACTTTCCCGATTTTCGAGCTGATTCAGAACAGAAAGCTGAAGCACCGGCTGGATATTGCCTAAGCAGACGAAAGGACATGCGCGGTTTTCCGTACTCAATTCTGGGCTGAACGATTCAAAAACACCCAGTTCAGTGTAGAGGGTTGTGCGTCTCTCCCAGTCTGCATGATATCGCCCTCCCCAGCGGAATGTATCTCCATCCTTGGTCTGAAGGTCAACTGTGTTGGCGGCGTATTCGTGATAGATATCCATCCCCTGTTGCGGGAAATCCGATCCCACAACACCCACCACGTGCACCGGAGCAAATCTGCCGGCTGACATGGTGAAATAGGTGGCGGATCCTCCAATGACTTCACCCTTGCGGCCATCGGGGAGTTCGAGCCAGTCTATGGCGATAGAGCCTACAGTCAGTATGGGTTTGGCCGACATGACAGACGACGCAAAGTTTAGTCCACACGGAGCCCTTTGGCAAGAGATTGTTGTCGATGCTACGAGAACCGGAAGATCTATCCGCAACGATTGTTTTACACTAGACAATTACCCCGCCTGCTCCCCTGCTAGCCACTCACGGAGTGGGGCAGGC
>DCAL01000052.1:5775-5937 GCA_002311975.1 Fidelibacterota bacterium UBA1134 | reverse complement strand
TTAATCATCTGGGGAGATCGTTTTTGGAGTAAGTGGGAGAATCTCTCTAAAACCGTATCCGTCAGTCTGACGAACATAAGTGTACTATGGGAAAAGTGTGCTTGTGTTAGAACGTTTTGGACAGCACTGCGAGCCAGGCTTGCGGACGTAGAAAAGAATAAC
>DCAL01000052.1:0-5700 GCA_002311975.1 Fidelibacterota bacterium UBA1134 | reverse complement strand
CTGCGAGCCAGGTTTGCGGACGTAGAAAAGAATAATTGTGCTCAAGATAAATGAATAGTATATTTGTGTCTCGGTGATTATTCCGAAGAGGGTTAACCATGGCAAATAAGACTTTCGCAATACTGACGGATATCCACGGAAATCGCGCCGCTTTCGAGAAGGCGCTCGCCATCGTCAGTGAGCGTGATGATGTGGACGAAACGGTCTACGTGGGCGATTACTTTGCTCTGGGCCCGGCACCGAAAGAAGTCTTCGATATCCTGTCTGCCTTGGAAGATACCGTCTTCCTCTGCGGCAATCACGAACGTTATCTGGTGGAGCGTATCTGGGAGCAGGAGTTTCCCACCATTGAAGGGATGAGTCCTGACGACCCGGTCTGCCAGGCTATAGTCCAGCATGAGCGGTGGGCTGCCGAACAGATCGGTGATGAAGGCATCGATTTCATCCGCAACAGAACGCACATTTCTCACCGCGAACACATCGGTTCAACCCTTATCGAATTCTCCCACGCATGGTATGAAAGAGACGATCAGCCGCCGTCCCTGGAAGAAGCCATCACGTGGCGAAACCATGTCAGTCTGAGCTATCCGGAAGTCAATCTGTTCGTCTTCCTGCACGGTCACATCCATCTTCCGCGCGAGGAAGAAAACGGAAACCTGAAGATACTGTGCCCGGTGAGCGTCGGCATCCCCTTTGACAAGATCACAAAGGGAGCTATCGGATTCCTGACGGTGGGTGATGAATTCAAGTGGGAAGTTCAGAGATTTGAGTACGACATGGACGCCACTCTCGATCTGCTGGAGACGCGTAAACCGCCCTTTTACAAGAATCTCCAGAGCACCCTGAAACACGGCGAAATACGGAACGTTTTCCTCTGAGTCTCGCTTTCCCAGTCAGCTTTGCACTACCTGATTTTAGCTACTCAATAATCAGGCCAGTCATACGTAGTCCCCTTTCATGACAGAGAAAAATTCAAAGAAATCAATGGATAGAAAAAGCGTGATTGTCGCCATGTCGGGCGGCGTTGACAGTTCAGTTGCCTTACTGCGAGTGCTGGATGAGGGATACCATGCCGTAGGCGTGACCATGAAGCTGTGGGACCACGGCAGCGACGCCCTCACTTCAGCTTCCTATTGCTGCTCAGCGGAGGCTGTGGAGAACGCCAAGAATGTATGTGAGTCTGCTGGAGTAGAACACCATTTGCTCGATTACCAGGACGCCTTTCAGCGAAATGTAGTTGACTATCTTGTGGGAGAGTACTTCGAGGGTCGAACGCCCAACCCATGCATCCGCTGCAATACGCGTGTCAGATGGCGTGCACTGCTTGACAAAGCTGATGAACTGAACGCTCACTGGATCGCTTCGGGCCACTACGCCATTATTGAACAAGAAGATGACGGCACGTCCATCCTGAAGAAGGGGCTTGACAGCAACAAGGACCAATCCTATGTTCTGTGGGGATTGAGTAAAGATGCGCTGGCTCGAACCATGTTTCCGCTAGGGAGACTGACCAAAAGCGAAGTCCGGCGGCTGGCAAAGGACGCCAATCTGATAACAGCCGAGATTGCCGAAAGTCAGGAACTATGCTTCGTCCCCAATGACAACTACCGGCAATTCCTGCACGACTATGCGCCTGAACGGACCACCAAGGAAAGCCACGGTGATTTCGTCGATAGGGTCGGAAACGTTGTGGGACAGCATGAGGGAATTTCCGCTTACACCATCGGTCAGCGCCGGGGGCTGGGTATCTCCGGACCCGAAGCACTTTATGTGACGGATATCGATGCGGAAAAGAACCGTGTAACAGTGACGCCGAGACCGGGGGCTTACTTCTCGGGGTGCGTCGTCGGAGATTTGAACTGGCATCACGAACCGGATATTTCTCCTCTCCACGTTCTCATCAGGTATAATCATGAAGGCGTATTATGCAGTCTCGTCTGGGACTCTGAATGCAGCGTGAACGTAGAATTCGAGATGCCGCAATTTGCCGTCACGCCGGGACAGTCGGCGGTTTTCTATTCAGGCGATACTCTCATGGGAGGCGGCATCATTGTGAAAGGATTCGCTGCTAAATAGGTTGTGCTCATCCGCAGTTGCCATCACAGAAAATGAGAAAGAGTGGAAATCAAAATCGGTTTTGCCATACATTCGGCATCAGATTGGTAATTTAGTACTGTTTCCCCAAATACCTTGACAAGCTTATGAACAAACGTTATGTTTCTGGTGTCGCGGATAAGGTATTCAGCATGAATAGATCAACAACAATTACGACCACTAAGATAGTCAGAACCTGTCTCCCCATAGTAGCGGTGTTAATCCTCACGCCGGCGCTATTCGGACAATTCAAATCACAGTTGTCATCGAGAACTCCTCTGTACCCCGAGGAGACTCAGAATCAGGAATCGATTCTCTCTCTGGCGGATCCCGAGCGTTTTTCCATGGATCACGGCTTCTCCCTCAATATGGCTTCCTTCGGGGGACAGGCGCTCAGCTACGGCGTCTATTCCAATCGCCTGAACTACATGATTTCCAATAAGTGGACGCTGCAGACCAATCTCGATATTGTTCAATCGTCACAAGCACCTTTCGCCCATGGAAGAAGTCAGATTTCCGCACCCTTTTCGCAGAGGATTAACAGCCTCAGCGGCCAAGTCTATTACGGTGCAAAACTTCAGTACCGTCCGCTGGACAACCTTGAGTTCTCAATATCGATGGATAACTACCCTCGACTGAATCGCTACTGGCCCGCGAATCGATACTCCCCTTTCTCTCGCACCCGGGAATAACTTCCTGAATGGCGAAGAGAGGCGCGCGTAAAACAAAACCTGTCCGGCGCAGACCCTCCACCAAGAAGCGTAACCATCAGGCACATGCCCCCAACAGCGCTATCGTAGTGCTGTCCATCGTCTGTCTCGCATTTGTCACCTCTATTCTGCAGAGACACATCCGCGGCGGGGAACTAATAGAAGAATTTACCCGAGATATGTCACCACCCGACTTAAGTATCAAGAACTACGAACAGTCCTCACTTTCAGATATAGAGGTGGAAGTGTTGAACGGATGCGGTGTACAGGGCGCCGCGCAACAGATGACAGATTACCTCCGTTCCCGCTACATTGACGTTGTGAAGACGGAGAATGCCGATCATTTCGATTACGCAACAACGCTCATCGTCCAGCGAAACGAATTCATGGAAAACTCCTACAAGCTAGCCGAACTTCTCAACATCTCGAAGCAGGACACCACAAGACTGATGTTCCAGCCTGATTTGTCTCTCGCCGCCGATATAACGGTGATCATCGGCAAGGACTACAAAAAGATCGAACCGCTCAAGAAATTCCTTTCCAGACAACCCTGACCTTGCCGCAACAAAAGCACCCAGCCGAAGCGACTCCTTCTGAAGAGTTGGCACACGAAATTGCCGAACTGGCTCTCTCGAAGAAGGCTGATAATATCCAGATTCTCGATGTGCGCGAACAGACCACCATCACCGATTTCTTCCTCATCTGTGCAGGTTCCACTGATGTCCATGTGAAAGCTATCCACGACGCTATCTTAGATGGAATGGCTTCCGTTGATAAGCCGTGGCACGTGGAAGGGATGCAATCGCTGCGGTGGGTGCTGATAGATTTCGTGCATGTAGTGGTCCACATTTTCCAGCAGGAAGCAAGGGACTTCTACCAGTTGGAACGTCTGTGGGCAGATGCAACTCTCGAAATCATCGGCGACTCTCATGCGGAAGCCTCTGCGGAAGAATAATTCTGTCTTCCCTTTGCCGGATTCCATAAAATTACCCCATGTCAATTGTCGATCTGAAAGTGAGTTTGCAGCAACATCTTGCCAAAACGCTGCAGTCCTTGGAACTCCCTGCTGAATCAATCATTATCGAAACCAGCAGATCGGCACAGTTCGGCGACCTTTCATCTAATGTGGCGCTGGTTCTGGCCAGAGAGGCCGGCCGCCCCCCGCTGGAACTGGCCGAGGCCATACGGGAACAGTTGATCGTCCCCGAAGATACCTGCTCAGCGGTCACAGTATCCAAACCGGGATTCATCAATTTCTCTATCAGCGAGACCTATCTGAGAAATCAAATCTCAGAGATTCTCACCAAGGGGGAGGACTACGGCAAATCAGAAGCGGGAGAGGGAAAGAGAGCCTTGGTGGAGTTTGTCAGTGCAAATCCGACGGGGCCGTTAACGGTGGGCCACGGGAGGCAGGCTGTGTTGGGGGACGTGGTGTCCAACATTCTCGAGTTGCACGGCTACGATGTGACGCGTGAGTACTACTTCAACGACGCCGGCCGCCAGATGCGCTTACTGGGGGAATCTGTCCGGGCGCGCTATCTCGAACTTCTGGGTGAAGACGCATCTGTCCCGGAGGGCGGGTATGAAGGCAGCTACATCAGGGATATCGCGGAGCAGATGGTACAACTCCACGGTGACAGTCTGAAACAACAGGATGACATGACCATTTTCAAGCAGACCGCCGAAAAGGTGATATTCAGTGATATCAAGGCGACCCTGGCTAAGATCGGTCTGGAGTTCGACAATTTTATGAATGAAAAGACTTTTTACGAGGACGGCACCATAGACCGCGTTGTAGAAGGGTTGCGGGAAAAGGGTCTGGCTTATGACAAGGATGGCGCCGTCTGGTTCAAGACGACACAGTTTGGTAAAGATCAGGATACTGTGCTCATCAAGGGGACGGGCGAGCCCACTTACCGCCTGCCGGACATCGCCTATCACACGCAGAAGGTAGCGCGTGGCTATGACTACATCATCGACATCTTCGGCGCCGATCACAAAGACACATATCCCGACGTCCTCTCAGCGCTAGAGGTGCTGGGATATGGCACGGATCACATCACAGTTCTGATCCACCAGTTTGTCTCACTCAAGGAGAGCGGCCAGAAAGTGAAGATGTCCACCCGCAAGGCGACATTTGTCACGCTTGAGGAACTGATCGACCGGGTCGGAGCCGACGTGGTGCGGTATTTCTTCATCATGCGCAACATGCACAGTCATCTGAATTTTGATCTCACCCTGGCAATCAAAGAGTCTGATGAAAACCCAGTCTATTATTTGCAGTATGCGCACGCAAGAATCTGCAATATCCTCAAGCACGCTGAAGAGACAACGGAATTGACGATCGATGGCGCCAACCACACTCTCCTGCAGGAACCATCTGAAATAGCTCTCATGAAAGATATGATCCGATTCCCGGAGCTCACAGAGACAGCCCTCAATACGCTTGAACCTCAGGGAATCACCACCTTCCTCTACGGCCTCGCTACTCTCTTCCACAGGTTTTATACTGAGTGCCGCGTGGTGACCGATGATGAAGATATTTCCAAGGCGCGCCTCGGCCTGGTGACATCAGTGAAAACTGTCCTGGCCAATGGACTGACAATTCTAGGCATCTCCCGGCCGGAAAGGATGTAGGATTTGAATGTCGCTCCTCGAATACGCTTTTCTTGCCGTCTCTACCCTCTTCACCCTCATCAATCCAATCGGGATATCACCGCTCTTTCTCGTTTTGACGGAGCGGTTCAACGATGATGAGCGAAGGGCAATCGCACGAAAGGGTACGCTCACAGGCGCCGTCACGCTGACTGTCTTCGCACTGCTGGGGACCTACATCTTCACTCTTTACGCCATCACCCTCGACGCTTTCAGAATTATGGGCGGCATCATCTTTTTC
>DCAL01000038.1:1417-11590 GCA_002311975.1 Fidelibacterota bacterium UBA1134 | reverse complement strand
AGGAGCGGAGAGAGAGGGATTCGAACCCTCGAACCGTCATAAAACGGTTACACGCTTTCCAAGCGTGCTCCTTCAGCCACTCGGACATCTCTCCAAGAATACGACACACGTGATAGTCTATAATCAGTCTGATTTGGACTTTTCGGCTTCTTCGGGCTCAGCTTCAGGTTCAACGTCAGTCACTTCTTCAGCGGCATCGACTGTCTCAGACTCTTGAGTTTTGGGCTCTTCAGCATCAGCGGAAGCACCATTATCGGCCGGCTCTTCAGTCTCAGCGGATTCGTCTTCAGACTCGTCAGGAACCACTTCCTCATCAGGCACTGCTTCAGTCGCTGGTTCAGCCGCTGCCTCAGCAGACTCCTGTGCCTCTACTTCCTTAGACTCCGCCGCAGCTTCTTCTTCAACGGCCGGTTCAGGTCCCTCCTCCAACTGCTTCAGATAAGCATCCAGGCTCATCCCGGTGGGTACTTTGAGCAAACTCTCCTGGAATCGGATCTGCCCCGTCTTCTCAGAAACTACAGATTTCACAAACTTCACAATACTGAACTGCTTGTCTTTCTTCAGCCCCCTCTTCGCCTTCTCAGCAAAACTCGTTCCCTTCGCCATCACTTCCTCCTGTAAGAGTTCGTTATCTCCAGAAAATCGGCTTTAAAGTTAAGTCTTGTCTATACAATATTTAACGATTATGTGTCTCGGAATTCGGAGTGTGCGTCACGGAATATCCTCTTCACTATATTCAAATTCCATAAGGTCACCATCAGCCCACGATTTCGGTTTTCGCTCGCCGGAGACCACCCTCATCTTGTTGTGACCGATGAACTCGAAGAGGGCGTAGCGTTTGATGCCGGAATCGTATTTCAAGAGGAGCTCGAACGGTTTCTTGCCGAAATTGACAGCATACTTGCCCGGATCCTGTTCGGCCACGGAAGAACCCATCAGGACGCCCTGGGCAAAATCGTCCTTACCGGTGAAAGACCAAACAGCTGTCAGAATCGCCCCTTTCCACAGCCAATCGCCTTTAAGAAGTCTGATAATATCTATACTCGGGACAGTCTGGCGCTTGCTTTCGTTCCCGGCTTTGTCCTTCCCCTGAATGGCGAGGGTATATACGGTGCCGATGAGAACCTTGTCGGAACCGGGAGGCACGACCTCCACGTGCTCGCCTTCTGTCAGATTCTCAGGCGCAACTTTCAGCGAATGCGGCGATTCCGGGTCTTCGCTGCCGGCCTCTCTCGACCAGAAAAAGGTGATTTCAGACATATCTTCACTGTTACTCAGACCGAAGGGAGCCATATAAACCACTGTCTGTTTTGAGGGAGATGCGCTGGAAAGATCAATCTTTATCTTGGGAGGCGTGACATCATACGTAACATCCGCAATCAATACTTTTTCAGCCGCGTTACCCGCCGAATCCACTCCTTCGAAAACAATATCATATGCTTTGCCGTCTTCAAGGGATGGTGCATCTGCAAGTTGAATATCCAAGTGACTTCCCGCTTCGAACTCCACACCTGACAAAGATTGTATCAGGGGGGCACCGCCGTCCTTCGGCGCCCAACTGACGGTGCCGCTCTGCAGCGCTTCACTCAGTTCATACGCGACACGAGTATGGTTGACCCAATCTGAATTCTTGGGCCCAGAGGTGGTGAACACTGGGGGTACAGTGTCATAGGAAATGGGGCCTGTTTCTGCGCCGTCGGAATCGTTGCCTGCCAAATCGCTGCCGGAGAAGGTTAGCATATAGGTTGCACCGCTCACTAGATCGATCATTTTAGCAAGAACGAACGCCTCGTGAGGCCCGGACGTCAGTTCATCAGCGGTCAACTCTATGGTGTGCGGAGAATCCGGATCACTCGCCCCGCCGCTCCTTGTCCAGACAACCTCCCCATCACTTAAATCTTCACTTAAAGTATAGCCTGTTTCTCTATTATTAACGAAAGAACCGATGGTAGGTGATACCTGTGTAAACTGAGGCGGTGTCACATCGTAAGTGATTCCCGAAACCGACATTTCTTCGGTCTGATTACCGGCGAAATCAACACCGGAAAGGGTCAGCGTATAGACAGCGCCGTCTACGAGGAGCGTCTGGTTCGCAAGTGAAACTGTCGAGTGATCACCTTGACTCAGTTCAAGATCAGCCAGTGACACTTCATGGGGAGAATGAGGATCGGCGGATCCGGCAGTCTGTGTCCAGATTACTGTCCCTTCAGCAAGCGTTTCGCTCAGAGAATAGGAAACGGCCAACTCCTTCACGATGGATTCAGCTGCGGGCAACTCGAGAGAGGCAACCGGCGGCATGACGTCATAGAGTATTCCCGTGACAGAAACTGGAGAGCCTTCATTTTGAGCCATATCTCTGCCGGTGATCTCAATAGTATAGGTGGCCCCATCTACAAGAACTGGTACTTGCAACAGGATGACATCCTGATAATCGCCTGAGTTCAATTCGTCTACCGCCAGCTCGATGGTGTGCGGAGAGCCGTGATCATCGCTGCCCGATTCCCTTGTCCAAGTCACGGTGGAGTTGGCACAATTTTCGGAAAGACTATATGACAGCCTGGGCTCGCTGACAGCGGTCTTGCCATCTGGAATCGCCAGTGTGAAGACTGGCTTCTCCGAGTCGAACATCACCGATTCGATGACCATACCGGAAGACCTGTTCTGCGCTGCGTCCATACCGTCGAAGCTAATTCTATAGACAGCACCGCTCACAAGAACCGGCGGCCGAGTAAGCGTAGTCTCCTGATGATCGCCCGCTTCAAGTTCGGCATCTATGAGAAGTACCTCATGAGGAGAGTCTGGATCGTCGCCCCCTCCTGTTCTTGTCCATGTTACCGTTCCCTCCGCCAGAGGCTCACTCAACGAATAAGAGAGAGCGGTGGAATTCACTATGCCGGACGGAGCCGGGGCATTGGCCACGATAACGGGGGGCGTCACATCAAACATCACGTTATCAACCGATACAGAATCTGCGGCATTGCCAGCCTTATCTTCACCGGTGAGCGCAACGGAATAGACCGAACCATCCACAAGCTTTGGCACCTCTGTGAGCAAGACACCCGCATGGGTGCCCAACTGCTTCTCCTCGGAACTCAATTTCGAGCGGTGCGGTGATGCGGGATCTTCGGCGCCGGCGGTTCTCGTCCAAGTAAACGCTCCCGATTTCAGCTCCTCACTCACTTCGTAACTGACCACGGGGTGGTTCACTGCCTCAGCGGCGGAAGGCGATGAAAGGGCAATGACAGGAATTGTCACATCGTAGACAACTTCCGAAATGAGGACGCCTTCAGCTTCGTTCCCGGCGGCATCACCCCCTTGAAAGGCGACATCATACACGGCACCGTCCTGCAGAGAAGCAACGGAAGCCAGTTCAATATCAGCATGCTCACCGGCCGAAAATTCGTCACCTGTCAGCGCGATCTCATGAGGAGAATTTCCATCCGCGGCGCCGCCAATTTGCGTCCACGTAACTGTGCCGGATGCGAGCACTTCGGAATTCGTATAGCTGACACGCAAGTTATTCGTGAAAGAGGCGGACACAGGACTTGCCACAGCGAGAACCGGCGCAATATCATCAAATGTGAGCCCGGACACCGTAACTGCTTCTCCCGCATTTCCTGCCAGATCTGTCGCCTTGAGAGATAGCGAATAGACGGCGCCATTCACCAGATTCACCGCTTCAGTCGGCGACACATCAGGGTGGCTTCCTGCCGTCAACTCGGCTCCGCTTAGAGAAACCGGATGGGGTGCCCCAGGGTCGGCTTCGCCCCCGGTTCGCTCCCACATCAGTGTCGCTTCTTTCAGGTTTTCGTTCACGTCAAAGGAGAACGTCGGCTCTCTGACATAGCTGTTACTCAACGGAAAAGAAACTGTATAGACAGGGGGCGCCACGTCGAAACGGACATCTGCCACTGTGACAGCTTCAGCCTCATTTCCTGCCTTGTCCCGTCCGCAGAACTCCACCAGATATCCGGCGCCGTCCTGCAGTGTAAACGGGTGACTGAGTGCTCTGTCCAGATGCTCGCCTTGAGCCATCTCTTCCGCGCTCAATTCCAGAATATGCGGTGACGCCTGATCCAGAGTGCCGTCAACTCTCCTCCATGTCACAGTTCCCCACACCAGAGCTTCGCTCAGAGAGTAGGATAATCTTGTATTATCAATAAAAGAATTATCATTGGGAGAGATGACGCTTATGACCGGCGGTTCTTTGTCGAATGTGACGTTTTCAATCACTACCTCTTCAGATGTATTACCGGCGTGATCAAGACCGGAAAAAGTGACGGAATAGAGAGCACCGCTCACCAACTGCGGAGCGTCGGATAGAGTCCATTCCTCATGATCTCCCATTTCCAGTTCGTTAAGCGAAAGGACGGAAGTGTGAGGAGTTCCGGTGTCCTGCGCGCCTGACTCCCACCTCCACGTGATTCTTCCCTCTTTGATCGGTTCAGACAGCGAATAGGTGATGAGCAGAGCTCCGATAAAGTCACCGTGGACCGGAGCCGTGACGGCGAAAACAGGCGGCGACGTATCGTAGGCAATATTCTCTATGGAAACAATATCAGAAACATTACCGGCAAAATCTTTGCCCACAACCGTGAGGTTGTAAATGGAGCCGTCATTGAGAGTGGGAGCATATTCCAGCGTAATGTCCGCATGATCTCCGGCCGTCAACTCGCTCTTGAAAAGGGGCACCTCATACGGTGAGTTGGCGTCGGCATTTCCGCTGCTTTGCATCCAGATGACTGACCCTTCAGCTAAGTCTTCGCTGAGAGAGAACGTGAGACGGTTGTGGTTCACAGCTTGAGCAGAATCCGGAGAGGTGAGTGCGATAACCGGCGGTGTCCCATCGAGCTTCACACCTGTGATTTCAATGGTCTCAGCGCTGTTCCCGGCCCTGTCCCGGCCGTTGAACTGAATCGAATAGATGGCGCCGTCCACCAGCTCCGGGATTGCGGCGAGCTGACCGTCGTGCGGTCCGTAGTTCAATTCCAGTTCCGACATTCCAAGTTCGTGAGGAGAATCAGGATCAGGATTGCCTCCGCTTCGAAGCCATGTGACGGTCCCGCTGGCAAGGACTTCATCCAAGCTGTAGACGGTGCGCGAATCAGCTATGAAAGCGCCAGAAGCCGGAAAATCTACCTGTATTTCTGGCGAGCCTACATCGTATGAGATTTCTGATACAGAAACTGTATCGGATCGATTGCCGGCTGCATCAACTCCTTCCACGGAGATTCTGTAAACGCCGCCGTCCTTAAGGAGCGGTGCAGCGGCCAAAGTCAAATCTGAATGGGCACCGCCAATCCTCTCTCCTTCCGTCAAGTCGACAACATGAGGTGACCTTGGATCTGACTCACCGGCAATCTGCGTCCAGATGACTGATCCTTCAGCCATGATTTCGCTCAGTTCGTAGGTAATGCGTGTATGGTTCACATAGGCGCTGTCTGGCGGCGAAAGTCCTGAAATTGCGGGCGGTGTCACATCATAAGAGATGCCTTGAATAACCGTCGGCTCCGATCTGTTTCCAGCTCGATCTATCCCCTGAAAGAAGAGCGAATAGATAGTCCCGTCCGACAGAGGAGACATCTCGCTGACGGGAAACTCTGGATGTTCTCCCGCTGTCAACTGATCGCCCGACAGTCTGGAGGCGTGAGGTGATTTGCCATCGAATTCTCCTCCCGATCGCTCCCAGGTCACAACCCCTTCAACGATATCTTCGCTCAACGAATATGATCGTGCGGCTGAAGAAATGTAACTGTTCGGCTCGGGAGAAGTGATGGTGAAGAGGGGACTTGTAACATCAAAGGTGATCGAATCAATGCGGACCGTATCGGCGATATTGCCCGCCGCATCCGAAGCGCCAATCCTGAGCGTATAGATAGAGCCATCCACCAGTACCGGCGACTCCTCCAGTCTGCTTTCAGGAAAAGTGCCCGACTGAAGTTCAATTCCGCTTAGCAAAGAGATGTGAGGCGTGTTGGCATCTTCGGCGCCGCCGATCCTTGTCCAGATAAATGTCCCCTCCAGCATATTTTCGCTCACCCAGTACGACACCTTTGGATCATTGATGAACGATCCTGCCACAGGTGTCACATCGGAGATAAAGGGGGCCGTGGCATCAAAAGTGACATCGGCAATAGTAACTGATTCCGCCTCATTTCCGGCGTGATCCTTACCCGTGAAAGAGACGGTGTAGGTCGTCCCCTCACTCAGTTGCGGAGCGGCCGTAAGTTCAATCTCCAAATGTTCTCCCGCTTTCAGCTCGTCGCCAGACAGCGATTGAATATGCGGTGAATTCCTGTCCAGCATCCCTCTCACCTGCTCCCACGTGATACTCCCCTCCCCCAGATCCTCGGAGAGAGTATAGCTCAAGTGCGAATTGGCAACGAAGATTTCGATCTTCGGCCATACTACCTCAATGACCGGCGCTATGACGTCATAGAATACATTTTCCACGACCAATGTGTCCGATACATTCTGTGCCGCGTCCTGTCCAACAAAGGAGACGGCGTAAACGGCCCCGTCTTGAAGCGCCGGTGTATTCCGGAGTACTACGGCGTCGTGAAGACCTCCCCGCAGTTCGTCTCCTGTCAGATCAGCCACATGGGGAGATTTCTCATCTTCCGCCCCTCCGACCCGTCTCCAAACGATTCNNCAGACGATTCTCCCCACCTCGATGGCTTCGCTCAGATTGTAGCTAATGGCGGACGAATTCATGAATCCGTCGCTGGATGGTGTGACATCGGAGAAGACCGGAGCTGTGGCATCGTAGAGGATTCCCCGAAGCGGTGTGGATATCGATTCGTTGCCGGCTTTGTCCCGCCCCTTCAGATAAACGGAATAGGTGACACCTTCCGCCAGAGCGGGAGGCGTCGACATGAGGGGGGCGGCCGGATGCTCTCCGGCGTTGAGTTCACTCTCCATCAAGATCTGTGTATGTGTACCCACTTCATCTTCAGCGCCTCCGGACCGCTCCCAGACGATGCTCCCCGCGTGCAACTGCTCCGAGACAGTGAATCCCACATCGAAGTTCCGCACGGGTATAGCGGCGACAGGATAGGTCATTTCAAACTTGGGCGGCGTATTGTCGAAGGCGACATCGGTCACTGTTATCGTAACGGAACGATTCCCAGCGCTGTCGAGGCCCGCGAACTTAATGTCGTAACTGGCGCCATCTACGAGAAATGGTTCGTTCACCAGAGCAGAATCGCCGTGGTCGCCTGCCGCCAATTCGGCCTGCATCAGATCCACTACATGGGGAGAAGATGAATCCTCTTTTCCCTCCCGCCTCGTCCATATCATGGAAGCGCTCTTCAGGGGTTCGTCGATGGTGTAGCGGACCCGGGCGGAGTTGACCTCGGACGCTTCCACAGGTGACGCAACAGTAAGGACGGACGGCACATCATCGTATCTTACCCTTTCTGCCACTACGGGCTGGGAACGCTTTTTGCTCAAGTCGGTTCCCTCAAGTGTGACCGAATAGATTGCACCGGAAACGAGCTCAGGCGCCTGTGCCAGAATCAGACTGTCGTGTGATCCCGCCTGCAGTTCTTCGGCAGAAAAGGGGGCTACATGGGGCGCGTTATCGTCGCCTTCGCCGCCAGTCCACATCCACGTGGCCGTCGCCTCTTTCAGAAGTTCACTTACCGTATAACTGATCTGCGACGTCGCAACGTGGCCGCGCGATCGGGGATATGCCAGCTGAATTTCGGGGGGAGTGATGTCGTAGATAATCTGCCTTCTGACAGCGCCGTGTGATGGATTTCCGGCACGGTCAAGACCCATGAATGTCACCTCGTATACTGACCCTTCTTGAAGGGGAAGCGCTAATGGAAGAGAGACGGAATCGTGCATGCCCATACTCAGATCACCTGCGGACAGTTCAATCATGTGAGGCGAACCCGGATCGAGATCACCACCAACCTGTGTCCACATGACTGCGCCCTGAGTAATGTTTTCACTCAGATGGTAGGAGACAGCGTCTGATGCGATGAAAGAGCTGTCGCCGGGTTCAATCTGGGAAAAGGCTGGCGCTGTGATATCAAATTCTACATTGTTCACCTCAAGCGGCGTCGCCTCATTGCCGGCCAAATCGCGCGCAGTGAGCCGCACGATATATCTGGCGCCGTCCCGCAGTCTTGACTGAAGTTGAGGATCGTCAAGCCGATGGTCGCCGGAGGACAGGTCTGCCTGTTCCAGTCGGGTATTGACATGCGCGCTGTCCGTCGCTTCCTTGCCGATCTCGTACCATTCCAGTTCAGCCGACGCCATCTCTTCAGTAAAGCTGTAAATGACTTCTCCCCGCCTGACAGCCGACTCGGCCAGCGGGAGTAACACAGCCACTTTGGGAGGCCAACGATCGTGTGTAACTTGAGCAATCTTTACTGTATCAGAGCGATTACCTGCCAGATCAATTCCGTGGACTGCAATGTCGTAAACGGCACCATCCACAAGAGGCGGCGCATGGGCTAACTGAATGTACTGATGTTTGCCTTCACTCTTTTCTTCCCCCTCAAGTGCAACGCGATGCGGCGCCACCGAATCCGGCTCTCCGCCTACGTGATGCCACACGGTTTCCCCCGAATCCAGTTCTTCGCTGAGCGCATAGCTGACCACCGTGCTGTTGACGGAGGCGCCGCTGTCGGGAAGCTCCCACGTTATGACAGGTGCAGTGGTATCGTAGGAGACGCCGGAGACAGTGAGGAAAGGTCCAGGATTGCCGGCAATATCCTTTCCCTGAAAAAGGATGCTGTAAACAGTCCCCTCCTTCAGTTGAACATCATCGCCGAAGCGGAGCGCTTCATGTTCCCCTGCCTTCAGGATCCCTGCCGAAAGCCCCACAACATAGGGTACGTCGGCATCACGCATGCCCCTCTCCCAGACCCACAGGACTTCCGCTTCCGCCAGCGATTCATCAAGCGTATAAGAGATTTGCGGGTGAGAGATAAAGAGGTCGGCATCCACCGTATAGGCGGGCGGTGTCGTATCGAAAGGGACACTGTTCAAAACAACTTCAGCCGCTTCGTAACCGCTCTCTCCTTCTCCTGAAAAAGTGACGCGGTAAACGGCACTGTCCAGGAGTGTCGGTGCATTCCGCGGCAAGACCATCGGGTGTTCACCCCTTAAGGACTCTTCAAAGATGAGCGGCACAACATGGGGCGCCAGCGTGTCCGTCTTGCCTCCAATCCATTCCCAACGAACGGTGCCGCCGAGAAGACCTTCTTTCAACGAATAGGAGATGGAGGGGCTGTTCACTGCTGAGGAATCTTCAGGATAGATGACTGTGATTACGGGCGCCTTGCCATCGGCGGAAACTGTCATGTGATTGATCAACGTCAGTGTGGAATCGTACTCCCAGACATCGGTTGTTCCGCTCTCGGGATCGTAATCTTTCACATACCGTTTGACCAATCTATCCGCCGGAATGGAGATCCAGTCCTCCTGCCTCAGACGGCCATTTTCATCGTAGCTCATCTCCATGACGCCGTAGAGAAATCGGTTCACATCAAAAAAACGGTATACCTTCGGTTTGCCATCAGTCAGATACTCAATGGAGGTGAAGCGGTCGTCGAAATCCTGAATGCGCCGAACACCGTAGGTGTGACGTATGAACTTCTCGGACATCTTCTCCAGCGCGCCAAACTGGGTATAGGTTACGAGGGTACTATCGGCGCCAAAGACCGAAATCTGACTCAGTGCGCCCGATGTAGAGTCGTACTCGAAGCGCTCAAAACGATCCAGTTTGTTCCTGCGGACAAAATAGTATTTATTTACCACCTTGCCGGCATCGTCAAAATGGGCCTCGAGATAAGACTTCCACCCCACCTTCCGTTCTGGCAATTCTATGCCGCGTCTGAAGTCAGCTTCTGACCTGTATAAATGGACGTCTCCGGGCGCACTCACCAAAGAAGAAATCGTGATAATGAAGAAGATGAAGGGGAACCATACCACGAGTGAAGTTTAATGCGCACGGCTCAGAGAGTCAAAGATAAACGATAATGGAGGATGGGTGATGGATGATGGATGACTTGAGGCGATAGATAAACCGTTCCTCTGTTTCCCCAATCTCCATCACTTCACTGACTAGGGTTTTTGGGGAATACCGAGGTATTCATCAATCACCCATGTGACGGACCAGTTATGTCCGAGGCGGTGACCATCTATTGTTGCGGGCAG
>DCAL01000038.1:0-1345 GCA_002311975.1 Fidelibacterota bacterium UBA1134 | reverse complement strand
CCGCTGGCGGGAAGAAGAACTTCCTGCGGATCAAACTTGAAGCGGCGGAAGGCGTTATCGAGCAGGTGCTGCGTCCGCCACTGGAAGTGAGAAACACTTTTCTCCCACGGCGGAAATACAACCTCGCCATCTGATCCGGTGGAGAGAACGCAACTCTTGAATAGGCGCGAGTAGCCTCGCAGGGGGGCCGCAATGGAATGTACTTCTATGGGAATATTGAGGTGCAGCAGCGACGCACAGAAAGTGACAACCAGTCCGCCGTAGCTGTGCCCGAACAACACCAGTTTTTCTACGCCGGCAGAAAGACCGATGAGGGAATCGATGGAAGAGGTGAGCAGTTCCGCGGCGCTGTCTGGGCACGTCTCCCAGTCGTAGCGGTAGAAGTAAGTGTGGTCATATACCTGAGCCAGATTTGTAAGAGATACGATCCATTCGTACCCTTCGGACTCGAAACCGTGAACGGCAACATGCATGACAGTCCGGATTATGGAGGTGTCAGCCGTGACTCGCGTAAACCCGTGAGGTTGCGAAATCAGTTTCTGTCCCGACGCCTTCACCTGTTCTCCTACTGGCAGATCCCTTACGTGAAGCGTTGAGACTGCAACTCCCTTCTCCTGCGCCTGAATGAGGACGACCAGAGAAGCGGCTGCCAGTATGATCTTATTCTTGAGATTCATCTTTTTGTACGTACTCACCTGTCATCTATGGAAGCTAAAGTATCTAGAGTTTAGCAAAAACAGACAAAGAATGCATCCTGAAAGGATGTTTCCTGAAATGGGCTCTCCACACTGAATTGACACACCGCCTTCTGAGAGGAGTGATCAAAGAATACGACAGATCGATCACAAGACTCGAGGTGGAAAAGGAGTTGATGAGACTCGAGCTGAAAGAATTCAAGAAGTTCGGAAGAAAAGTGACTGTAACGATGTACCGGCCTCTCCCGCAAGAGACTGACAGTACGCCTAATATCCTGGCCGACGGAACCAAGATTGACCCGGAGAAAGCGTCTGACTACCGCTTCGTGGCCCTCAGCCGGAATCTACTGAAAAGGTGGGGCGGTGACTTCGACTTTGTCGATTGGGTGGCTATTGAAGAGGACGGACAGAAAAGACGGTATTTACCAGGTCCGTGACACCATGAACGCGCGCTGGAACAATGTAGTTGATATACTGGAGTCCGAAGGTGCGCGACCTTACAAGTATCCAGATACGGTTCCTTTCACTCCCTTATCACAAGGAGTTAAGTTAACTTTATCATTATTTAAAGATCTAACTGATAATAATTTGATCAATATAGATCAGTTAAATAGTTAAGGGAAAATATTATTATGAAATGGTCAAAATTT
>DCAL01000015.1:5423-13105 GCA_002311975.1 Fidelibacterota bacterium UBA1134 | reverse complement strand
ATTTCAGAACACTGAAACCTGTGTACGGCTGAAGCGCCTCCGGCATCATGACGGTCCCCTCTTCCGTCTGGAAACTTTCCAGCAGAGCCACCATCAGCCGGGGGGTCGCCACTCCCGATCCGTTAAGTGTATGGACAAACTCCAACTTCCCTTTCTTGTTCCGATAGCGGATGTTGGCCCGCCGGGCCTGAAAAGATTCAAAAATGCTGCAGCTGGAAACTTCCAGCCACCGCTTTTCGCCAGGCGCCCACACTTCCAGATCGTAACACTTTGTGGCAGCAAAGCTGAGATCACCTGAACTCAAAGATACAACCCGGTAGTGAATTCCCAGCGCCTGCAGAATTGATTCCGCATCTTCAGTCAAAGACTCCAGTTCATCGTAGGAGTTTTCAGCTTCCACGAATTTCACCAACTCCACCTTGTTGAACTGATGCACCCTCAGCAAGCCGCGTGTTTCCCTGCCGTATGAGCCGGCTTCGCGCCGAAAACAGGCCGAATAGGCGACGTACCGAATCGGCAACTGGTCATGGGAGAGGATTTCATCCCGGTGAATATTTGTGACGGGAACTTCAGCAGTGGGGATCAGGAAAAGATCGTCCTCCATTACCAGATACATGTCTTCTTCAAGCTTCGGCAACTGACCCGTAGCTTCTATAGCATCGCGCGACGCAAGAAACGGCGGGAAGATTTCACTGTAGCCGCGACCGGTGTGGTGTTCTATCATGAAGTTGATGAGCGCTCTCTCCAGTGTAGCGCCCTTGCCCATGAACAGAGGAAAACCTGAACCGGATATTTTCGATGACCGCTCAAAGTCAAAGATACCCAGCGACCGCCCCAATTCAAGATGATCAGCCGGCTCGAAGTCCATATCAGGTGGTTCACCCCACGTCCTCACTTCAACATTAGCAGATTCATCTGCTCCGATGGGGACTGACGGGTGAGGAAAGTTGGGAACCCAGCGCAACAACTCATCCAGTTCTTTTCTCGAATCTTTGAGAGCCGCATCTCTTGTCTTGATAGTTGCCGAGAGGCTTTTCATCTCCCCCATTAGATTATCCGCATCCTCCCCCGCCTTCCTGAGAGTACCAATCTCGTCGCTGGCCCGGTTTTTCTCCGCCTTCAGCGATTCCACTTCCTGAATTATTTTACGGATTTCTTCATCCAATTGCAGAATCCGCCCCGCATCAATAGATTCTCCCTTCTGAGAAACCGCTGCTCTGAATTCATCAGGATTGTTACGTATTCTTTTCAGTGAAATCATGGACAGTTTTTTCTTCCCATCTACAGCATATGGTCAACTCCAAAGTTAAGTTCGAGCATGCGAAATTTCTATCCCATTTACTGCTGTGTGGAGAAACAACAGGTCCGTCCAAAACGATTTTTTTCACCCAACAATTACCCCGTCATTTATGGCGGGGTATGGCAATACCGAAAATGAAGGGCTTCCCGCCTGATGGACATAGTGAACTATATGAAAAGTGCGCTTGTTCTAGAACGCTTTGGACAGCACTGCCAGACGATCGTGATGGCTTGAAATGAATTTGATTTAATCTCTAACTACCACAGATTCGTCAGCGAAATAATCCGGAATTGCAAACAAAAGTGTTTAATCGATCAATCATACTTCTGTGGCTGGGGCACGTTATTTCTCATGCGGGAGATTCCATCTACCAGATTGCCTTGCCGTGGCTGGTTCTCGAGCTCACGGGCTCCAAGAGTATTACCTCTCTCATTGCGGTGAGCGCCTACCTGCCGGCTGTCCTATTCAGTCTGCCCGCCGGTGTAATTGCAGACCGTTTTCCGAGAAAACAGGTCATGATTTTTTCGGATGCGGTAAGAATGCTCCTGGTGGGACTGTTGGTAGCTTTTCTCATCAAAGGAGGAGAACAACCGTTTCTCATTGGCGCCCTGGCGTTTGCTGTGTCCAGTTTTGCCTCCCTTTTCTATCCTGCCAGAGATGCCCTCATCCCATCACTTGTTTCCAAGAACCGGCTTACAGCTGCAAACGCCTTCATATCCACTTCTGGACAATTCGCTCATCTCGCTGGTCCCGTTATGGCAGGACTGCTCGTTGCCTGGGTGGGACTCATCCACCTTTTCACCATCGATGCGGTCACTTTTGGCGCCAGCATGGTTTGTATCGCTCTCATCACCGCATCAAAACAGCGGCGTCCTGCAGGCGATTCCCGGCCATCACACTTCGCTGACCTCATAGCAGGATTAAAACACGTGACACGCGAGAACAGGACTATGGGTCTGCTCCTCCTCCTTACCGCCATCAACAATATATTCATCATGGGACCTGCTGTCCTCGGAATTCCCATCTTTGTGAGAGAGGTGCTGCAACTTGATTTCGCCGCCTATGCTGCCATCGAAGCCTTCATGGCTGGGGGGATGCTCACCGGTTCCTTTCTCTTGTGGCGCTTCGGGAGAGGAATGAACCCTTCTCTGGTGCTTCTCGTCGGCATGGTTATTGATGGACTAACATACAGTATTCTCTACTGGATTGACTCATTCTCCGCAACAAAGGCTTTGATTTTCCTGCACGGTATCGGCATCCCCATGATTACGATCTCGCGCACAACTATTGTACAGATGGTGGTACCCGATGTTTACCGCGGGCGGGTCTTTTCCATGGTAAATCTTTCGGTAATCGGACTTACTGCCCTCTCTTCGGGTCTTGTGGGACCCTTGGCCGAAGTAATCCCTATCTCAACAGTTTTTCTTCTTATGGGGATTGGCGCCGCTCTGTGCGGAGTGTTCGGGTTAAGCCACAAGAAGCTCATGAGCCTGGTGGAGAAGTAGCCTTTCCGACCGCTGAGATTCACCGTCATTCGAACCGCTTGTGTTGGATCCATCAAGAACTCCAAGTATACCAAGCTTACTCTACTTTCGATAACTTTGCCTTGAATCTCCACTCAATCGGGGCTAATTTCCCCGATTCAAGCAGGTCTAAATCATCGTGGCAAGAACAGCAAAACCATACAATCACTACAAGGGTGTTCCGGAATTGGTCGGAGACCCCGGACAGAAAAAGAAGAAACCGCATCTCATGGCAGTTGTGGATGAGGACAGCTGCACAGGCTGTGAAGTCTGTATCCCCTTTTGCCCTGTCGATTGTATAGAAACTGTAGATCCAGAAAAATACGGTATCCCCATCCCGCCCGTGCAGGTCCGCTTCGATGAATGCATCGGCTGTCAAATCTGTGCGCGAGTCTGTACCAAGCTCACCTGGGATGCTATCAGGATGCTTCCGATGGCAGAGTTTGAAGCAGTGTACGAGATCCCCATCTCGTAATCATAATCTTTTTTCTGTGCGCTCCGCCAAAGTCGCTCAAGAAGAAAAAGCAACGATCAGAGAGCCGGCTTACACTTGAAACTCTCTTTCTACAGATTCCCTATCGCTCTCCTCAAAGTGAAAGATTAGCTTTTTTCAGATGTCCATGTCTGACGAAGCTCTTATTGTCATCGATCAGGGCACATCCTCCACAAAGGCTTTCCTATTCGACAGCGACCTCCAGCCGCTCTACTCCAAGAAGGTAAATCATGCGGTGTCTCGACCAAAACCGAGATGGGTAGAGTCTGACCCTTCTGACATAGTCCATGCGTGCCAGTCGCTGATCTCCGAACTTACCCGTGTCTGTTCTTCCGAATCACTCATCCCCTCCGCTTTGGGAATGGCCTTTCAACGCTCCACATTTCTGTTTTGGGACAAAACGACCGCTGAGCCGCTGTCGCCCGCAATCAGCTGGCAAGATACGCGGGCAGGCCAGATTACGGATGCACTGAAGGATCATGGAGAGTGGATCCAACAGACAACGGGGATTCCCCTCAGTCCACATTTTGGCGGACCCAAATTTCTTTTCTCACTTCAGAACGACGCCGATCTTGCATCAAGAGTCAGGGCTGGGAACGTTTTCTATGGACCGCTTAGCGCTTTCGTAACGCAAAGAATCACGGGGCAGGCGCTGATTGATGAATCCATCGCCGGCAGATCCCTTTTGATGAATCTCCATAAACTGGAGTGGAGCCAACGGCTGATGGATCTCTTCGAGCTGCCCGGCCATGTCCTTCCACCACTTTCACCCACACTAACAGATTTCGGATCTTTAGCGGAGGTCGGGTCTCCCCCGCTCAAGTGCGTCATGGGAGACCAGCAGGCTTCCCTCATCGGACAGGGCAGATGGAAAGTTGGAGATGCCGCCATGAATTTCGGCACTTCAGGATCGGTTCTGGTAAACAGCGGTCGGGAACCGGTTGTTGTTCCCTCTCTGTTGAGCAACGTCCTCTACTCTGACGAAAACAGTCACCACTTTCTGCTCGAAGGGACAATCAACAGTGTAAGTTCGCTTTTCAAATGGCTGGAAGATTATCTCACCATCCCGCACGAAGATATGAAGTGGTATGAGCGATGCGGAGGTTCCACCAAGGGGATCGTCATACCCGGGATCAACGGTATTTCCGCTCCTTACTGGACAGGCGAGTTCGAGACTGTCATTCTTGGACTTGGAGAGTCAGATCATCCTGATCATTTTGTCCGCGCCGCCATGGAATCAATCGGGCTGCTTGTGCATGATATTTGCGATGTCATGGACAATAAAGGTGGGATCAGGCTTGAAGATATCGTCGCATCCGGTGGTTCATCAAGACAGCCGCTACTTCAGTTCATCGCCGATCTCCTCGGAAGAAACGTCTGGAGCTCCGCCGGCAAAGACATGACGGCGCTGGGGGTAGCAAAGCTGATGGCTCATCACGAATGGGGGAAGCCACTGACAGAACTTATGGGCGATCGTGACGAAAAGTTTAGTCCAGACTTGGATACAAAAGAACGGCTAGAAAAAGTCTCCGCCTGGCGAGACGCTCTGCGTAAACTTGATATTACTGACAGATGATTGAAAGTCCCGGGAGGTCACCATGAACCAAAACATTGACATTGAGCCGACGCGAGAGGACGCCTGGAATCTTCTTTGCGAGTACACACAGTCTGATTCCCTGAGGCGACACGCACTGGGAGTTGAGCAGGTCATGAGAAAAATTGCGGAGAGATCCGGCGGAGACCCGGATCTCTGGGGAACGACAGGACTTCTGCACGACTTTGACTACGAGAAATACCCCACCGCGGACGAACACCCCTACATGGGAAATAAAATCCTGAAAGAGAGGGGCTATCCGGAGGAGATCACCGACGCCATAATGGGACATGCCAATTACACCGGCGTGCAGAGAGAATCGATGATGGCAAAGGCGCTCTACGCCGTGGACGAGCTGACAGGATTTATCTTCGCCGTTACTTACGTCCGACCGTCAAAGTCGATCCACGAGGTGAAGGTTAAGTCGGTAAAGAAGAAGCTGAAGCAGAGGAGTTTTGCCGCTTCCGTAAACCGAGAGGATATCGAGGAGGGTATCGAGGAGCTGGCCGTCGATCGCAATGAGCACATACAATTTGTCATCGATGCCCTCAAGGAGAAGGCGGAGGAGTTGGGGCTGGCGGGAACCTTTACTGAATCCAATTATGTGACAGAACTCAGTTCATCCTGAGATCGCCCGGCGGCAGAGGTCCTTCGCCTTCGGGAAATTGATAGGATGCCCGTTCACTCTCGATAAATCTACAGAGGATTCTTGCTCTCATGGAAAGATCATCTAGTTCCAGAAGCTTCTGCTTGTCCTGAATATCCACTGGTGTATAGGCAGCCATGAAGTTTACTGCCATCTCAAAATCGAGTCCGCCTCCAAAAAATTGTGTGATGCTAACAAATCTTTCGTCGTCGCTGATTTCATCGAAATACCTTAGGAGCTGCATCTTAAGTTTTTGTCTGTTTCCCTCTCCCGCCGCATCGGAAACCGGCGTCAGCTTGCCGATCCGGTACGGCCTATCCGACTTCACCTCCTCTATCAACACTTTGGTCAATCCGACCAGAAGAATATCGGACGTACCATCCTCTCCGGTTGCGATCTGCTCCATGTATCCCAGCGTCCCCACAGAGTGAATGGGCGCCTCCTTATCTGCCGTATCTTCCCATTCCGGTCTGAGGCAGACCATGCAGATCATCCTTTCGCCCGCTTCAACATCTTCCACCATCGTCCGGTAGCGAGGTTCAAAAATGTGAAGCGGAAGAAACGTCTTGGGATAGAAGACAACGTTTGGAAGCGGAAACAGCGGCGCTTCACCGGAAAAGTCCTCCAAGTTTTCGTCAAATGGCGAATTAATCTCTGAGCTCAACATAAATGCCGTCATCCTTCTTTTCTACTCTAAAACAACTTACTGTGATCGCCGGATTCTCCACCGCCTCGCCTGTTCTGCAGTTAAACTCCCATCCATGCCAAGGACAGGTTACGATCTCCCCATCCACCTCGCCGTCACCCAGCGAACCTCCGCGGTGAGGACAGGTATTGTCCAAGGCAAAATAATTACCACCGATGTTGAAAAGGGCAATGGGTTTATCATCGAGGACGACGACCTTTCCACTCCCCGGACCGAGTTCACGCTTGGACGCAATCTTCTTCAAGACCGGCTGCTCCACCGTACCCACAGACCCTATTCCCCTAGCTCGTCTCACAACACTCAGAATCAGCCCGTCATTCAATCCGAGAGCTGCTCAGACAGCCGCTTCCGCCGGCTCATTCACCATGGCCAAGACTTCACTGACGAGTTTCTCTATCCCCTCCGCCGCTTCGGATATCCGGTTCGCCAGCATGTAGGCCGGCGTGGAAACGATCTTATTTTCCCGGTCAACAATGAAATCCTCTACCGGGCAGGAAACATGAGTAGCCCCCATCCCTTCCAGCGCTGACGCTGTCTCCTCATCGGTCCCTATCGTAAGATTGACGTTGACTTGGGCGTCTTCCATCACTTTGGCCATGAGGGCGCGGGCGCGATACAGATTACCCCAACAGGCTTCTTGGCGGATACCATCTCTTTCGTCAGGCGCAGCACATCGGGATGGACGGTGCAGTCCGTCCCTTTGACAGCGAAATCGCACAGAGGTTCTTGGCGGCGCCAAAACCGCCGGAGGAAATGAGAGCGTCAACATCATCACCTTTGACCATCGCAATATCCACGATATCGCCGCGGGCGATACGGGCTGATTCCACAAGAACGTTCCTAGTTTCGCCTTCCGCCTCTTCTCCCGTAAGATGATTCACCACATGCAGCTGATCCGTATTGGGCGCCATGCACTGGACCTCCGCGCCGGCACGGCTCAAGGCAAGCAGCGTGATGATGGACTCATGAATCTCGGAGCCATCGTTAACGCCACAGCCTGACAATACAACACCTACTTCCGGCATATCCTCCTCCTCTTGGTCAGTAAACGAACTGTTCATCAGAACGATCACTGTTGTGTTTTGTTCCGAATCTTACTTCTGACTGCAGGCTGAAATATTCCTCTTCAGCCCCACAAATTTAGTCCGTTTCACGGCACTTTTCCTAAATGTTCGGCCATAGTTATCCTCTGTCATAGCCATCCATTCCGCCTCCTTCCTCTCCACTACTTCACAGCGTGGCGCGAAAGAATCTTCACTGCTTTTGCGGGCAAACTTGACATTCCAGGGGCAGACCTCCTGGCAGATATCACAGCCATATATCCAGCCGTGAAGCCGGTCTGCCATCTCTTCGGGCAGATCGCCGCGATGCTCAATTGTCAGATAGGAAATGCACCGGCTTGAGTCCAGCACGTATTCTT
>DCAL01000015.1:0-5304 GCA_002311975.1 Fidelibacterota bacterium UBA1134 | reverse complement strand
TCAGCAAAAGGAGGATCGTATTCCAGCTCGCGATCGAGAATCAGTTCGCCCAGGAACAACCACGAACCGTAGTCCTTGCTGATGAGGTTGGTATGCTTGCCGATCCATCCCAATCCGGCGCGCTGCGCCCACGGCTTCTCCATGACGGGCGACGTATCAGCGCAGACGACTCCCTTAGTTTCCGGTTTCAATTCTTGAACGTGAGCCAGAAGTTCCTTCAGCCTCTCCTTTACCACAGAGTGATAATCATCACCCCAAGCGTAGTTTGAAATTTTGAGCCCACCTGACGCTTGCCCATGAAAATAGTTCATTCCCACACAGACAATTGACTTGGCCTCAGGAAAGTAATCAACAATATCCTGACGTTCATTCACCCTTTTCTCCATCCACGCCATCGTTGCGTGATAGCCCCTTCCCAGCCACTCGCTCAAACGGTCCGCTTCGCGCTTCAGCTCCCCCGCCTGAGCGATACCGGTTTTCTGGAAGCCGAGCTCACGGGCTTTCGATCTGATGGAATTTGTAAGACTGTCAGTCAAATGAATCTGCTGTCAGAGTGGCGAAGGCAGGGGCGACTCTTGATCAATCGGAGTTATGTCAGCAATCGCTTCGCCCAGAGGAGTCCGATGATGGTCTTCACATCTGTGATTTCGCCGTTCCACACCATCCCTGTCGCCTGTTCCAATGGGGTCGGCATCATCTCAATGAACTCATCATCATCTGTTTTAACTTCGGCCGCTTCGAGCTCCTCCGCCAGATAGACCCACATCCTTTCATCACTGTAGCCAATGCACGGATGAATCTCGGCTAGCCTTGTGATTTTGCCGCTGCCATAACCGGTCTCTTCCTGCAGTTCCCGCTGAACCGTCTCCTCCAGTGACTCGCCGGGATCAATCTTCCCCGCTGGGAGTTCAATCTCCACCTGACCCACAGGGTAGCGAAACTGGCGAATGAGAGCAATCCTTCTATCGGGAAGGACGGGAATCATCACCACGGCGCCGGGATGGCGGATATACTCGCGTACGGATGTCTTGCCATTAGGCAGGCGTACTTCATCTGACCAGATATCCAGCAGTTTCCCGGTGAAGATGTGCGTAGAGGATAGTTGGGATTCTTTCAGCTCGGACATAGACTAAGGTGGGTTGAGAAATGCCTACTTATATTTTCTGAGGAGGGAGCGGGCCATCTTGATCTGCTCCCAATCGTCCACCGGCTCATTATCCGACGGGGGCATGCCGGCCACTTCCTCCAGTATCTGGATCGCCCGGTCCTTCTGCTTGTCCTTGTAAAGAGCCTGGGCCATATAGACTTTCTGACTGGGTGTAGCATCAGCGGTATCAGACGCCTTGGTGAGGAACGTCACCGCGTCATCGTTGTCAGGCCAGGAGAGAATAAACGGGATGTATGGCGATTTGTAGTGAACCGCTCCCAGCATGAAGTATCCGCCACCATCCTGATAGTCCGGGTCCAAGGCAATGATCTTCTCTGAATGTTCCTTCATAAGATCAGCAACGCCCTCTCTCGCCGCTGCCAGAATTCCGTACACTTCCGCCCAACTGCCCAGGTTCGCCAGATACCAATAGAGGATGGCGGCCGATTCGGGAAACTTCTCGATGTAGGCCTCACCGATATCCTTCCCCTTCTGGAAAACACTCTTCTGCCCCTTCTTATCCGTCACCCCATACTTGCCGTGGAAATAGTAACTCCTGAGCAGATAGACAGCCACTTCCTCTTCAGTTTCTGGACGCTTCAGCGCCTCCTCGAAATGAGTGATCGCTTTCTCGATATGCTCGGACTGAGCGCGATCTTCAACACTTCCTTGCGCACGATTATTATATGCCGCAATCCCCTGTTCCAACTCTGTCTGGGCCGATCCCCATGAAGCGGTCAGCAACACAACAGCGACAATTATCAGTTTCATGATTACTCCCCGATCAAAAATATTCGATATAAGTCACTTTCAGTTCACGGTTGACGTAACCGACCTTCTCTTCATCAAACAAGAGATTGTTGAAATCAAGTTCGATGTGGAGGTGTTCTACGAAGGTCCACCGGACAGCGGCGTTGAAGTAGCCGCCCTTGCTGAGTGCCAGCGTCTTCGCCGTCATGTCGTTTTCATTGAGTGCGGCGTTCCATTCAAAGAGGAAGGAAAGTTCTGGATTCACCTCTACATCAAAACCGAGAAACCCGCTGACATCGTCATCGCCGTCAAGCTGTTCAGTGAAGTTGTAGTTCACGCCGAAATGAGCCCCCACATTTCCAAATGGAGACTTCCAGTTTTTGCTGCCGACCAGATAGGCCCCGTACGCTTTCACGGCGTAGCGCTTCAGGCTGTCAGCGTCGTTGTAGGTGCCGAAGCCTTGCGTGTTGAGTCCCATGGCGACGCCGGGCGTGGTGACCGCCTCATCCAGCAGACGATATTTCAGAATGACCTCGGGTTGAGGATACAAGATGGGTTTGTCACTCCCGATGAGACGAGAGGCGCCGTAAGAGAGCCCGAACATGAATCTGTCGGTGATGCCTACGGCGAGGCCCGCCGTCAGCCCGCCATCACTTTGCACCCTCATATCGGCGGAGAATGTTCCCCTCATCAGTCCTCCGGCGGTGGGAATCGTCACAAGGTTTGTAGGGGGAGGGTATTCCTGTGCCGAGAGCGGGTGCAACAGGAGTAGAAGCAACAGAATCCGAGGTCTCATTGCAGAATGAATATACTTTTAGACCTTCCGAAAACCAAGGTCAATGCAACGTCCGATGATCAGTAAACAACTGGATAGAGAATCTTCCCATCCCGCCTCTCGATTTCGCCCACAGTGGAGAGAGGAATGGATAGTACTTCACTTCCACCGTGGAGTATGCAGCGTACATAACTGTCCGATATATGAAGCAGGGCCACCTTCAGTGTATCACCATTGGCCAGATAGATGATGTCCGGTGAACTCAGGACATCCGTTTCAGAGAGGCGGCCGAGGTCCTCATCGGGATTCCACCCCTGCGACTTTCGTTTCATAATATCCTCAATGATTTCACCACTCTCTNNTTTAAGTATATCCTGAATGATTTCACCGCTCTCTTCCAGTATGCTCTCAGACGCCGATAACATATCCCCCGAAATTCCGGGCATCGCTTCATCAAAAAAGTTTTTTTCAGGGAGCACAATCGCCGTTCGACTTATGGCCGCTCCGCTGGAATCGTACTCAGCCATCCTGTATTCCCGCGTGTCAGCATTGAACCGGTACTTGAAAAGACGAACAGTCTTCCCGCTGAGAAGGTTTTCCCACTTTTCGCTCCTCAGAATCCCTGACGCGAAGTAGTCGTACGAAATGCGGCCGAACTCCTGATTGTCCACGGAGAAAAAGCGGTATCGTTCAATCTCGCCGTCGGAACGAAACTCATAGAGGGTCGTCCGCTCCCTGAACTCCCGCTGATCCCGGTGAGGAAAGGCAAACCTGATGAAGATTGCAGACATGGGCTCATCGCCGCCGTAGATGTAGAGTTTACTCGTCTGACCATCACCGTCGCGAACGGCACGTTTGGTAAGAGTTCCAGACAAGTCGTACTCGTAAATCTCTTCCTCAACGACCTCACCGACTGCTGTCATAATCGACTTGGAGAGCACCCTGTCCTCCTTATCATAGAGGGCCTGAACATGAGCTTTGCCGCTTCGCTCCGTCGCTAGCATCGCCGCGCCGCGGATAAAATCTTCTTCGGTGGCAAAGTACTTGACGTAGGAGACGCCTTGAGCCAGCAGGCACGCGCCCCAGAAAAGACTAATGAACCAGAATCGGAGTTTCACTTCAGCAGCAGCATCTTCCGGGTGAGACGTACATTTTGATTACCGAGCTGTAGAATGTAGATCCCGCTGGGATACCCCGATGCGTCCCACACAACTTCATGTTTACCAGTTACCACTCTACAACTCACCAGTACTGCCACCTCCCTGCCCGCAAGATCATAGACGGCGAGTTCAACAACGGCCGAGCTGGAAAGGTCAAAGGAGATAACTGTAGAACTGTTGAACGGATTGGGAAAGTTTGGGCGGAGGTTGAAATGCTGCGGCATCGTCACATCCTGAACCAGAGAGACATCGTGATTGGCTTCACCGGGCGTTCCCATATCGCCATCGCCGAACGGCTCACTGGAGACGATCCAGTTCGATCCGACATTGTTATCCGCCCGCACATCCTTCAGTGCCATGGACGTTCCGGCCGGATCCGGAAACTCACTGCCCCCATCGTATTCGACGCGGTCAATCTCAATTCCCGCCCCGCTCGTTAGCACAATCTCATCGTCCCCGTTTGCCAGCTTGAACGTCTCATAGTCGTACTGATAATCCACCGTGAGACCGCCGTTCGTTACGCTGTTGTCATTGGCGCCCATCACGAGGTACTCTTCCGGCTCGATCCAAAAGTGATCGTAGCAACCGATGACAAGGGTGTCGCTATCAAGGTCCCTCACCGTCCAGCCGCAAAGGTCAACAGCCACTGAATCAGCGTTGTAAATCTCAAACCACTCTCCCACCGAATCGCTCACCGCCGACGGATTCTGCATAATTTCGGTAATCATCACGGCGGGGGTACCGGCGCCGGAGCCTTCAAATGTCAGTTCAAGGAAGACGGGGAGATGATCGGAAGCTTCCAGCAGCGCATCAGCCATCTCATCAGAAACGACCGCATTACTGCCTGCATTTATAGCTTCATTGAAGTGGTTGCCGTCGTTGCCAAAAGGGGTATACGAATCAGGAACATAGTTAAGCCCGGTAGAGTCGAGAACAGATGACGAAGCAAGAATGAAATCGAAACGGTCATCCATGCCGCCGTAAGAGGACCGGGTTGACTGTGTATGAATCTGGGCAAAGGTAACATCGTTATGCCAATCCCCCGCCTGATCGATGGGATCAAAGAGTCTGCCGCTGTCATCAGTTTGAGTTTCCACAAATTTTTGATACCCCTCTTCCGCCGAGTTGTAGACGTTGAAATCTCCCATTACGAGGAAGTGTGAATTGGATTCGAGGGTATTAAGATAGTTGCGTAAGGCCGAAGCCTCGGATGCGCGGTCAGCGGCATCGTCATCGCCATTGCCCGCTTTCAGATGGAGTCCGTACAGCCTGAGTTTGGTGCCCGTCGCCAAATGCCTCACCACAAATTCTGCCGCATCCCGGTGCCCCCAGTCTGAAGTGATATCGATGGTATCTGAGCTGACATAATCGAAATCTTCCGCCTTGTAGTAGAGACCGATATCGAGATCGGTGGAAGGCTGGTCATAAGAAAATGCACCCCGGTAGAGCCCGCTGTTCTCATAGTTGAGAAC
>DCAL01000101.1:246-3200 GCA_002311975.1 Fidelibacterota bacterium UBA1134 | reverse complement strand
CTGATGGCCAAACAGTCATCGGGATCAGTCGTTTTGACTTACGGCGATACCGTCGTTTTGGTTGCCGTGAATTCGGATAAGAACCCGCGAGAAGGGATAGATTTTTTTCCACTCTCAGTAGAATACCGCGAGCCTGCCTATGCTGCCGGCAAAATCCCCGGCGGCTTTTTCAGAAGAGAAGGAAGACCGTCAGAGAAGGAAATTCTGGCGAGCCGTCTGACAGACAGGCCCATCCGGCCCCTTTTCCCTGATGGATTCCGCTGTGAAACCCAGGTAATGATTAACCTGTTGTCAACAGATCAGGAGAATCCGGCTGATATTCTAGGGACTCTGGGAGCATCCGTAGCGCTCATGCTGTCGGATATCCCGTGGAACGGCCCCACAGCGGCCGTGAGGATGGGCATGATCGATGGCAAGCCCGTCCTTAATCCTTCATACAGCCAGCTGGAAGAAAGTGCCCTTGACCTCGTTTTGACGGGTGGAGAGGACGCCATCGTCATGATGGAGGGAGAGGCCAGCGAAATATCGGAAGAAGATCTGATGACGGCAGTCCAGTACGGACAGGAAGCGATCAAGGATATCATCAAGTTTCAGAAGTCCTTTGTTAAAGGAGTTAGTAAGCCGAAACGTGAAATCGTTGCTGAGGAGGTCGATGACAAGCTTGTGCAATTGGTCGCAGACCGCCTGAACGGCCGGATTGAGACGATCGCTCATGGTGACAAAGATGAGAGAAGGTCTGCCTTAGACGCGGTCAAGGATGAAATCGCAGAAGCTCTTGCTGAAGAGTTCCCTGAGCAGGAGCGAGTCATCAAAGCTATGATTTCTGAGAAGATGAAGCAGGCGCTGCGCAGCAGAATTCTGAATGAGGGGCAGCGGCCCGATGGCAGGGGGGAGAGTGATATCCGCGATATTTCAATTCAGGAAGGCCTTCTCCCACGTGCTCACGGCAGTGCCCTTTTCACCCGGGGTGAGACACAGAGTCTTGCCACGGTGACGCTGGGCTCCAAATCGGATGAGCAGTTTGTGGATGACATTGATGGTAAATTCAAGAAGCACTATATGCTCCACTACAACTTTCCGCCCTTCAGTGTCGGTGAAGTAAGGCGCTACCTCGGCGTGAGCAGGAGGGAAGTGGGGCACGGTAATCTGGCCGAACGTGCGTTGGAACAGGTGATGCCGAAGCCGAAGGAATTCCCCTACACAGTGCGTGTCGTTTCGGATATTCTGGAGTCGAACGGATCCTCCTCCATGGCTACCGTATGCTCAGCCTCACTGGCGCTCATGAATGCAGGCGTGCCCATAAAAGCGGCGGTCTCAGGCATTTCTGTCGGACTTGTTACCGATGGTAAGAAGAGTGTGTTGTTGACAGATATTCTGGGAGAGGAAGATCATTACGGTGACATGGATTTCAAAGTGGCTGGCACAAGGGAAGGCATCACATCGGTGCAAGTGGATCTGAAGATTGACGGTCTTTCCATGGATCTGATAGCCCAGTCGTTAGAGAGGGCAAAGGTTGGAAGATTCCACATCCTCGACGTNNAGCATCTCAGCAACCCCAGTGAGACTGTTTCTCAATATGCGCCGAAGATTCTGCGGACTGAAATCAATCCTGAAAAGATCGGTGAACTGATCGGCCCCGGCGGACGAAACATCCGTTCAATCATTAAGGAATGTGAATGCGATGTTGAGGTTGATGATGACGGTGTTGTGGTACTTACATCGCTTGTGCTGGAGAACTGTCAGAAAGCGCTGAAAATGGTGGAAGCCATCATGGTGGAGCCTGAAGTCGGTACGATATTCGAAGGTGCTGTACGCAGAATTCTGAATTTCGGTGCATTCATTGAACTGGCGCCGGGCAAGGAAGGGCTACTGCACATCAGCGAGATCTCTCATTACCGCACGGAAAAGGTTGAAGATGAGGTGAAGATTGGAGACGTTGTTGAGGTGAAGATCATCAAAGTGGATGATAGTGGCCGATTTGACGTCAGCAAGAAGGCACTCACTGAACGCCCCAAGGATCTTCCACCGCCTCGTCCCAAAAGTGAGGGAGGCGGCAGGCAGGGCGGAAATCGCCACCGGGATCGAAACCGTCCGCAAGGGAAGCGGAACTTTTCCGATAACAGATAACAGATGATTGTCGGAGTTCCGAAAGAGATTAAGGCTCAGGAAATGCGCGTTGCCCTGACGCCTCACGGTGCTCTTGAACTTACAATCGCTGGACATGAAGTTGTGGTGGAAAAAGACGCCGGCGCCGGCAGTGGATTCAGCGACGACGATTACATGTCCCAAGGTGCTGATATTGATAATTCACCGCAGGATATTTATGACAGAGCGGAAATGATTGTAAAGGTGAAGGAACCGCTTGATGATGAAATATCGCTGCTGTGTGAGGGAAAGATTGTTTTCACCTACTTCCATTTCGCGGCGTCGGAAACGCTGACGAACCAGTTCCTGGCTTCTGGAGCCACCGGTCTGGCCTACGAAACCCTCCAGCTCGATGACGGCTCACTTCCTCTTTTGATTCCCATGAGTGAGGTGGCCGGCCGCATGGCCGTGCAGGAGGGGGCAAAATACCTGGAGCAGAGAATGGGGGGCAAGGGTATTCTTCTGGGAGGGGTGCCGGGAGTGGAGCCGGCAACTGTTGTTATTCTCGGCAGCGGAATAGTGGGAACGAATGCGGCCAAGATTGCCGCCGGTCTGGGAGCAAAAGTTTATGTACTGGATACGAATGTCGATCGCCTCAGATATCTTGACGATATCATGCCCAAGAATGTGGTCACTGTTTTCAGCAACCGGCACAATATCATCGATCTGCTGGTGAAGACCGATCTGCTGGTAGGTGCAGTTCTGATTGTGGGGGCTCGGGCGCCAAAACTTGTTACGCGTGACATGCTCAAAACTATGGGCAAAGGCAGTGTGATCGTAGACGTTGCTGTGGATCAGGGCGGCTGCGT
>DCAL01000101.1:0-156 GCA_002311975.1 Fidelibacterota bacterium UBA1134 | reverse complement strand
AGTGGACGGCGTGATCCATTACTGTGTACCGAATATGCCCGGAGCGGTTCCTTTTACGTCCACCGTTGCACTGACCAACTCAACTCTGCCCTATGTGAAGTCTGTGGCCGACCTCGGTTTGAAAAAGGCTGCTGAGGCTGGTCCGCACCTCCTGTC
>DCAL01000042.1:23949-25194 GCA_002311975.1 Fidelibacterota bacterium UBA1134 | reverse complement strand
AACCTCCGACCTTCGGGTTATGAGACTGACCTAAGTCCACAAACAAAAACTGCGATTAAGGTCAAAAACTCTCCAATCAGGCTATGAGACCGAAGATGGGTGCCATAACGGGGAGTACAATTGTAATAGAGACGATGTGGAGTTGGGAGGGGGTCCTCAGGCTACGTGCCAGAGTCCGAAGAAGGTGGCTGTTCCTGTTCCAGTTTCCTGATTCGCTCGATCTGCTTCAGGTTCCACTTGTCATCACTGTAGGGCGTATCGAACCACGCGTTGAGGATTTCTTTGGCCATAGCGTCTGAGGTGGCCCGCAGGCTCAGGGCGAGGACGTTGGCGTGATTCCAGGTGCGGGCTCCCTTGGCTGTTTCGGCGTCGTGGCAGAGGGCGGCCCGGATGCCCTTGGTTTTGTTGGCGGCCATGGAAGCGCCGGTACCGGTCCAGCACATGACAACACCTTCGTCAGCCTTACCGCTAGTTACAAGGTCAATTGCCTGCCCAGTCACGACAGGCCAGTCAACTGAGTCGTCTCCCTCCGGCCCGAAATAGATTACATCGTGGCCTCGTTCTTCGAGCTCGTCCAGGACTGTGTCCACCAGGGGTGTCCGTTCATCGGTGCTGACGGCGATCTTCATGGTTGGAATGTAAGCCACAGAGGGCACAGAGAGAATAACTCATGTAGAGTGGGGATGGTCAACAGCTTCTTGTGTACTTTTCTTTAGAAGAAAAGTACCAAAAGAAGCGTCGCTGCAGAAAAATCTTATCCGTCTGCGCCATCGTTTCAGGAATGAATTAAACTCTCCCGAATCCACCAGCCGGCGGATCGGGATCAAACAGTAATTCATTCTCATCTAAACCGACGGTTTGACGTTTCTGACAAGATTTTTCTAATGTGACCAATTTCCTTCAATGGAGTATTCATCCAGTCGTGATTATGCCTGTCCACCTCATGGGTTTTGGCGGATTATCCTGTCTGCTTACCGCAAATGAGTAACGCTTCCACTGACTTGCTGGTGAAGGTGTGCCACGGGGCGCTGCCGGAGAAATACGACCCTATCACCACGACCGTTCTGAAACGACTGACGTATGAACTGGACATCATCATCGAGACCGGCTACGCCGACTACTTCCTCATCGTGTGGGACATCGTTCAGTGGGCGAATAAGCGGGGCATTCCCACGGTGGGTCGCGGCTCGGCGGCTGGCAGTCTGGTGTCATATCTCTTGGCCATCACGCCAGTGGATCCCATCG
>DCAL01000042.1:23320-23883 GCA_002311975.1 Fidelibacterota bacterium UBA1134 | reverse complement strand
CCCATCGAGCATAATCTCATCTTCGAACGCTTTCTCAATCCCGATCGTCAGGAGCCGCCGGACATCGATGTGGACCTCTGCTGGAAGCGGCGGGATGAGGTAATCGAATACGTCTATGAGCGGTATGGAAAGGATCGTGTCGCCATGATTTCTACGTTCAACACTTACCGGATGCGGGGTGCAGTGCGAGATGTGGCGCGGGCCGTGGGACTTTCGGAGCGGGAGATTAATCGGGTGGCGCGAGAGATGCCGTTGTGGTATGAATCGGGGGGATCAGGGGAAAAGGGAGACGATCCGCGCTACAGGGAGATTTTTGAGTTGGCTCGAAAACTGATAGATCGTCCGCGACATATGGGGGTTCACTGCGGCGGGATTGTGATTGCACCGGAGAAGATTACCAGGTATGTGCCGCTCCAGCGCTCGACCAAAGGGCCGGTAGTGACTCAGTTCGACATGCACGGTGTGGAGAAGATGGGACTGGTGAAGATCGATCTTCTGGGACAGCGGTCTCTCACGGTGGTGGCGGAGATGGCCGAGACGCTGAAGAAGAAATACGGTGTTGA
>DCAL01000042.1:5131-23257 GCA_002311975.1 Fidelibacterota bacterium UBA1134 | reverse complement strand
TTTGACCCTCACGCCATGCCTCGAATGGATGACAGGACCAAAACGCTGATCCGGCGGGGGCAAACTATAGGGGTGTTTCAGATTGAGTCGCCGGGGATGCGGGGATTGCTCAGGAAACTCCAAGTCGATTCCTTCGAGATGATCACCGCCGCCAGTTCGGTCATCCGTCCCGGTCCCGCCGATTCGGGGATGCTGCGCCATTTCGTGAAGCGCCACCACAGCAAAGAAGTGGTGGNNTCGCGGCCATGATCGCCCTGTACCGGCCCGGGCCCATGGAGCACATAACCACGTTCATAGACGCCAAGCACGGCCGGACCGAGCCCCACTACCCGCATCCCGCCCTGGAGGAGATTCTGAAGGAGACCTACGGCGTCATGCTCTATCAGGAGGATGTTATCAAGGTGGCGCAGGCCGTTGCGGGGTGGAGTCTGGCGGAGTCGGATAAGCTGCGCCGCTCCATGAGCGGTAAGCGTGTTGAGGAGCCGTTCATGAAACACAGGGACCGCTTTATTCAGGATGCGGTGAAGCTGGGGGTGAATGTAGAGGCGGCGCTGGAAATATGGCGGCAGATGGAGGCATTCTCCGGCTACGCTTTCTGCAAGGCACATTCCGCCGCCTATTCGGTGATTTCTGTCCAATCGGCCTGGCTGAAGAGTCACTATCCGGCGGAATTCCTGGCGGCGGTCATGTCCAACTACGGGGGCTTCTATCATACGTCATGTTACTTGGAGGAGGCCCGCCGGTTGGGTATCAGTATCCTGCCGCCCGATGTGAATAAGGCGGAACCGTACTTTACGGCACAGGATGTAGAACAAGCTTCCAGCTTGTCCATGGACAAGCAAGGATGGTTGTCCTATATTCGCATCAGTCTCCTTCAGGTGAAGGGGCTCACACGGGCGACGCTTACGAAACTTCTGGAGAAACGAGACGAACGCATCTTCGAGTCGCTGGAGGACTTCTGCGTTCGCGTGAAGCCGGCTTACCGGGAGGCGGAGACTCTCATCCGGTGCGGCGCCTTTGACTCATTTGGATATACCCGCCCCCAGCACCTCTGGCGGCTGAGACTGTTTTATAATAACACTAAGCACAGCGATGAGGGGATGTTTCCGAGTGCGGTGAAAGTACAGTCAGATTCGGTTCCCATGGTGGACTATCCTCTGGAGAAAAAACTCCGGGACGAGCTGGAACTGATGGAACTGACCGTAGAGAAACATCCGCTGTGGATATGGAAGGGTGCGCTTCAGGAGCATGTGGAAAAGGTGGGACCCTTCGTCCATGCCCGGGAGATCCACAAGCACATCGGCAAGACCGTTACTTTGGCAGGATGGATGGTTACCACCCGCCGCACGAAGACTAAGCCGGGGGAGATGATGCAGTTTCTCTCCTGCGAAGACCTCACTGGCACGTACGAGGCGGTGCTGTTCCCGGAAACCTACCGGAAATACGGTCGTCTCGTCCGCAGCCGGGGACCCTACATCATTACGAGCAAAGTGGAGGACAACTTCGGCCATACGCCGGTGACAGTGGAAAAGTTGTCTATGATCACAAATGACGGGATTACCTTTCCGCGCGGCGCAATGAAAAGGTCTCCGAGGTAAAGCTGAAAGCTCCTTTATTGCCCCTTCCCTCGATCCTTTCTATATTCTACCAATCTCAATTCAGATAATCCTCACATGGAACTCATCAAGGAAATTCTTACCGAACTGATTTCCCTGCCGCACCAGGGCGCCACCACAGACAATGAGCGGACGGCAGCCGGATTCATCGAAGAACGACTGAAAGGATTTGGCTATAGTGTTCAAGTCAATCCATTCGTGAATATTGAGTGGCCCATAATCAAGCAGACAGTAGATTACGGAATTGCTGTGGTGCAAGAAATCGACAGGGAAATGTAGAATGAAACTGGTAAAGAGAGCCGGCCTGATCCTTCTCGTCGGTGTTGTGATTATTCTGGTATTTGTGCGGCTTTATCTTGACTATCCTCTGCCGGAATATGAAGGAGAGTTGATTCTGAAAGGGCTACAGGAGCCGGTTGAAGTTTTCTTTGATGAATATGCAGTCCCCCATGTCTATGCCGCCAATGAACAGGATCTGTTTTTTGCCGCCGGCTATATCATGGCCCGGGAGCGGCTGTTTCAGATGACGGTCACCGCTGCCACCGTGGAAGGGAGACTTGCGGAACTGTTTGGTAAGAGCCAGCTTGAGAATGACATCTTCCTGCGCACATGGGGAATCTCGAAGGCGGCGCAGCTTGCGGTGGAGAATATGGCGCCGCAGACGCGCTCTCTCGTGGATGCCAGCGTTGCCGGCGTGAATCGCTACATTGACGATATTGGTTCTGACCTCCAGATTGAATTTAAGCTTCTTGGAATAAAGCCCATCCGCTGGGAAGTGAAACACGCCACGGGCTACGGTAAACTGATGGCCTACTTCCTGAGCCAGTCTTGGTATCCGGAGATACTCTACGGGCAGGTACGCTACATGTTCGGTGATGATAAAATGAAGGAACTGTGGCCGTTTGTGCCTGATGAAGGGAGCGATCTGCCTCCTCCCGCGGTATTTGATTTCCGGCCTCTGTGGGAGGCCATGTCTGTTGCGGATGCCGGCATTCGGAAACTGAACGGGATGCGCGGCGGCCATCTTGGTTCTAACAACTGGGTGATTGGCGGCAAGCGGACGGTTTCCGGAAAACCTATTCTGGCAAATGATCCGCATCTCGAGTTCTCTCAGCCGGCCAAATGGTATGAGATGCATCTGGTGGGCGGGCGGTTTAACGTCAGCGGCGCCTGCCTTACCGGAATCCCGCTGGTGCTCCTGGGGCAGAATGATTCATGTGCCTGGGGATTTACTAATCTGATGACAGACGATGTCGATTTCTATCTGGAGACCGTCAATCCCCAAAATCCGAAGCAATACCTGTATGATGGTGAATGGAGGAACATTGAAGAAAGAAAAGAGACCGTCAAGGTAAAGGGAGCATCCGACACCACCATCGTGATCCGGCAGACCCATCACGGTCCCATCATTTCAGATATCCACTATCTGTTAAGGGAGAGTCCTCAAGTGCTCGCCTTTCGCTGGGTAGGACACGAGTTGACAGATGAACTCACGGCGCTGGTGAAGCTCAATCTGATGTCAAACTGGGATGAGTTCACAGAGGCAACAAAGACCTATGCGGCACCGGGCCAGAATGTCGTCTATGCAGATGTGGAAGGGAATATCGGCTGGCGGCCCATGGTGTGGATCCCCATGCGAAAGGGAGGCGAAGCGCTGGTCCCTCTGCCGGGAGAATCGTCAGAATGGAACTGGCAAGGGTTCGTACCGCATGATGAACTTCCCTATAAGTTGAACCCACCAGATGGGCTGATCATCACGGCGAATCATCAGACCATCAATAACGACAACTATTACGTCTCGAATCTCTGGATACATCCGTCCCGCTATGAGCGGATCGCTGAACGGTTGGGGAGCTTGGAAAAGATATCACCGGACGATGTGGCGGCGACCCAGCTGGATGTGATTTCGCCCTACGCACGGGAGATGGCGCAGCACTTTGTCCGTGCCTTCCACGCAGAATTGCTTGGTAACGATACTAATCTCAAGCACGCCGTAGAATTGCTGCGAGAGTGGAATGGGAGTTTTGATATCGAGTCTGCGGCTGCGCCCTTGTTCAGCTGTGCGCAGTTGAGGCTTATGGAGAATATTTATGCCGATGAAATGTCGCTCATGGGCGATCGTTTTTTCACGGGGTGGATCGGCCCGGTGGGGGCTGCCGGCAACTGGAGCCTCTCCATGCGCAATCTCAATACTGTTCTGAAGCGTGGAGGATCCTCTTGGGTTGACAACGTGGAGACGACCGATCACGAGGAAACGCTGGATGAAATACTGCGCCAGTCATTGGAAGAAGGGGTGAGGGAGGTGGAGCGACTGTTAGGTCCCTCACCGCATGGCTGGGCGTGGGGGAAGATTCATACACTTTCGCATCCTCATACCATCGGTAGA
This sequence comes from Fidelibacterota bacterium UBA1134, assembly GCA_002311975.1. Lineage (GTDB taxonomy): Bacteria > Fidelibacterota > Marinisomatia > Marinisomatales > S15-B10 > UBA2146. Next base: position 19,255 of record DCAL01000042.1, on the reverse strand, counting down.
GCGAGTGGACTTATGGACAGGCTATTCGATTTCAACGTCGGACCGTTCCCCAGTGGCGGCTCCAGCACCACCATTAATAATGGCGAATATAAAATGTCTGCGCCCTTCGATCAGATTGTGGGGCCTTCATTCCGTCGCATTGTCGATTTTTCGAATTTTCACCAGACACAGTTTATTCTTCCCACAGGTCAGTCGGGATTGCCCAAGAGTCCTCACTACGCCGATCAGGCAGAGCTCTACATGAACGGTCAATACAGGGCGACCTTTTCTGATGATGAACAAGTGAAGAAGATGGGGTTTCGGCGCTTGGCGCTGAATCCGGCACCGTAAGAAAAGCCGTGGCTTCAGTTGCGCTCATTATCATCTTTATCACCGCAATGGCGATCAAACATCTATTCTTCTGGCACCCCATGGATGTGAGTCATCTCTACGCAGACGGTCCACTGAAAATGGGTCATCGCGGTTCACCTATGGCTGCTCCGGAAAACACACTGCCGTCTTACAGACAGGCGGTAAAAGCGGGGCTCAAATCTATCGAGATGGACGTTATAGCCACGAAGGATGGATACGTTGTCTGCTCCCACAACCACGATCTGGAGCGGGAGACGGACGGCTTCGGATATATCCATAAAATGACTCTCGATGAGTTAAGGAGCATTGATGCCGGGATAAAGTTTCCCCAGTTCTCTCCCTCAAAGATACCGTTATTGGAGGAGGCTGTTGAAGCCGTTCCGGATGATGTTCTCCTGAATATAGAGATTAAAGCGTCAGGGGCCCTCGATCTTGGAGCCGCCAGATACGTGGCTGACATCATTCGGCGCAGAAATTTGTATGGGCGGGTGATGGTTTCAAGTTTCCATCCGCTGGTGATTGGCAGGATAAAGATATTGGATAGCCGAGTTCCCACCGCCTACATTTGGACTGATGATAACACTGTCCCGAAGATATTGCGCAAGCCGAGATTCATCAACCTTGTTCATCCGGACATGCTTAATCTGGAAGCGCACTTGTTGGATGATTATACATTGACATTAGCCCATCGTAAGGGGATGAAGATTAACACGTGGACGGTAAACAGTCAGCCTGCCATGGAATGGCTGCTGCGCAAAGGGGCAGACGGGATTATATCTAACTATCCGGAACTGATGCATAGTGCTGTAAGAAAAACGGCAGGAACCAATGAAACTGCATAGAAGTGTTCCATTTGTGCTATTTGGATTTACGCTGGCTGTGGCGGCATGGGGCCCCATTGGAGAAACAGAAATCACAGCTGAAGAGATACTAAAGCACGTGAAATACTTGGCCTCCGACAAACTGGAAGGCCGCAGAGCAGGGACCAGAGGCGACAAAAAAGCCGCCCGCTATATTACGCGCGAGTTTCGCTCCTACGGCCTCAAACCGATGGGAGACTCCCGCCGTTCCTTTCGTCATTCATTTGAATTCATCTCAGGAGTCAAGCTGGGAAGACGGAATTGTCTTGAGGTGAAATCCGTTGATGGCACGCAGACTCTTAAGCTACACAAGGACTTCCGCCCCGTGGGGTTCTCTGCCTCCGGATCGGCTGAAGGCAGACTCGTCTTCGCCGGCTACGGGATCGATGCGGATGATCCGGACTATCACGATTATGAAGGGGTTGACGTTGACGGGAAAGTGGTGGTAATTCTGCGTCATTCTCCCGATGGGACAAATCCTCACGGCGAATTCAGCCGATTTGCGGCTTTGCGCTACAAGGCGATGACCGCCAGAGAGAACGGCGCCTCGGCTGTTATCTTTGTCACCGGCCCGGAAGATGATCCAGATGAAAACTATCTCATGAAACTGCGGTACGACCAGAGCTTTGCTGATTCTGGCATTCCTGTGGTGATGGTTACGCAGAAGCGAGCCAAAGAACTGATCAGTCTGGCGAGGCACGACTTGTCTGAGGTTCAGAAGAAAATGAATGAGGATCAAACGCCGTTTTCATTCGATATCCCTGCATCCGTGAGTGTGAAGGTGTCCGTGGAGAAAGTGTCGTCGCGATCTGTCAACCTTGTAGGCGCTGTGGAAGGGACCGATCCTGATCTGTCTGACCAGTATGTTGTGGTAGGTGCCCATTATGATCATCTCGGCTGGGGCGGCGGAGGCTCCCTTGCTCCGGACACTGTGGCCATCCACAACGGTGCTGATGACAATGCGTCGGGGACTTCTGGACTGTTGGAACTGGCGCAGTGGTTCAGTGAACATCCTCAGAAAAGGAGCGTCGTTTTTGCTGCCTTTGGAGCGGAAGAGTTAGGTCTCTTGGGTTCTGCGGCACTCGCTGACGAACCGCCATTCCCGCTGGAGAGCGTGGCTGCCATGGTCAACATGGATATGATCGGCAGGCTGAAAGATACAACGCTGGTGGTCGGCGGCGCCGGCACCTCTTCTATCTGGAAAGAGATGGTGTCAGAAATGGCCGGACAGTTTGACCTTTCACCAAAGTTTGACGATGCGGGCTACGGATCCAGCGACCATCAGTCGTTCTATCTCAAGGATATTCCTGTCCTCTTCCTCTTCACTGGCACGCACGAGAATTATCACCGGCCGTCCGATGACTGGGATCTTATTAACGCAGACGGAGAGGAGAGAGTAGTCCGGCTTGCGGCAGAGATAATCGCGGAACTGACCAGTAGATCTTCCCGGCCGGATTTCATAAAAGTGAAGCAGGAACAGCCGACCCGCGGAGGATTTGCCGTATCGCTGGGGACAATTCCTGACTATGCCGGCACGGAGGTGAAAGGGATGCAGCTTTCTGGGGTGAGAGAAGGGAGTTCGGCCGACAAAGGGGGGCTGCAGGCTGGTGATATCATTATCATGCTGGGGGCCAAGGAAGTGAAGAGTATTTATGACTATATGTACGCTCTGCAAGAGCTTGAACTGGATAAGACAGTTCCTATTGTGGTGAGGCGTGACGGTGAAGAAGTAAAACTGGAAGTTACGCCCGTAAGGAGAAGAGAGTAACAACAGACTGATTTATAAAGTAGTCACGTAATTCATCATGCTTACGTGTCGTAGCCGAGATTTTAGACGAAAGTTAGCCCCCCGGTTTTTTCTAGCGAAATCCTCTAGATTCCTTTTTGAAACATTCGAGAGTAGGAATAAATTCCCGGATGGCTTAAAAATGGTGGCTCCCATGGAAAACATCGTTGTTCGCGGTGCCCGCGAACATAATCTGAAGAACATTCAGGTAGAGATCCCGCGAAACCAGTTTGTTGTTATCACCGGACTGTCGGGATCCGGCAAGTCGTCACTCGCTTTCGATACCATCTACGCAGAAGGACAGCGGCGTTACGTGGAATCCCTTTCCGCCTACGCGCGCCAGTTTCTGAGCCTCATGGAAAAACCTGATGTGGATTATATTGAAGGCCTGTCGCCGGCGATCTCTATCGAGCAAAAATCCGCTTCAAGAAATCCCCGCTCAACCGTGGGAACTGTTACAGAAATCCACGATTACCTCCGCCTGCTCTACGCTCGTGTGGGGACGCCTTACTGCTGGAAATGCGGTGATCCCATCCAGCGGCAGACGGTTCAGCAAATCGTTGATGCCGTGCTGAAGTTTCCGCAAGGGTCAAGGCTTCAGGTGTTGGCGCCGGTGGTGCGGGGACGGAAAGGGCAGTTCAAGGAAGTGTTCAAGGAGGTTGCCCGGGAAGGATTCGTGCGGGTACGAGTTGATGGAAAACTGCGGAATCTCTCGCAAAGAATAATCCTGCACAAGAACAAGAAGCACAATATCGAAGTCGTGGTGGACAGGATTGTTCTAGAAGGCGACAGTTCCAACGGCTCCTTTGGCAAAGAGCGGCTGACGGAGTCGGTGGAGTTGGCTCTCAAGATCGGCTCGGGCTTGGTTATCATCAACAAACTCCCAAAAGAGGAACACATCTTCAGCGAAAAATTTGCATGTCCGAAGTGTGAGATCAGCATGGAAGAGCTGTCTCCGCGGATGTTCTCATTCAACTCGCCCTACGGCGCCTGCCGGACTTGTGACGGTCTCGGCTCGCGCATGGAGATCGACCCTGATCTGGTGGTGCCGGACAAAAGAAAATCGCTGGTGCAGGGAGCTGTGGCGCCTCTTGGAGAACAGCCGCGAGGGAGCTGGTACAGCTCCGTGTTGAAGAGTCTCGCATCCCATTACGGATTTAACTTCACGACGCCGTGGCACAAATTGCCGTCCCGGGCGAGAGAGGTTCTCTTGTGGGGAACGGGTAAGGATAAGGTAAAGATGCATTACAGATCCGACCGCTTTTCCGGCGAGTGGTCTGGTGGATTTGAAGGCGTTACCCACAATCTCGAACGGCGCTACACGCAGACGAAATCAGCCGGTATCCGCGAATGGATCGAACAGTTCATGAGTATGCAGGCTTGCCCGTTGTGTGATGGAGCAAGGTTGCGGGAGGAGAGTCTCGCCGTCCGCCTCGGAGAACTGAGTATTGGTGATCTGTCGAGGCGGTCCATCAAGGAGGTGGCTCAATTCTTCGAAACAGTCAAACTGACCGCAACCCAGAAGAAGGTAGCCAAGCAGGTTCTGAAGGAAGTCAAAGAAAGACTGCAGTTTCTCATCAATGTTGGCTTGGACTATCTGACACTGGACCGGGGTGCGGCCTCACTGTCGGGAGGAGAGGCGCAGCGTATCAGGCTCGCCACTCAGATAGGAGCTCAGCTCGTGGGCGTACTCTATATTCTGGACGAGCCTTCCATCGGTCTCCATCAGCGGGACAACAAGCGCCTCATCGCCACGCTGGAGAAGCTGAAAAATCTTGGCAATACAGTACTGGTGGTGGAACACGACAGGGAGACGATTGAGTCTGCTGATTATGTGGTGGACCTCGGTCCCGGCGCCGGAGAGGCGGGAGGTGAGGTGATATTTACAGGTACGCCACAGGAACTTGAGAAGGCTGATGATTCCATCACGGGGCTCTATCTATCAGGCAAGCGCAAAATCGAGATGCCGCCGGAGCGCCGCAACGGCTCGGGCAAGACCCTCAACCTGTTGGGAGCGCAAGGCAATAATCTCAAATCTATCGATATCGCCTTTCCTCTGGGGAAGTTCATCTGCGTCACGGGCGTGTCAGGTTCGGGCAAGAGCTCTCTGGTGAATGAGACGCTCTACCCCATCCTGGGGAGGGAGCTCCAAGGCAAGCGCGCCTATCCGCTGCGGTATGACACTGTTGAGGGGATGGCGTACCTTGACAAGGTTATTGACATTGATCAATCGCCCATCGGCAGGACGCCACGGTCCAATCCCGCCACCTACACGGGTCTGTTCACTCACATCCGGGACCTCTTTGCGAGGCTGCAGGAATCGAAGATTCGCGGCTACAAGCCGGGGCGGTTTTCCTTCAACGTAAAAGGCGGCCGCTGTGAGACGTGCCGGGGCGACGGGATCATCAAGATTGAAATGCACTTTTTGCCGGCCGTTTATGTTCAGTGTGAGGAGTGCGCCGGGTTGCGTTATAACCGGGAGACACTGGAGATCGGCTACAAGGGAAGAACAATAGCGGACGTTCTCAGCATGTCGGTGGATGAGGCGCTGTTATTCTTCAAGAATATTCCTCAGGTCAAGCGCAGACTGGAGACACTTCAGGATGTGGGGCTCGGCTACATCCGGCTGGGGCAACAGGCGACAACCCTCTCCGGCGGCGAGGCTCAGCGCGTCAAACTGTCGTCTGAGTTATCAAAGATTGGCACCGGCCGAACCATGTACATCCTCGATGAGCCCACCACGGGCCTTCACTTCGAGGATGTGCGCATGCTGCTGAACGTCCTCAACCGGTTAGTGGAGAAGGGGAACACGGTCATCGTCATCGAACACAACCTCGATGTCATCAAGACAGCGGACTGGATTATTGATCTCGGTCCTGAGGGCGGCGATGACGGTGGAACGGTGGTGGCGGAAGGGACGCCGGAGGAGGTAGCCAAGATCAGAGGCTCCTTTACAGGACAGTTTCTGAAAACGATGCTGAACGGGCGGGGGTAAGTCCCTTCATTTCCCATCAGAACCTAAGTACCTGCCCTGCAGGATCGGCGGCAGCGCAATCCATTGGAATATAGTTCCGAAGACGGTAATTTTTTCTGTGTCTTGATTATCACTTTTCACAGCATACGAGTGTAACTTGCAATCATTGATTTACCGCGAAAGCTAATGAGAGATATGGACAATCTCAGCATCAACACCCTCCGCTTCCTTGCGGTGGACGCCGTGGAGGCGGCAAAGTCCGGCCATCCCGGTCTGCCTCTGGGAGCGGCGCCTATGGCCTACGTCCTGTGGGAACGGTTTCTGAAACACAATCCTCAGAATCCTCACTGGTTCAACCGCGACAGGTTCGTACTCTCGGCGGGCCACGGTTCTGCCTTGCTGTACGGTCTGCTCCACCTCTTCGGTTACGACCTTTCCTTAGAGGAGATCAAGAACTTCCGCCAATGGGGGAGCAAAACACCGGGACATCCCGAGTACGGTCTCACCGCCAGCGTGGAGATCACCACCGGTCCTTTAGGGCAGGGCTTCGCCAACGGCGTCGGCATGGCCATGGCGGAGAAGTTTCTGGCTGAGAAGTTCAACCGGGATGGATTTGCGGTGGTAGATCACACCACCTACGCCATTGTCTCCGATGGTGACCTCATGGAGGGTGTGGCCTCAGAGGCGGCCTCTCTGGTGGGGACGTGGGGGCTGGGGAAGCTTATCTACCTCTATGACGACAACAAGATTACCATTGACGGCGAAACAGATCTTGCTTTCACTGAAGATGTCGGCAAGCGCTTTGAAGCTTACGGCTGGCACGTGCAGAGGGTGGAGGACGGAAACGATCTGGATGCCATCGATGCCGCCATCCGCAGCGCCCAGGCCGAGAGCGAAAGACCGTCGCTCATCATGGTGCGGACACACATCGGCTACGGCAGTCCAAAACAAGACACCGCCTCCGCTCACGGCGAACCTCTCGGTCCAGATGGGAGCATTGCTACGAAGGAAGCTTTGGGCTGGCCGCTGGAGCCGGCCTTTCATGTCCCGGATGAGACTTTGACGCACTGTGGACAAGCAGGCGACAGGGGTGGTGTGTCTGAACAGGATTGGGAGGATTTGCTGGCAAATTACGCTGAGAAGCATCCCGATCTGGCGCAACAGTTTGCCGCCGCTATGCGTGGTGAGCTGCCATCAGACTGGGACGAGGGGATACCTACTTTCAGTGAAGAGGACGGGCCACTGGCGACCCGGGCCGCATCGGGTAAAGTATTGAATGCCATCGCCTCGCGAGCGGGCAATTTGGTGGGCGGCTCGGCGGATCTGGCGCCTTCGAATAAGACGATGCAGGATGGGAAAGACGTGTTCGGGATTCGAGGCACGTGGGGGCCGAACGTTCACTTCGGTGTGCGGGAGCACGCGATGGGCGCCATTGCCAACGGGTTGGCCCTCCACGGGGGAGTTCGTCCGTATGTGGGAACCTTCCTTATCTTCTCCGACTATATGCGTCCGGCGATTCGCCTGGGGGCGTTGATGCAGACCAAGGTCATTTATGTCTTTACCCATGATAGCGTGGGGCTTGGTGAAGATGGTCCCACCCATCAGCCTGTGGAACACCTCATGTCCCTCCGGGCCATCCCGGGGCTGACGGTCATCCGCCCCGCCGATGCCAATGAAACGACCGAGGCGTGGCGGATCGCCATGGAGCGTTCTGGTCCGGTGGCCCTCGTTCTCACCAGACAAAAACTCCCCTTCTTGAACCGTGACCGTTTTCCCGTGTCTGATGGCGTTCCTCGCGGTGCTTACGTCCTTTCCGAGGCGAATGAGGGAGAACCCGATTTGATCATCATCGCTACCGGGTCGGAGGTTTATCTGGCTGTTGAAGCGCAGCGCGACTTAGCGCAGGAAGGCGTGCAGGTGTCGGTAGTCTCCATGCCGTCGTGGGAACTGTTTGAGGAGCAGTCCGATGACTACAAGCGGACTGTGTTGTTGCCTGATGTTCCGAAGCTGGCGGTGGAGACGGGGAGTCCTCAAGGGTGGTACAAGTATGTGGGAGAGTCGGGAGATGTAATTGGTCTGGAGAGGTTCGGGGCTTCGGCGCCGGGGGCGATCGTTCTCCAGAAGCTGGGCTATAATGTTGAAAATGTGGTCGCCAGGGCAAGGCGGCTGGTCCAGAAGAAGGAGGTAGTTTCCACCAAGTGATGTCTCTCAAGCCTATTGAAGAACTTCGTCCCCACTATGAGCGGTGGGGTCTTATCAAGGACCTTATAGATCAGTGCATCGACCTTATGCTGAACTACCGCCAGAGCGGACATCCGGGAGGTTCCCGCTCAAAGGTGTATGCCATCGTTTCCACGCTTCTCTCGGGCGTCATGCGATGGGACATCCGCGAGCCGGGAAAGCGCTTCGGCGACCGGTTTGTGCTTGTGGCCGGTCACACCAATCCGGTGGTCTATGCGACGCTTGCGGCTCATGTATAACTGGATTGCCGACTCGGATGTGAAGAAGTCCTCCATGTCGTCAGATTGGGATAACCGTTGGCGCACCGGCGGCAGTGTGGAGGAGGTTGTAGAAGAGGCCCACCTTTCGCCGGAATGGATCTGGCAGGAGATTCGGCGGTTCGCGGAGGCGCGGGCCGAGAGAGCATCAGCACCAGCTTCCGCCGCCATATAGCTGCGTCAGTTTTCACGTCGAACGCACCTCTCGTTCCAGACTATTGTTTGCAATCGCTTCAACCTGATGTTAAGTTAAGGGTTGCATTTTGTGCCCGTCACTGCATTTGTTCATACTGTAGCTTGCATGTCGATCATGTCTAACTGCATCTTCGAGAGATGACAGATACCCATCTTACTGATCCTGAACCACAAGCAGAGGATCTTGCTGTTGAACAGACGCTTCGGCCGTCATCATTCGATGAATTTGTCGGCCAGTCTGATCTTGTGGAAAACCTGAAACTCTATATCGAGGCGTGCCGAAAACGCAATGACGCCCTCGATCACGTTCTTTTGTTTGGTCCGCCGGGACTCGGGAAAACGACATTGGCTTATATCATATCAAAGGAACTTGACGTGAATCTGAAACAGACATCGGGGCCGGTTCTGGAACGGGCGGCAGACTTGGCGGGACTACTCACCAATCTCCGTTTTCGCGATGTGCTCTTTATCGATGAAGTGCATCGGATGAATAACGTGGTGGAGGAGTATCTCTATTCGGCCATGGAGGACTACGCCATAGATATTCTTCTCGATCGCGGACCCAGCGCCCGCAGCGTCCGCCTGAATCTGGAACAGTTTACCCTTATCGGCGCCACCACACGGATGGGCAGTCTCACCTCTCCTATGCGCGATCGCTTCGGTGTGGTGTTGCGCGTCGATTTCTATGAAGTGGATGATCTGATGAAAATTATCCTTCGGTCTGCCGGTATCCTCGCAGTAGAGGTTGATGAAGGAGGCGCCCTTGAGCTGGCGAAGAGGTCCCGCGGAACGCCGCGGGTAGCCAACCGGATTCTAAGGCGCTCGCGGGACTATGCGCAGGTGAAAGCGGACGGCAATATCACCGAGGAGATTGCGCATCAGTCTCTCGACAAATTGGGCATCGATATGTTCGGTCTGGATGACATGGATCGGAGTATCCTCAGGGTGCTGGTGGAGAAGTTCAATGGCGGCCCTGTGGGGATTAATTCGTTGAGCGTTGCCATCGGTGAGGATTCGCAGACGATCGAGGACGTCTATGAGCCTTTTCTCATCAAGGAAGGATTTATGCAAAGGACGCCGCGGGGCAGAGTGGCTGAAGACAGGGCTTTTAATTACCTTAAAGTCGAGAAACCACAGGATCAACCAACATTTTTCTGACTGTAGGAGACCATATATGTTTCAGAAAAGAGTGAAAATGAGATTGACAGACTTCGATTATACGCTTCCGACAACCCGGATTGCCCAGTATCCAGCCTCACGCCGGGAGCGCTCGAGACTGATGGTCATTCACCGAGAGTCGGGAGAAATCGAACACCGGCGGTTCTACAATATTGTTGACTACCTTAAGAAGAACGATCTTGTTGTCATTAACACCACAAAAGTATTTCCGGCGAGACTCTTCGCAGTAAAGGATCGCACCGATGCGACAGTAGAAGTCTTTCTCTTGCGCGAGTTGGAGAATGATTTGTGGGAAGTTCTGGTAAAGCCCGCCAGAAAGGTACGTATCGGGAACAAACTCCATTTTACCGATAAGGTACACTGTGATGTGATCGATAATACCGTTTCCGGCGGCAGGGTCGTTCGGTTCGAATACGATAGTGACGATTTCTATAAGATTATTGACACTATCGGGTACTCACCGTTACCTCCCTACATCAAGAGAGATGCGGAACCGCGGGACAAAATAAGATACCAAACTGTATTCGCTGAACATCGGGGCGCTGTGGCAGCACCTACAGCCGGACTGCACTTTACCGAATCCTTGTTAAAGACAATGAAAGCTAAGGGTATTAAGGTAGCGCCCATTGTTCTGCATATTGGTCTTGGGACTTTCCGTCCGGTTCAAGTGGAAGATCTCAACCGCCACCAGATGGATTCCGAGTTCTTCCAAGTTCCCGCTGAGACAGCCATAGCTATCAACGAGACTCGAGACAGGGGGAAGCGTATTCTTGCTGTGGGGACATCTACTGTTAGAGCGCTTGAAACAGTTGTGGTCTCTGGATTTCAGGTGTCGCCAAAACGCGGCTGGACAGATAAATTTATCTACCCTCCCTATGACTTCAAGATGACTGACGGTATTATCACGAATTTCCATGAACCGAAATCGACGCTCCTGATGCTGGTTTCTGCCTTTGCTGATCGTAAGTTGATCTTCAAGGCATATCGCGCGGCCAAGAAAGAGAAGTATATGTTCCTGAGCTATGGCGATGCAATGATGATCGTCTGAATACTCCGCTGTGCGCATCTCGGCCGTCATCCCCGCTGCAGGCAAGAGTCTCAGGTTTTCCTCTGGTGGCAACTCTTCACACGTTACTCAACGAAAGCAATTCAGATCTCTTCTATCTGAGCCTCTTATCTTCACGACGCTTCAGTTGTTTCTCGATTCGGAGCGGATTGATACTATCGTTCTGGTGGCGCAGGAGGATGCCCTTAACTGGCTGGAGAATCAAATGGAAGAGCGCCATTTTGAGAAAGAGGTCCGGCTAGCGGTAGGCGGCGAACGACGACAGGACAGCGTCCGCAATGGCCTCGACGTTGTAGCGCCATCATCTGATGTTGTGGTCGTGCACGACGCTGTGAGACCTTTCGTAGAGCAGCGTTGGATTGAAGAAACGGTTCGCCTCTGTTCAGATTACGACGGCGCCATCGTGGCAGTGCCGGTAAAGGATACGCTGAAGCAGGTGAGTGGCGGCTCGGTGACTTCTACAATTGATAGGAGTGAAGTGTGGCAAGCCCAAACCCCCCAGACATTCAATGTGGACGTATTGTTCTCCGCCTTTGACAGTGCCGAGGAGCAAGGCGTTGAAGCCACCGATGAAGCCCAGCTCGTAGAAATGAATGGCGGGCGATTGGCTATCGTGGAGGGCAGCCGTCGGAACATAAAGATTACGACGCAGGAGGATTGGGAAGTGGCGCAGGCTATTTATGAGAGAAAATTGATAATTGTTGACCGAAAATCGATAGAGGAGAATTGAGAGTCAGAACAGGGATAGGGTACGACGTGCACCGCCTCGAAGAGGGGGAAAGTCTCATCATTGGCGGAGTCGAGATTCCTTTCAAGAAAGGGGCCGTGGGGCATTCCGATGGGGATGCACTGTCTCATGCCATCGTTGATGCTCTTCTTGGAGCGGCAAATCTCGGCGACATCGGTCAGCATTTCCCCAGCAGTGATGATCGGTGGAAGAATGCTTCCAGTCTGGAGTTCCTCAAGTATGCCGCCGAGAAAGTCCGGTCTGCCAGTCTGAAAGTGTCACACTTGGATGCCACCGTTGTTTTGGAAGAACCGAAACTGTCCCCATACATTGACGAGATGAAATCAAATATAGGCGCAGCCCTCGGCATCGATGCGTCTGCCGTTTCTGTTAAGGCGACGACCACTGATGAAGTCGGCTTCATCGGCCGGGGCGAGGGAATCGGTGCCATGGCGGTGGCCACCTTGACGCAAGAATAAGGGCGGTATTCTACTACTATTCTTACTTTGGAGTCCCACGCCAAGATTAACATCGGCCTGAAGATCACCGGCCAGCGGCCCGACGGCTACCACACCCTTCAGACGATGTTTCAGGAAATCACCCTGTCTGATACATTTACTCTGGAAAAGGGAAATAGCGGCTGTACGCTCACATCAGATGATCCTTCCCTTCCCACGGATGAGTCCAACCTCTGTGTGAGGTCGTTCAATGCCTTGGCGGCAGAGCACGCCGGCATAGGCGGTGTGAAGATTCACCTTGAGAAACGGATTCCTGTCGGCGCAGGTCTTGGCGGCGGCTCCAGCAATGCGGCGGCCGTCCTGATAGCGCTGAATGAACTTTATGATCTCTCCCTGTCAACGGACAAACTGGAAAGGGTGGCGGTATCCATTGGCGCCGATGTCCCTTTCTTCATAAGAGGCGGCACTAAGTATGCCGAGAGTATGGGCGAAATCCTAACGTCTGTGTCGCTTCCAGCGATAGGAGCCATCTTGTTGGTAACGCCGCCTGTGCAGATCTTCACTGCATGGGCGTATCGAGAATTGAATAATCGCTTGGCAGGGAAATTCACTACCGGTAAATTTGCCGCCGCTCTGGAATCCCTGGATTCGTGGGATTCGGCGCACAAGTTTTTTGAGAATGATTTTGAACCTCTGGTGTTTCGAACATATCCAGAGATTGGCGAGATCAGGAATCGGCTGTTGGGAAATGGTGCCCGGTTCGCCAGTCTGTCGGGGACTGGCTCGACTGTGTTTGGAATTTTCAGGGAGGAAACTGAGGCTCACGAAGCCGGAAAACAGTTTTTACCCCCAATCCAAACCTTTCTTACTTCTCCCATCAACAGATAGATTACGACCCGTCAAACATTGGGATGTGGTCTAATTGGCAAGACGCCCGGCTGTTAACCGGGATGATGCAGGTTCGAGTCCTGCCGTCCCAGCCAGATAATGGCGGAATTGTGAATGTGGATTGCGGAATGATCGTATGATTGACAGCGCAATTGCAGGTCCGCAATCTTCAATCCGCATTGATTTTGCTGGGTCGTCCAATGGCAGGACAGCGGCCTTTGGAGCCGTTAATCGTGGTTCGAATCCACGCCCGGCAGCGATGGGAATGACTATTGACAATTTTCGATTACTGATGGAGAAACTCGTTGTCTCACAGATAAGAAGAGTTCAGCAAGCCTCTCAATCGAAAACAGGGAATCAGGAATCATGAAGATATTTAGCGGAAGATCTAACGTTCCTCTGGCTGAGAAGATAGTAAATCACTTGGGGACTGAGCTGGGAAGGGTGAACTTCCGACAGTTCAGCGATGGGGAGCTGTGGGTGAAATACGAAGAGAACATTCGCGGCCAAGATATCTTCATCATCCAATCAACCCACTACCCGGCAGATAATATTATTGAGCTCGTTCTTATGATTGATGCCGCTGTCAGGGCTTCGGCTGAACGGGTGACCGCTGTGATTCCTTATTATGGCTATGGCCGGCAGGATCGAAAAGATCAGCCGAGGGTTCCTATCTCCGCCCGTGTCATGATCGACTTAATCAGCAGTGTGGGGGTGGGTCGTATACTTGCTATGGACCTTCACTCGTCGCAGATTCAGGGTTTTACGCACATACCGTTCGATCATCTCTATGCCCGTCAGGTCATTTTTGAAAAACTGCGGGAGTTTGGCCTCTCCAGTGAAGCTACCATGATTCTCGCTCCGGATGCTGGCCGCGCACCTATGGCACAATCGTTTGCGAAGCACCTTTGCGTCGGCTTTGGCCTCGTGGACAAGCGCAGGACGGCTCCGAATCAGGCTGAGGTAGCTCATCTTATTGGCGATCTGAAAGCCAAGGAAGTCATCATAATTGATGATATGATCGATACCGCCGGCACTACGATCAATGCCGCCAATGCTGCCATGGAGAATGGCGCGTCCAGTATTGTTGCTGTGGCGACACACGGTCTATTTTCAGGAAATGCGGCGCAGAGGATTACGGC
>DCAL01000042.1:0-4989 GCA_002311975.1 Fidelibacterota bacterium UBA1134 | reverse complement strand
GAGTTTTAGCAGGAGGCAATTATGGCGCAGGAATTCAAACTGGAACTCGATAAAAGATCAGATACGGGGAGCAAAGCGGCGAAGAATTACAGAAGCGGCGGTAGTATCCCCGGGATTTTTTATTCCGCGAACCACGAGGCAGTCTCCTTTATTATTGATCGGGGACATCTGCACCACGCCCTGCAATCCGACGTGCATGTTTACGCTATCAGCGTGAAAGGCAAGAAACTTCATGCCATTTTCAAAGAGATACAGTATCACCCGGTGACGGAGGAAATTACACACGTAGATCTTTTCGGTGTTAGTCTGAAAGATAAGATTGATATTGTAGTTCCAATCGTTGTAGAGGGGGAAGCCGCAGGCGTGATGACGGGCGGTATTCTGAATCAGAATACCACTGAGTTGCGGGTACGCTGCCTAGCAACGGAAGTTCCTGATGCGGTTCGCATTGATGTGAGCGAATTGGAGGTGGGTTACAGTATCCACGTTGAAGATCTTGATCTGGAAGGGGTTGAAATCCTGACCAATCCCGATATCACGATCGTTTCAGTTCAGGTTCCTAGGGAAGAGATCATTGAAGAGCCGGAGCTTGAAGAAGAGTTGGAAGCTGAGGAAGTGGAAGAGGGTGAAGAAGCTGAAGCGCAGGAAGAAGGCGAGAGCGACGGAGGTGAAAAAAGCGAGTCAAAATGATCGCATTCATAGGCCTGGGGAATATCGGCAACCACTATGCGAATACTAAACACAATTTCGGATTTTGGGTTGTGAATGAACTTGCGCAGCGCTGGAATCTCTCGTTCCGTCCGGGGAAAGGCCAGTTCGTCTTTTCTGAATACAGAAAGAGAAATGTGTTTCTGGCAAAACCGACCTCAGGCATGAACCGAAGTGGTGTGCCTGTGAAAGAAATTTGTAGCAGCTGGCGGCTCCATCTGGAAGATCTGCATATCATCGTGGATGATGTTGATTTGCCGCTTGGTACAATGCGTCTTCGTCCGAAGGGCGGCGACGGCTGTCATCGTGGCATGGAGTCCATCATTTATCAGCTTGGAGCGAATAACTTTTCAAGGCTTCGGATAGGCATCGGAACCGACGAAGAGATGCGGCCGGCCGAAGACTATGTTTTGAAGCCGTTCCGAAGAAAAGACGAAAAGCTGTCGGAGGAGATGATACGGCGGGGAGCTGATGCCGTTGAGTCAATTCTTGATCGAGGGCTGGAACAGACAATGGTTGAATTCAATCGAATGCAAACGAAGGAACAGTAATCCTGATGGTCAACTACTATCTGATACCGCTGGCGGGTGTGCTGGCATTGAGCTACGCATTCTGGCGCTCAACCTGGATCAGCCGGCAAGATCCTGGCAATGAGAAAATGATCGAAATAGGCCGGGCCGTGCAGGAAGGCGCCATGGCCTTTCTGGTGAGGGAGTATAAGGTACTTGCCGTTTTTGTTTCGGTTGTGGCTCTGCTTTTATTTTTTGGCAACGCTTCCCGGGGAACGGGCCTCGTTGCACTCTCTTTCATTGTTGGAGCTCTCTGCAGTGGACTTGCGGGGTTCTTTGGCATGAGGGTCGCGACAGCCTCGAATAATCGTACAACTCAGGCCGCGCGAACGAGTCTGAATAAAGCTCTCGGTGTCGCCTTTGCCGGCGGCTCTGTCATGGGAATGAGTGTGGTGGGGCTCGGCGTCATCGGTCTTTCGGTGCTCTTCTATTTTTACGGTGGACTTGACACCGATGCGGACTTGCCACGAGTGATGACCATCCTGTCCGGTTTTGCCATGGGTGCCTCGTCTATTGCTCTGTTTGCGCGCGTAGGCGGCGGAATCTTTACCAAGGCGGCTGATGTGGGTGCCGACCTCGTGGGAAAAGTTGAAGCGGGAATTCCGGAGGACGACCCGAGAAATCCGGCTACAATTGCGGATAATGTTGGTGATAACGTTGGCGATGTGGCAGGCATGGGCGCCGATCTTTTTGAATCGTATGTTGGTTCCATGATTGGCGCCATGGTGTTAGCCGCTGCAGTTGGCGCCGGCAATCTGGTACTTCTCCCGATGGTGCTGGCTGCGGCGGGGATTGCCGTCTCAATCATCGGTACCTTCTTCGTCAGGACAAAAGAGGGTGGCAATCCACAAACCGCACTCAACATCGGGACATACGGCGCCGGCATACTGATGCTCATCGTCAGCTACTTTCTGATCAATGTTTTCGTTCCTGAGACGGTTAGGATGGGTGATAAACTGGTAGGTGCTCTTGATATCTTCTGGGCCACAATTGTCGGCTTGGCGACGGGGATAGTCATTGGGGGGCTGACGGAGTATTATACGTCTGAAGGACGTAAGCCCGTTAGAGCAATCTCGAAGGCCAGTGAAACGGGCGCCGCCACAAACATCATCGCCGGCCTGGCAAACGGAATGCAGTCGACCGCTTTTACCACTGTTACCCTCGCGGTGGCCATTGTCGTCGCCTACAACTTGTCGGGTCTATACGGTATCGCCATCGCCGCCTTGGGAATGCTCTCCACAACGGGGATCCAATTGGCAGTGGATGCTTACGGTCCCATCGCTGACAATGCAGGCGGCTGTGCGGAAATGGCTGAGCTGCCGCCAGAAGTGAGGGAGCGGACTGACAAACTGGATGCTGTGGGCAATACGACAGCCGCAATCGGGAAAGGTTTCGCTATCGGCTCAGCGGCTTTGACAGCCTTGGCTCTTTTTGCAGCATATCGTGAAACAGTATTTGCAGCTACGGGGAATAAATTGGTGTTGAGCATCGGCGATCCGACTATTATGGCAGGACTTCTTATCGGGGGTATGTTGCCTTTTATCTTTTCGTCGTTTGCTATGCGCGCTGTGGGTGAAACTGCCTTCGAAATGATCGAGGAAGTCAGAAGACAGTTTCGAGAGATCGAAGGCTTACTGGAAGGAAAAGCCAAAGCTGATTATGCGAGATGTGTGGATATTGCTACGGCGGCGGCCATCAAACGGATGATTGCTCCGGGACTATTGGCCATCCTGACACCGGTTTTCTTCGGACTTGTCCTAAAGCAGCCGGAGATGCTGGGTGGTGTATTGGCGGGCGTAACCGTTAGCGGCGTCTTGTTAGCCATCTTTATGGCGAATGCCGGCGGTTCGTGGGACAATGCAAAAAAATATATTGAAAGCGGCAATCTGGGCGGAAAAGGCTCTGAGACACACAAAGCCGCTGTTGTGGGAGATACCGTTGGTGATCCGTTCAAGGATACCGCCGGACCGTCACTGAATATCTTGATTAAGCTGATCTCGGTGGTCTCCCTTGTCATTGCACCGATGTTCTGAGAAAGATTGGGAGGAAACAAAGTGAGATACTATGAAACACTCTACATTATTCATCCAGATTATGAGGATGAAAGACTGTCGAAAGTTCAGAATGAAGTGGATGCCCGGGTCAAGAGGGAAGGCGGATCTATCATTAATTCTTACGTGTGGGGGAAACGCCACCTGGCTTATCCTGTGAACAAGCGACACTACGGTACTTACATGATGCTTCACTATGAAGCCAAAGAGCCGATGGTGTTCAAGTTAAACAGCTGGATGGAGCTGAAGAGCGAGCTTCTTGCCTACATTACCCTAAAGTTGGATGAAAAACCTGCTTTACACGAGACCAATGGAGAGTCTGTGGAGTCGGCTAAATCGGTGCGGGACAAAGACTCATAGTTGATACAGCAACATTCTGATTAGAATCAGTTAGGATCGGAGGAAATCGTTATGGCTATTATGGGACGCCGTCGTGTCTGTAAGTTCTGTGAGGACAGAGCTATTCAGATCGACTACAAGAACGTAAGACAGATTAGAAAATTTGTGACGGAACAGGGGAAGATCATTCCAGGTCGCGTAACAGGTACTTGCGCGAAGCATCAGCGCACACTGACTACGGCGATCAAGCGAGCGCGGAATATCGCCCTTCTGTCTCCGTCGGGTTAGAATCATCACTATTTTTTAGGAGGCTAAGTGATTATGAAAGTTATTCTGCGCCAGCGTGTGGAAAAATTGGGAGAAGTGGGTGAAACAGTCAGGGTCAAGGACGGCTATGCCCGCAATTATCTTATCCCAAGGGGAGTGGTTGTGGAGGCAACGCCTGGGAATATGCGGATGGTAGAGTCCTTGAGAGAACAAATTGCCCTGAAGGACAAGAAAGCGGCCACAGATGCCACGGCGGTAGCGCAGAAACTTGAAAAAGTAACTCTTTCTGTGCCGGTGCAGGTTGGCGAAGAGGACAAATTGTTCGGCTCCGTTACGGCTATCACAATCGCGGAGCATCTTAAGGAACAGGGATTTGATGTAAATAAGAAGGACATATTACTCGATGAACCGATCAAAGCCCTCGGTATCTATAACGTTCCCGTGAAGCTCCATACCGGTGTGACAGCAGAGGTGAAGGTGTACGTGATTAAGGAGTGAGACGAAAGTCCTTATTATCTATACGTGAAACCCTCGCTCCGGCGGGGACTTTTTTGTTTATGGGAGTATTTAGGTTAAATTAGAACACTATATCGCAAATGGGCAGTATAGTAAGTAGTTAGGATAATAAAATGAACTTGAAATCCTTCTCTTTTATTGCTGCAATCGTGTTTTCATGTGTATCCGTAGTTCATCTAATAAGATTTTTTTTTGGTGGGAATGTTCTTATAGAAAATTGGGAAGTACCAATGTCAATAAGTATAGTTGGTTTCATAGTTGCAGCATATCTCGCCTATAAAGGTTTTCAATTAAGCAGTAGGAAAGAAAAATAAATTGAAGTTACACCTAGCCTCCGTTTTACTAAATGACTTTCAGCAGGTTTCCTTGGATGAATTGGATAAAGTTAAACTCCTTGACCGTCAGGATACAAAATTTGTATTTAATCAGATTCATTTCCCTCTGATTCTGGAAAAAATAAAACCGTTTTATAGAATATTAGAAATTAATAATGACCGGGTATTTACCTATGACACCACCTATTTTGATACAGATGATTT
>DCAL01000061.1:4524-7000 GCA_002311975.1 Fidelibacterota bacterium UBA1134 | reverse complement strand
TAAAGCGATACCTAATCCTACATTATCCATAGCTACACCAACTGCAACACCTATAGCAATTCCAGGTCCAATCATATTAACTGGTTTTTTCTTCATTCTCTCTCCTTATTTAGTTTTTCTATGAGTAATGTATCTGACAATAGAAATCCTTCTTTAGATTTGGCGGCCACATTCGTTTCGGCCACGGCGACTTCGCGGTCGTCGAGAGGGGACAGCTTTGAAGTTCGCAGCTTTGAAAGACATGGGAGACCAATTTTGAGACACGGCAAGAGACAGTTTTACTCAGAAAGGATACGATGACTCCGTCTAAGGGGACACTCGGAAAGGATAGAGGCTACATCATCGCTATAGGGGGCGCGGAGAGAAAGAGGAATAATCCTCGCATCTTGCGTCGGTTCGTGGAACTTTGCGGTGGAGAAGAGGCCAGAATCTCCGTGATTCCGACGGCGACCGAGTCTGACGGGACAGGTGACCGGTACGTCAGAATTTTCAGGAGGATGAAGGTTGGCGATGTTGTCTGTCTGAACATCAAGGAAAGGGATGATTGTTACAGAGATGACTACAGTTCAAGGGTCGAAGAATCTTCGGGGGTTTTTCTCAGTGGCGGGAATCAGTTGAGGCTGTCAACGATTCTGGGCGGGACGCCGGTGGCGCGGGCAATTCGCCGGTTGAATGCTGACGGTCTTCACGTGGCGGGGACCTCAGCCGGGGCGGCCATCATACCCGAGCACATGATTGCCGGGGGTAAGAGCGGCCCTACGCCCACGAGAGGGGCAGTACAGATCAGCCCGGGACTGGGACTGACCAACAGTCTCATCATAGACCAGCACTTCCGTCAGAGGGACCGGCTAGGCCGCCTCCTCACGGCCGTCTCCTACAACCCCTTCCTGACCGGCGTCGGCCTCGATGAGGACACCGCCATTTTCATCAATCCTAAAAACGAGTTTGAAGTGGTGGGAAGCCGAGCGGTGACAGTGGTCGATCCCAGTGAATTGAAGTCCTCCAGCGTGAGCTCGGCGAAGAGAGGACAGGCAATCAATCTCGTGGGTGTAAAACTCCACGTTCTGGCCAGTGGAGCAAGGTACAACATAGATACAAGGGAAGTCACCCTTCCTGAGGCCGGCCACTAAGTGCGGAGATTAATCTGTTCTGTGAACGATAAGTTTAGGGAGAGGGAAGTTACATGAAGATACTTTCTACGAACGTCTATGTGGGTCCTAACATGTACGCCCGCTTTCCTGTGATTCGACACATTCTCGATTTGGGAATCCTTGAGGGGTGGCCGACGGGCCGGCTTGGCAAGGCATTTCGGGACGGTTTGGTGGACCGTCTGCCGGGGCTGGCGCAACACGGCTGTTCCTACCAGGAGCCCGGCGGATTTATTCGCAGGCTTTCGGAAGACGAGGGGACATGGCCCGGGCATGTCATGGAACACGTCGCCATCGAGTTGCAGAATATGGCCGGCTCGGATGTCACTTTCGGGAAGACTCATTCCCTTGATGAGAAGGGGCGGTACAACATGGTGTTCGAGTATAAACAGCGCGATGTGGGCCTGGAGGCGAGCCGTCTCGCGATGGCCCTGATCTTCGATCTCCTGCCATCTGAGCTGAAGGACCAGTTTGAAGAGGCGGAGGAAGAATTTGATTGGGACCAGCAGCACGACTCGTTCATCCGATTTGCACAGCAATTCGAGTTCGGGCCAAGTACAGAATCACTGGTAAAAGCGGCGAGAGAGCGGGACATCCCTTTCATCCGGCTGAATGATTACAGTCTTGTCCAGTTTGGTCATGGGAAGTATCAGCGCCGGATTCAAGCGACAGTCACGAATGAAACCAGGCACATCGCCGTTGAGATCGCCAGCGACAAGGAAGAGACGAACAAGCTTCTGAGCAGTCTCGGGTTGCCGGTCCCGGTTCAGAGATTGGTCTACAGCGAGGAGGAAGCGGTGAAGTGGGCCAACCGGATTGGCTATCCTGTGGTGGTGAAGCCTCTGGATGCCAATCACGGGCGGGGCGTCTCCATCAACCTGACAGAAGACGATCATGTGAAGACAGCCTTCGGCCAGGCCCGGGAGCGGGGCAAGTCCCGGGGCGTTTTGGTCGAGAGCTACGTGACAGGGTTCGACCACCGGATGCTGGTGGTGAATGGTCGATTGATTGCGGCGGCGAAGCGGGTACCCGGCCATGTGGTAGGGAACGGCGAGTCCACTATCCGTGAGCTTGTGGAGAAAGTGAACGATGACCCGCGGCGAGGCATCGGCCACGAGAAGGTGTTGACGCAGATTCAGATTGACCATCAGGCAGAGCGGTTGATTGTGCAAAAGGGTTACACCAGCGAGTCGGTGCTGGAGAAGGGGGAAGTCCTCTACCTGCGGTCCACGGCCAATCTTTCCACCGGCGGGACTGCTATCGACGTTACAGACGTGCTCCATCCCGACAACCGGGAAATGGCCGAGCGGGCCGTGAAGGCCATCGGC
>DCAL01000061.1:0-4483 GCA_002311975.1 Fidelibacterota bacterium UBA1134 | reverse complement strand
CATCGGCCTCGACGTAGGCGGTCTGGACTTTCTGACGGACGATATTACTCAGTCATACAATACCATGGGCGGCGCCATCGTGGAGGTGAACGCCGCTCCCGGATTCCGGATGCATGTAGCCCCCAGCGAAGGGGAGCCCCGGGACGTGGCCGGGCCTGTCATGGAAATGCTCTTTCCCCCCGGGAGCCCAAGCCGCATTCTCATCGCAGCCATCACCGGCACCAATGGGAAAACCACTACGACACGAATGGTGGCCCACATCCTGAAGACGGCGGGACACATGGTTGGATTCACCAGCACCGATGGCATCTATATCGATGGTCGCTTGACGGTGAAGGGCGACATGACCGGCCCCACTTCAGCGCAGATGGTTCTGAGAGATCCGGATGTGGACATTGCGGTCTTGGAAACCGCTAGAGGGGGGCTTCTGAGGAGCGGCATGGGTTACGGTCGCTGCGACGTGGGGGCGTGTCTCAATGTTACTGAGGATCATCTTGGACTCAGAGGTATTGAAACAATCGATCAATTGGCGGAGGTAAAAAGGGTGGTCATCGAAGTAGCCACCGATACAGCCGTCCTGAATGCCGACGACGTTCGCTGTCTGAAGATGGCCGACCACAGCGCGGCCGAGCATCTTTGTTATATCACCATGAATCCGAATCACACACTTGTAAAGGAACACATTCAGAGCGGGGGTCGTGCGGTGGTGCTGGAGAAGGGAATTAATGGTGATATGATTACTTTCTATGAGAATGGAGCCCAGATTCCTCTCCTGTGGACGCACCTGATGCCGTCGACGCTTGAGGGGAAAGCGATGCACAATGTTCAGAACGGCATGTTCGCTGCCGCGATTGCCTACAGCCTCGGCAAGTCGCTGGAGGATATCAGCCAAGGACTGAGAACATTCACGTCCACCTTCTTCCAGGCGCCGGGGCGGATGAACGTCTTTGATGAGCATCCGTTCAAAGTGATCCTCGATTTCGCTCACAACCGCGCTGCTGTCCAATCTGTCTGTGACTTCACCAGCCGTCTGGAGACGAACGGGAGAAAGATCGCTGTCATTGCGGCTCCCGGCGACCGGAGGGATGAGGACATCCGGCAGATCGCCGAAATTGCATCGGAACACTTCGATCACTTCATCTGCAGGGCTGACGATAACCGTCGCGGACGGGGTCACAATGAATTGCCAAATATGCTGAGAGAAACGCTCATTTCGAAAGGGGTGAGCGAAGATTGTATAGAAGTCATTGCCGATGAAGAGCCGGCGGTGGATCGCGCCCTGGCTCTGGCAGAGGAGGGCGATCTCCTTCTCATTCTGGGTGACGATATCACGCGCTGTTGGAAGCAGATTATCTACTTTGAGTCTGAGAAAGGAGAATCGTCTCCTGAAGAAATCAGCCCCGTTCCAGCTGACGAAGTCGGTGAGATGGACGCCCTGTTAGAGGCGGGCCGCCTCATCCGGGACGACAGGGGCGTCAGGCTGGCAAAGGAGGAGTCGGACTAAGTGCAACCGATGGAGATGGTCGATTCGAGACGGATCACCGGTCCGAGCCTCCTGGCGGATACGGCCGGCGCAATCCTCGATGTTTCCGTGCCCAATGAGAGGCAGTCAGAGGTCGTGGCCGCTTGGGAACGAGCCGTCAGGCGCGTGCTGTCCGCGGTGGGATGGGGGGACGAAACAACTGCCGTGAGGCGATTCGACGGCGGCCTGAGCCTCTTTATGAGCGCCCCAGTGGATGCCCTCTATGCCGCCACCGAAGTGAACGAAGACGTATGGACGTCTGTCCTCTCCACTCTGAACGGAGAGAAGAATTCTTCTGCCGATGCGGAGGTCGAACGGCTCCAGGAATTGATCAGCGAAGAGACGAACAGCGGCCTGCTATCTTTGAGGACCGCCGCCGCAGTCCATCATGTCCGATTCCTCCAGGATGACGACTGTGTCTCCATCGGGACGGGCAAAGGTTCGACGGTTTTCCCGGTTCATGACATCCCTGATCCGCGTGAAATCGATTGGGATTCCGTGTATGATATTCCCACTGTTCTCATCACCGGCACCAACGGAAAATCGACCTCAGTGAGATTACTCGAAGCAGTGATTGAGTGTTCAGGGCTCGTTTCTGGCGCTGCGTCCACAGACGGCGTTCGTGTGGCGGGGCAAACGGTGGAGAAGGGCGATTACTCGGGGCCGGAAGGCGCAAAGGCTGTCTTGCGAAATCATGATGTAGAGGTGGCCGCCCTTGAGGTGGCCCGGGGTGGTCTCCTTCGGCGGGGTGTCCCCATCAAAGGTGCCAACGCGGCCGTTATCACCAACGTGGCGGAAGATCACCTGGGCGAGTACGGTATCTATTCTTTGGCAGAATTGGTGCAGGCGAAGTTCGTTATCAGAAAAGCGCTGGCCGATGATGGTACCCTTGTGCTGAATGCGGATGATTCTGGAATCGTTGAGTATTCGAAGGGTATTTCTCAGGCGGTCTGTTGGTTTACTCTTGATGAGAGCAATCCTGTTGTTCGGCAGCATATTGGCGCCGGCGGAGTTGCATGTTTTCTGGAGGGCGGCCAGATTGTATACGCGGTAGCCTGCGGCACTGAGCGGATCATGAATATTGAGGACATTCCTATCACCATGAAAGGTGCTGCTCGTTATAATATCGCCAACTGCCTCAATGCTATTTCATTAGCGAAGATGCTGAATCTTTCAAACTCAGCAATTAGAGATGCCCTCAGCCGATTCGGTGGTTCTTTTCGGGAAAATCCCGGAAGAGGAAACTTTATTCACATTGATGGTGTCACCGTCCTCATGGATTTTGCCCATAATCCCCACGGGATGAAGGCGATTATCGAAATGATCCGGCAGGTGCCGGCCAGACGGAGACTGATTCTGGTGGGGCAAGCTGGAGACCGGAGCAACGGAGACATTCGAGCATTGGTGGAGGCCACTGCGGTACTCGAGTTTGACAGAGTGATTGCTGCCGAAATCCCGAAGTATCTCAGAGGGAGAGAATCGGGGGAAGTGCCCGGCCTGATCAGGAGCGCTTTCGAGGAACTCGGGATAGGACGAGATGATGTTGAACTGTCGCCGGATTACCTGAGCGGCGTGAGGTCAGCCTTGGAGTGGTCTCAAAGCGGCGACCTTCTGCTATTGCTCGTCCTCGATCAAAAAGAAGAAGTCTTCGAATTCATTCGAAGTCGCGAAACATCGTAATGTTTTCCACGAAGGACAAGGAGCGATGAAATGTTCAAGCAACTCGGACGTTGTCAACTCAGAAGAACGTCAACAGTTCTCTCACTCTTGCTGGTCTGGACGGTGATGGCTACCTCTTGCAAGGAGGAATCTTCTCCCGCCACACGATTCGGTCTTGTCATTCACGGCGGCGCCGGTACCATCACAAAGGAGAAGATGACCGAAGAGATGGAGGCTGCCTACAGGGAAGCACTCACCGGGGCGCTGATACTG
Organism: Fidelibacterota bacterium UBA1134; assembly: GCA_002311975.1. Lineage (GTDB taxonomy): Bacteria > Fidelibacterota > Marinisomatia > Marinisomatales > S15-B10 > UBA2146. The sequence goes on along the minus strand of DCAL01000061.1, from coordinate 1,029 downwards.
GGGCACCAAACCCTCGCCAAAGGGGGTTCAGCGGTTAAGACCGTAGAACTGGTCATCAGAAGGCTAGAGGATTCGCCCCTCTTCAATGCGGCCAAAGGGGCAGTCTTTACCAGTACAGGTACCAACGAACTTGACGCCTCCATCATGGATGGCAAGACCCTGAATGCCGGAGCAGTGGCCGCAGTGAAGCACATCAAGAATCCCATCACCGCCGCGCGACTCGTCATGGAAGAGTCACCTCATGTCCTCCTGATTGGCGATGGTGCCGAGGAATTTGCCCGGGAGCACGATGTGGAATTCGTTGCGCCGGAATACTTCTATACCGATCGACGGTGGAAAAGTTACGTCAAGAGGAAAGAGAAGGAGGTGAAGAGAGCGGCGGCCTCAACTGATGAAGAGACGGGTCGTGAAGTTGACGGCGACGAGAAGTACGGCACAGTGGGTGTTGCCGCCCTTGACGGGAGTGGCAATCTGGCGGCCGGGACATCCACCGGCGGCACGACCTTCAAGCGGTTCGGGCGTGTGGGTGATTCGCCTATCATCGGGGCCGGGACATACGCCGACAACCGCACCTGTGCTGTTTCCGGCACCGGCACCGGCGAGTACTTTATCCGCTTTGCCATTGCGCATCACATCTCGGCCCTCATGGCCTACGAAGGGAAGTCGGTACAGGAAGCGTGTGATATCGTGATCCACGAAAAGCTCACCGGACTGGGAGGCGACGGGGGCGTCATCGCCATCGATTGGCAGGGCAATATCGCCTTTTCTTTTAACACGGATGGAATGTATCGTGGCCACGTAAAGGGAGATGGGGTAGCGGTAGTTAAAATTTACGGTGACTGATCATGAGCGGATAGACTGACCGTCAGACCCCTGCTATTTGAAGATGATTCTAATGATCTTAAATTCGAAAAGACAGTTGCGAACCGCCGCAGGATTGGCTGTCTGTATAGTTATGCTCGCTTGTGACTCAAAACCATCCAGCCGCATCTTTAGTGCCACCCCGTCGTTTTCGATTCGAAGTTGAAA
>DCAL01000108.1:10297-10699 GCA_002311975.1 Fidelibacterota bacterium UBA1134 | reverse complement strand
TCAGCTTGGAAGGCTGATGCTCTACCAACTGAGCTACCACCGCATAATTATCATTTAGTGGTCTCTCACTCTGTATAAAATTATTTCTTGTGGGGAGAGATGGATTTGAACCACCGAAGGCTTCCGCCGCCAGATTTACAGTCTGGTGCATTTGACCGCTCTGCCATCTCCCCCAGTTTGCATGAGGATGTGAAATACTCAAAGTAACCATGAACTTGATATTCTATCTTCCTACTCGTTTCTCTCAGGTCAGAAACCGTGCTTCAAATTCTCTCGGGGCGGGAGCCCTGTACTGCTATTTCTCCTAGCATAATATGTCGCCTGAGGGAACCGCCTAGCCGCTTATTATCCCGATATACGGTAGAGCCGATAGAGGGGCTTGAACCCCCAACCTGCTGATTA
>DCAL01000108.1:9733-10157 GCA_002311975.1 Fidelibacterota bacterium UBA1134 | reverse complement strand
CAGCTGCTCTACCAGTTGAGCTATATCGGCATGTCGGGATTCTACCCCAAGCTGAGGCTGTAATACATCTCCGACAAGGCGGGACTTCGTCACCTGAGTTACACATTGGGAAAAACCGCTGACTTCATAACCTCTGTGGCACACATTTTGCATAGCCCCGAAATTTAGAGACGATTTTTATATATGTCAAATTATTTTAGACAAAGATTCAACAACAGTTTCACCAAAGAAATATAGAGCAGATAAGGCAATCGACGGAGTACCGCAATAGTACATCATTTTTCATAACCTGATACTCGCTTCACCACGGTACCGGAAGGAGTATCCTCAAGCCGCACCCCTTTCTTGAGGAAATACTGGCGGATATCATCAGATCGTTCCCAATCCTTACTCTCCCTTGCCGCCTCTCTTTTTTCGACAAGCA
>DCAL01000108.1:419-9699 GCA_002311975.1 Fidelibacterota bacterium UBA1134 | reverse complement strand
TATCTTCCTGAGATAATTCTACTTCATCTTCTGACATCACACCGAGAATCAAATCAATTCTCCTGAGGATGGAGAGATCCCGGTTGGCTTCCTCTCTCTTCAGTTCTCCATTGTCAATTCTTACGTTTTCCTCCCTGACCCAGTTGAAGAAAGAACCCATAGCCTCGGCTATATTCAGATCCTTGTTCATAGCTCCGGCGAATTGTTCGAGCACATCTGACCTGTCTTTCGTCATTTCACCTGACGTTTCTCCAGCAATCCCTTCCAATCTTCTTTTGAAATCGTGAAGCCTCACCACTGAATTATCGGCGGCGGCCAGATGTTCTTCTGTAAGATTGATCTTCTGGTGGTAGTGGGAAGAAACGAGAAGATAGCGAATGGCCAGAGGCGAGTACCCCTTCTCCAGCAGCGCAGGTAACGTATAGTAATTGCCCAGAGACTTACTCATCTTTGCGCCGTTCACAAGAAGATGTTCGCAATGTATCCAGCGGTGTACAAACCTTCCACCGGTGCCACAAACACTCTGCGCTATTTCATTCTCATGATGGGGAAAGATCAAATCGACACCGCCACAGTGAATGTCGAATTCTTCTCCAAGATACTTCATGGACATGGCGGAACATTCTACATGCCAGCCCGGCCGCCCCTTCCCCCAGGGGGAATCCCACGAAATCTTCCCATCCTCAGGCTTCCACCCTTTCCAGAGTGCAAAATCGTTTACGTTCTCTTTGTCGTATTCGTCATCGGCGACCCGTTGCGTTGAAGTGAGCGCTTGAGTGTCAATTCGCGACAGACTTCCATATTCGGGAAACGATGACAGTTTGAAAAAGACCGAGCCGTCATCTGTGGAATATGCGTGTCCACGCTCCATGAGAGATGAAATGAGAGCGATAATATCAGGAATATGCTGTGTTGCTGCGGGGTATTCCTCCGCCTTCAAGATTCCAAGGGTGTCGATGTCCTCCATAAATGCCGTGCGGTACTCTTCTGTGAATTGCGCCAGCGTCTCACTCTTCTCTGCGCATCTCGCGATGATTTTATCATCTACATCAGTAAGATTCATCACATGGTGAACACGGTAACCGGCAAAGATGAGATATCTTTTCAGAAGGTCAAAAAAGAGGAAAGATCGATAATTACCGATATGAGCGTAGTCGTATAACGTGGGACCACACGTATATAAACGTACCGTATCTCCATCGATGGGCTTGAATTCCTCAACTCGTCTGGTGAGTGTATTGTAGAGATGCAGACCCATCTTCACTTTACCGGTTTCAACATACCGGAATCGATTTTGACGGAGATCGCTTGCTGAATTCCATCAACGTGAAGTACAAATCTCTGCTCCGTGTCTTTCCTCGAGAGGGTACCTCTGACACCCCGCAACGGGCCGCCGATGACTTCCACCTCCTGCCCGACATCAAAATAGTCGTGTGGATTCGGAATTAAGCCACCCTCCAGTATCTGTCGCACAGCCTCGATCTGTTCAGGCGGCACGATAGCATATTCTCCCTTAAACTTTACGATATGGTGGACGCCCATCGTCTGCAGTACGTAAAGAGTATGGTTGAGAGGAATCTGAACAAAGAGGTAACTGTTGAACAACGGCATCCAGACCCACTTCTTGCGATCCTTCCAGAATCGAAGTCTCTTGACGAGAGGCAGATAAGACTTTATCCCTTTCTTCTTAAGCTGCTCATCAGCCGTCTTTTCGTGGCGCGGCTTCGTATAAACGGCGAGCCATACCTCCTCTACACCATTCTCACTCATTCCAGGGCGAGATCAATAATAGTCTTTACTACTTCCTCAAAAGAGAGACCCGCCTGTTTCGCCGCTTTGGGGACAAGACTCGTATCGGTAAGTCCAGGCAACGTGTTAACTTCCAGGCAGAAGAACTCATTTTCTGGATTGAGCCGAAAATCGACGCGGCAATAGTGGCGACAGCCAATGAGATCAGCGATCTGTTTAGAGATAAGAGAAATCGGCTCAGTTACAGCCGAAGACAATTCAGCCGGACAGATATACTCAGACATTCCCGTCGTGTACTTGCACTTGTAATCATAAAAATCGTGGGAAGGCTTAATCTCGATGACAGGCAGAGCAACCTCCTCAAGAATGCCTACGGTGATCTCTCTTCCAGGGATATACTTCTCAATCATAACATCACCACCGAACTCCTGAGCCACCTCAACAGCATCGTCCAGCTGTGAGGCTTTGTGAACAACCGCAACACCCATAGTGCTCCCGTCAGCATTCGGCTTAACAACAACGGGGTAGGTGAATCTCTCTTCACTGGTCTTAACCTCGCCCGAAGAATTACCTTCAATCATCAGCCACGATGCGGTCGGAAGATCGTTCTCTCCGAGCAGCAACTTTGTCTTGTTCTTGTCCATGGCCAACGCCGATGATGCTGCGTCCGATCCCGTATACTTCATGCCATTTTCATCAAGAACCTTCTGCACGCCTCCATTCTCACCCTCCCCGCCGTGGAGTGCAATGAACACTACATCTGCATTCTTGAGGAGCGGGATGACCGCTTCAAGTTCGTCCTCATAGGGACAGGGAATAACTTCCAGTCCCAGAGTTTCCACGGCTTTCATGACCGCCCGGCCGGTTGAGAGAGAAACTTCTCGCTCAGAGGAATTGCCCCCCATTAAGACAGCAACTTTCACGCAGAACTCCTGTCTCTCATTATGAATTCAATGCATTCAGTCAAGTTGTCACCCAAAAAATCGGACTCTACCATAGCTTCTGCCAGTTTTTTCGCCGTAAGTCTTCCATTTCCTGTACGGACAAGAATGGTCTTCATAGATAGTGCTTTGCCGGCTTTGATATCCGCTTCAGAGTCACCGATAATATAAGACCGATCCAGATTAATCGAGTGATCCTTCACCGCCTGTTCAAAGAGTGATATTTCCGGTTTGCGGCATCGGCATCCGTCATCGGGGTGATGGGGACAAACATACACGCCCAGAAGCGGGATTCCCTCCGTTTTGAACTGATCCTCAATAAAGCGGTGAATATCATCCAGATCCGTGGGCTTAATCTTCCCTCTGGCGACACCTGATTGATTAGTGACAATTACGAAAGCGTACTCCCGATCGTTGAGACTCTTCAGGGCGCTAACTGTATCCGGGAAAAACTGAAACTGATCCAGTGATGGAATATAACCCGGGTCAGGATTCAATGTCCCGTCTCTGTCCAGAAAAACAATTGTCCGCGCTTCAGGATGATTCACGGTTCAATCTCTATCGGTTTGACTTCTTTCAGGGTAACTGAACTCCTGATCAGGCAGAAAAATCCAATCACCACCAGCGGCACAAAACCGATGCCATGATTGATAATGGCGAATGCTTGCGAGACAGATTCACCTTTGCCAAACAGCTCAACCATCACCAGAACGGCGGCAGCGTGGTAAGTACCGATGAATCCGGGCGCCGAGGGAATCATAATCACCATGGTGGTCGAAACCAGTATCACTCCCACCTCCACCCAAGTTATATCGATGTCAAGGGCGTGAGCGCTCAACCAGCTTATGGTGAAGTAGATCAACCATAAAGACATACTGTAGAACGCCAATGACAAGGAGTGCTTTGTTTGTCTGAGACTCACCAATCCATGAGAAAAAGAATGAAGCAGATGTTTCACCTTCAGACCAAACCCTTGTTGCAACAACGCCATTTTTTCGATTCGCTCCAGCCACTCCTCATGCGTGCTGGATATCCACCAGAGGACAGCGAAACTTCCCAGAACGATGACGCCAAGCAAAATCCCCCCATTGGCCAGCCAGCGGGGAACTTCATAGAGGGAGAAGAAGAGAATGACGAGGATCAGGGTACCTGTCATATCGAGGAGACGCTCCACCACGATCGTGCCAAATGCACTGGCGACCGTGAGAGAAGCTTCTTTTTCGCGTATGGCATATGCTCGCATGAATTCTCCCAAACGGAGCGGCAGTACACTATTGCCGAAATATCCGATCATAGTGGAAGAAAAAGCCGCGGAAACGTGCACGCGAGACATGGGCAGGAGCAGAATCTGCCATCTGAGGGCTCGCACCCAGACGCTGAATACCATCAAGAACAGTGCCACGAGAATCCACAGCCATCTTGCCTGAGCGAGCGCACCCCCCAGTTCGGCTAGATCAATCTGACGGAACGCCACATAAAGCCCGATGATACTAAAGACCATCCCGATAATAAACTTCTTCACCACCGTATCATTACCTTAGATCAATTATTTCTCTGCCTTGGAGCGATTTACTCATGAGTTGTCCTGCATTCTTGAGAATCGATACGCTCTCCACCGTCACCGCCACATGGGCATCATTTCCCATGCCGCCACTGATAGAGACAGGAAGCCAGTCAGATGAGTTCACAGTGATATCTAATCTGTCAAAACCGACCAAAGTTTCCGCGGCAAGACCGAGGTGCACTTTGTTGTCATCTATTCTGGTCACAGTCTGGAGAACGAATCCCGAAAAGTCGCCCAGTAAAATGGAAAAGAAACTGGACGGATCCTTCCTGCCAAAGTGGTCTATGATCACCTGATCTGTTTCGGCATAGTGAGTCATAATCGTCGATTCCTGGATAAGAATAGTCTGATAGGGCAGGATCAGTTCCAGATATTCGCTGCCAAGGATGAACATGGTTCCGCGGCCTTCCCATGAATCGTCCAGAGCTGAGTAGCTCCACTTGACTTCAAACCGGTAGCCGGCGGAATTATGAAGGGCCTTTTCTATCTTAGCGAGGACATCCGCATCCGCCGGAAGTTCTACCGCTCCGACTGCTCCAAGAGTGATGACAACGACGGGGAAGAATTTGAGAACGTGAAAAAAGCTGACTGCCCGATCAGGCTGAGTCGTCATCCAGCACCTGGAGGTAGGATTCGTCAACAAGAACTTCCCGGGCTTTGCTTCCTGTAAATGCGCCGACAATACCGAGCTGTTCCATCTCATCAATCAACCTGGCTGCCCGAGAGTAGCCGATCCGGAATCGCCGCTGGAGGAGCGAGATGGATCCCTGCTGATGAGTAACAGCAAGGCGGATCGCATCCTTCAACAGTTCATCTTCCCCGGTAGCGGGCCCTCCCAATCCGCCATCTTCCGTCAGTTGGACCTTAGATCCCTCCAACGTAATTTCATCCGCTGTCGGCTGAGATTCAACATGGCTTACGAGTCGGTTTATTTCTTCAAGCGAGACGAAGGAGTTGTGAATTCGAATGGGATCGGATGAGCCCGGCGGCAAGAACAGCATATCGCCTTTACCGAGAAGTTTTTCCGCTCCATTTGTATCAATGATCGTCCTCGAATCAATTTTGGTTGCCACCTGAAATGCAATCCTGGCCGGGAAATTCGCCTTAATGACACCGGTAATGACATCTACCGACGGCCGCTGTGTAGCGACAACAAGATGAATTCCCACAGCCCTGGCCATCTGAGCAAGTCGTGCGATTGGAATTTCCACCTCTTTGGGCGCCCTGAGCATCAGATCGGCAAGCTCATCAATGAGCACAACGATGTAGGGCATTACCGGGAGATCATCGGACTGAACCGCCTTTTCATTATACTCCTGAATGTTTCTTACCACAGCATCGGCGAGCACATCGTATCGCCGGTTCATCTCCCGCTCTGCCGCACGCAGCGAAAGGATGGCATTCTCAGGCGTGGTGATGACATATTCATCTATGTCATCGCTGGTAATCAGGTGGTGCTTCTCCACCGAGCGGTAGGACGCCAGTTCCACTTTCTTCGGGTCAATCAGGATAAACCTTACGTCTTCCGGTGTCGCACGATAGAGAATACTGGTAATGATCGTATTGATACAGACTGATTTCCCCGATCCCGTAGTTCCCGCTACCATCAGATGGGGCATCTTCTCAAGTTCGATGACAAAATTTTCACCACTGGTGGTTTTGCCAAGAGCCACCGCCAGCTTCGAGTCCGAACTGACAAACTTCTCTGAATTGATCACTGAACGCAGATAGACGATGGACGGATTCTGATTAGGAATCTCTATGCCAACTGAAGATTTCCCCGGAATCGGGGCAATCACGCGCACGCGTGGCGCTTTCAGAACTCTTGCGAGATCGTCCGCCAGTTGCACGAACTTGTTGACCCGCACCCCTTCAGCGGGTTCTACCTCAAAAAGAGTGATGATAGGACCGGGAGAAATGTTGACCACTTTTCCTTCCACGCCAAACGTCATGAGCGATTGTACCAGAAAATTGGCCTTCTCCACCAGTTCTTCGTGAGAGGCACTAGGAATGACAATCTGTTCGTGCCTGTCCAGAATATCGACGGAGGGGAGCTGATACTCCCGCTTAGGCACCCGTTCCGTCTGAGCATCGAGATCTACCTCTTCCTCGATTACTTCCTCTCCGATTGTGAAACTGCCTGATTTGCCCGGTCCGGGTGTCTCCGCCATCCCCATTTCTATCTGAGCAGCGTCTTTCCCTTCTACCTCAACCGATTCTTCTGGCGGCTCTATCGGAACCGACAGCGGCTGAACCGGTTGCTCACTCTCCGGCGCTGAAGGCGGCTCTTCCTGAGCCTCCTCAAACCCCTGCACAGTTTCATCTAGAAACTCTTCTTCCCTCTTCTTTTGTTGCAGTTTAGTCAATAGATCCGCGGTGTGTTCTCGCTTCTCCTTTTCTTTCTCTTTTTCGGTGACTTTTGAATCTCGTTTACGAAGGACTGTTTTTAGAGAGGCCGATGCCATTTCGAAAGGATGATAGAATTTCCAATTGAAATAGCCCCGAATCAGGACCAAGGTACCGGCCAGCAAGACTAAACTGGCCCCAATCGTGCCGAGAAAGTCGTGGAGGAGTCTCGCCAGAAGGGCTCCCACGAGGCCGGCGCTCTGGTAACTCGTAGAGCCTGTGATACCGCGGACAGCCGCCGGCAGACCGAGCGCCACAGAGAGAATCAGGGCAAGTGCCAGACCGTGTATTGAGAGTCGAATAACTGTATCATACGACTTTTTGCTGAATACCCACCAACCCCAGAGGAGTCCCAGCAACGGGATCACATATGCCACGTAGCCGATGGTCATCTTGATGAGTGCATGGGAAACATAGACGCCCAGAATGCCCATCCGGTTTGAGATGGCAACGTGCTGGGAAATGGACGGCTCTTCAGCAGAATTGTAGGTGAAAAGACTCAGCAGGACGAAAAGAGATGAAACGATGAGGAGAATTCCGATGATTTCTTTGCGTCTGTCTTTCATTCAATTCCTTTCCTCAATGTTCCGCTGTCCCAGAAAGGTAGTTTCACAATCACTGCATTGACACCTGCGCCCCGGATGCTGATTGCAATTTTCGAACCGGGCTTACCATATTCCGCTACAACAAATCCCATGCCGATACCCTTTTTCAGAGATGGAGAGAAGGTTCCACTGGTGACCTGACCTACTTGCGCACCGTCCCGGAGGATTGGATAGCTGTTTCTCGGAATCCCGCGTTCTTCCATTTCGAAGGCCACTAATTTACGAGAGATACCGGCGGACTTCAATCGGAGAATTGCGTCGCGTCCGATAAAGTTGCCCTTGTCAAGTTTGGTTATCCAGCCGAGCCCTGCCTCGAGCGGTGTTGTCAATTCGTCAAGTTCATTGCCGTAAAGGGAGTATCCCATCTCCAGCCGCAGGGTATCCCTGGCGCCGAGACCGACAGGCTTTACGCCAAACGATTCGCCCGCTGCCATAAGAGCATTCCACAGGCTATCAGCATCGTCATTCCTGAGATAAAGTTCATAGCCCAATTCACCGGTATAACCGGTTCTGGCAGAGAAAATTTTGATCCCGTCAATCATTGTTGTTGCGTGATGATAGAAAGAAAGATTTCCGCTCACAGAACCGCCGGAGAGATTCTGAAGTAGAGCGTGAGAATCGGGACCCTGAACCGCGATAAGTGTTGTTTCATCAGAAATGTCTCGCAGCAAGATATCTTTAGTCTGATGTTTTTTAAGCCAATTATAGTCCTTAACGATATTGGAAGCGTTAACGACCAGAAGATAATCGTCTTCCTGCCTGTACAGCACACAATCGTCTATGATTCCCCCGTTCTCGTTGCAGATGGCGGTATACTGCGCCTGACCAACTTCAAGCCGAGCTACATCATTGATGGTTACTTTCTGCAGGAACCGTTTGGCGCCACTGCCGCCGATCTCAAACTCGCCCATATGGGAGAGGTCGAACAGCCCAACCCCTTCGCGCACGGCGCTGTGTTCTTCGAGGATGCTGCTGTACTGAATGGGCATCTCAAAACCAGCAAAAGGAACCATCTTGGCGCCGAGGGCGATATGTCTTTCAAACAGCACTATCTGCTTCATGTTGTCTTCAGAACACAGTTCTTTATAAGATCGTTGATACCTCAGTTTCTGACTGCGACCTTCATGCCTCGAAGTACTCTTTCAGCCTCCCCAATCCCTCCTCGATATTCTCCACATCAATGCCAGAATAGGCAAGACGGATATAAAAATCTTGCTCATCGGCAAGCGGTCGGCCGAAATGGTTCCGGGTGCAGAAGGAGACTCCCGTCTCATGGAGCACCTCGGTCTGAAGCTCGCCGATGTCCGTAAATCCCTTGCGTTCCATGACAGAGGTAACATTGGGAAAGAGATAGAAGGTACTGTTGGGGAGGGCGACGTCAATGCCGTTGATGCCGTTGAGAGCGTCCACAGCAGCGTCTCTGCGCTCTTTAAGAATTTCGAGAATTCTTTCCGGTCCTGACTGATCACCGTTGAGCCCGTCCACCATGGCCCACTGAATGAAGTGGTTAGAGCACGATTCGTGATTCGTATTCAACTTGGTAATAACTTTGATCACCTTCTCCGGTCCGATGCCTGCCCCCAAGCGCCACCCTGTCATGGCGAACTTTTTGGAAAAAGTATAGAGAATCACGGTGCGTTCCAGCATCCCCGGCAACGCCACGATGGATTGCGGTTTACCGCCGTAGCGCATCTCAAAGTAGGCTTCATCAGAAAAAACCCACAAATCACGCTCAACTGCAAGTTCAGCAAGGATTCTCATCTCCTCTTCGCTGGATTCGGCGCTGATGGGATTCTGATAATTATTGTATATCAAAATCGTCGTCCTGTCTGTGATAGAACGAAAAAGCCTGTCCATATCGATAGCGAATCCTTCCTTCGTCTGAACGTAGCCGTACGGGACGGCAACGCCCCCCTGAAATTCAATCTGGGATTCGTAGATGGGGTAGCCGGGATTGGGATAGAGGACTTCATGACCGGGATTCATGACGGCCGAGATGAACTTGCTTATGAGCG